>RFPZ01000057.1 GCA_009925905.1 Candidatus Aquidulcis frankliniae
CGGAGCAGATCCAGGCAGACCTCGATTACTACGGGCGCGACTCGTTGCAGTTCTCGATGATGAACCTGGGGCTCATGCCTCGGGACGGCGGCACCCGTCGCGTTGTTACAATGTCCCTGTGCGAGCAGAACCAGGCGTTCGACGACATTCGATGGATGGGCGCCGACAAGCAGACCCGCGTGCTGGGCATCGACGCGGCCTACTCAGGTGTTGGCGGTGACCGCTGCGTGATGACCGACCTGATCTACGGGCCCGACTCGGAAGGCAACGTGCGCATCGCGTTCGCCGAGCAGCCGGTGATCATCCCGGTGACGGCTGCCAAGGCCCAGCAGGCTGAGGAGCAGATCGCTGAGTACGTGCGGCTCTATGCCCAGCAGCGTGGTATTCCGGCGGAAAACGTCGGGTTCGACTCGACTGGACGTGGCACGCTGATGTCGGCGTTTGCTCGCCTGTGGTCCCCGACCGTGGTGCCCATTGAGTTCGGCGGCAAACCGCTCGACCGTCCGGTGCGCGACGGAGACGACAAGACCGAGCGCGAGACCTACGGCAAGATGGTGACAGCACTCTGGTACGCATCCCGGTTGCTCGTTGAGTCAAAGCAGCTGCGGAAGCTCCCGCGTGAGGTCGCCGAAGAAGGCGCCATGCGCGAGTGGGGCATCTCGCGTACCGGCCAGATCGACGTGGAACCCAAGAAGAAAACGAAGGAACGCATGGGGCGGTCTCCGGACTTGTGGGACTCGTTCGTCGTGGCGATCGAGATGGCGCGCCGAGTTGGTTTTCGTATTGCGGCCGGCAACAGTGTTGGTATTGTCAAGCGATCGACACCAAGGTGGCTGACACGTATGGCCGAAAAACGTCAGTCACTGGAACGCGAACATCAGCTGACCTACTCATAACATGGCCTCATTCAATCAAGTCACCCTGATCGGAAACCTCACCCGGGATCCGGAACTTAAACGCCTGCCAAAGGGAACCGCTGCCTGCCATTTTGCAATGGCGGTCAACCGCAAATGGAAGACCGACACCGGTGAGGAACGTGAAGAGGTTTACTTCGCCGACTGCAAATGTTTTGGACGGACGGCCGAGACGATCGCCCAATACGTGAAGAAAGGTTCACCGCTCTTCGTTCAAGGGCGCCTGACCAGGGAGGAATGGGAGGCCAAAGACGGCACGAAGAAAACGGCTACCCGAATCATGGTGGAATCGTTTCAATTCCTCGGAGGCAAGGATGCGGCTGCTCGGCCGCAGCAATCTGCGCCTGCACGAAAAACCGTTACCCAACTCGACCTCGACGATGAGCCTCCATTTTAACCGCGACATTTTCCCTCCCGGCGGCTGGCAGTATTACCAGCCAGAGACTAACTGGAGCCTTCCCAATCCGCTGAACTACAGCTTCACCGGTGCGGCGGAACTTATTCACAGTCATCGGGCAGCCAATGCTGCTCTTGCCGGCGGATCAACGCTGGCGAAGGCCATGGCCGACCTGGAGAACTACACTAGAACCCGTCTTGGACAGAATCAGGCCCCGCCAGCTACAGCAGCCTCCTATGAACAGCAGCCTATCTCAGGTTGTCGCACGTGCGGTCGAAAGGGTTAAGCGAACCGCCAGCGGAGCCCGTATCCTGGCCGAATGGCTGGGAGAGGGCGGCAAGCCGGTCGATCGCACGGTCGCCCAGGACCGCATCGACGTGTGCCTGAGATGCGTTCACAACAAGCCAACGCAGGCTGCTAGCATCGAAAAGACCGTCGCCGAGGCGATCATCGAGCAGGAGCAGGTGCGTAACGACATGTCCATGATCCTTTACGGGGAGGGCAATGCAGGCACCTGCGATGTATGCGGCTGCTACCTAAAGCTCAAGGTCTGGGTGCCAATCAAACACCTTGACAGTTCTGGTATGCCCGATTCCTGCTGGATTTCCCGCGAGAGCAAATCAGTCTAGGAACCGTATGAGCTTCAAGGATGCCAGCAAGGTCTGGAACGTCGTATCTGCCATGTTGCAGGCCGAGCAGCCCCGCGCTCGGAACCGCGCCCGAATAAACGCCGTGTTTAACGGCAACCCTCCATTCACGGAGGAGGAGGCGCGCGACAACAAGATCCAGACCAACGTCAACTTCCTGGAGGGCACCCGGATCATCCATGCCGCCCGCCAGCAGTTCACCAATGCGTTCCTGAAGCCGCAGAACTACTTTGCGGTCTCGCTCGACTACGGCCCCCGCGACAAGCGTACCCAGTGGGGGAACATCATCACGAAGAACATCAATCGTGCGATGAAGAAGTCCTCCAAGTACATCAACGTACTGGAGAGCCAATTTGCCGCCACCGTGCTGCACGGCATCGGGCCGGTGACCTGGTTGCGTGATCGCGACTGGTGTCCGTCGGCTCGCGGCACCGAAGACGTGCTGGTTCCGTCGAACACGTACACGTCGATGGAGAACCTCACGCACTTCGCCATCTACACGTCGTTCACGGCCGCAGACCTGATCCGCATGACCCGGGGTGGGGAGGTGGACTCCGGTTGGAACATGCGCATGGTGAACGAACTGCTGGCCTACATGGCCAACATCGAGGCCACCACGATGCAGACCAACACGTGGAACCAGCAGTACTTCCCTGAGAAGGTCGAAGAGGACTTCAAGGAGAACACCGGATACTGGGGATCCGATGCGGTCCCTGTCGTGCGGTGCTACGATTTCTACTTCCTGGACACCACCGGCGACAACCCGACCTGGCGCCGGCGCATTGTCGTTGACCAGTACAACTCGGGCGCCTGGGCCGTGAACACGGCCAACGAGTTCCTCTACGACGCCGGTGATCGCAGCTACGGCTCTGACATCTACCACCTGATGCACACGCAGTTCGCCGACGGCTGCGTGGTCCCGCCGTTCCGCTGGCACTCGGTACGGTCCCTTGGCTACCTGCTGTACGCGGTCTGCCATCTCCAGAACCGGCTGCGCTGCAAATTCACGGACTCCGTTTTCGAGCAGATGCTCTGGCTATTCCGAAACGTTGCCGATGGCGACATGGAGCGGATGGAGAAGATCGACCTGTTCCACATGGGCGTGATCCCCGAGGGCCTGTCGTGGGTGCCGCAGTCCGAGCGCCATACCGTGGACTACACGATGCTGTCGGGCGCCATGGCCATGCACCGGCAGATCATGGCCGAGTCGAGCGCGGCGTACACCCAGGACGTGAACGATGGCACGTCGAAAGAACTGACGGCCACCGAGGTGATGGCTCGCGTTAACAACGCGAACGCGCTGATGGGCTCGATGCTCACCCGGGCCTACACCCAGCAGACGTTCCAGTACCGGGAGATCGCGCGCCGCTTCTGTGAGATCGATCACGCCGACTGCGTTGCTTTCCGCGATAAGTGCGAGTCCGAAGGCGTCGATCCGTCTGTCTGGCGGCATATCGCCGACTGGGACATCCAGCCGGAGCGCGTCATGGGTTCCGGCAACAAGATGCTGGAGATCGCTCAGGCCGATCGCCTGATGACCATCCGCCCGCTGCTGGCACCGGACGCCCAGGCCGAGGTGGTTCACATGTACGTCGAGGCCAACACCGACGACCCGCTGCTGGCGAATCGGCTCGCGCCGGTGGACAACGTACCGGTCTCCCCGGCCGTCGAGCGCGCGACACTGGCGTGGGGCACGCTCATCGATGGCCAGAACGTCGTGCTGGCAACCCAGATCAACCGCAAGGATTACGTCCAGCAGTTGCTCACCATGCTTGGCCAAGCCATCGGCCGCATCGAACGCGAGCAAGGCGGTATGCCGACCATGGAGCGTGTGCTTGGCCTGGCGAACGTCATCCAGCACATCCAGGAGCAGATCCAGATCATCGCGTCCGACCCGGGCAACGCTCAGATCGTGAAGGTCTACATGGACGGCATCGGTCAGGCGTCGAACTACATCAAGGGCTACGTGCAGCGTCTCCAGGAGCAGGCTGCGGCTCAGGCCGAGGCCGGCGCTGCTGGCAACGGCATGGACGCCGAGACGGCTGCCAAGATCCAGTCGATGATCATCACGGCGCAGTCCAAGGCGCAGATCGCGGCTGCCAATGCCGAGCAGAAGCGGGTCCAGAAGCAGGTGGCTTTCGAGCAGGATCAGCAGCGCAAGAACGCTTCGACAATCGCCGAGGCCCAGCGCAAGGGCGCCATGACTCGGGCTGATATCGCCGCCATGGATCTGAAGACCCAGGCGGACATTCTCAACCAATGAGATCCCTCACACCCAAGCAAGAGTTCCAGCGCGACAAGCAACGCCTCGCAGAGGTCAGTAAGCTGCTGGACGACGCCGCGTTTCAGGCTGCGCTCCTAACTGCCTACAACCAATTTTGTTGGTCGCTGCCAAGTTCCGAGAACCCGCAACACGGGTGGAACGCCAACTGTCGCCGTGCTGGCGCCAAGGCGTTCATCGAGGAGTTGATGGCGATCACCGAAACCCGAGTCGAAAAGCAACCCATCAGTCAAAACCTTGAATCCATCAACGACACCAACAGGCGCTGACGCACCTCCGCCGTCCGGCGCAGACTATTCCGACGCATTCGCTGGCATCGACGCCATCGTTGGCGACGGCCTTGGCGCTCCCGACGCAGCACCGGCACCGGCACCAACGCCGGCACCAGTTGCGCCTCCGCCTCCATCCGCGCCTGAACCCGCTCCCGGTCCAGCGCCGACTGCCAAGAGCAACCCTGATGACCTGCTGAACCTCGATCGGTTCACGCAGAAGCAGGAACCCGTCGAGAAGCCGAAGGTCGAAGATGCGCCGAAGCGCACCGAGAAGACTGATCCGTCCTCGCTCAAGCAGTTCCGCGAGCAGTACGAGATGACCAAGAAGGAGCGCGATGACCTGGCGAACAAGATCCAGGAGTTGGAGCGCGCCAAGGCGGACGGCACTCGCAAGGAGATCGAGGAAGCCACCAAGGCGCTCAAGGGCGAGATGGATGCTATCCGCGCCCGTGCCGAAGAACTCGACACCGAGGTTCGCTACCTCAACTACACGCGCAGCAACGAGTACAAGGAGAAGTACGAGACTCCTCTGCGCAACGCCTGGAAGTCTGCCCTAGACGACATCGATGGCATCCGTGTCACCGAGGAAGATGGCACCGAGCGCGACGTGTCCCATGAGGACATCATGGCGATCCTGAACGTCCCGACCGCCAAGGCTGCGATCATTGCCCAGGAGATGTTCGGTGCCGCTGCACCTGAACTCATGGCCCACCGCCGACGCATCCTGGAACTCACCCAGGCCCGCGACGCCTCGATCAAGGAATGGAAAGAGAAGGGCGCACAACGCGAGGTCGAGAAGTCGAAGCAGCTGGAAGGTCGCCAGAGTCGATCACGCGAGTTGTTCGACTCGTCCATCAAGGATTACGAAACTCGCCACGCTCAGTTGTTTGCCAAGGAAGACGGCGACGAAGATGGCAACAAGCTGCTGGATGAAGGCGACCAGCTGATCCGCATCGCCATGCGCGGTGAGGGCGTCGATGCCGACCTGGGCTACGACGACAAGGTTGACCTGATCACCAAGGCTCAGGCCCAGGTGGCGCTTCGTGCGCGCGCCTACGGCCGGGAGCGGCTCAGGAACATCAAGCTCCAGCAGCGCATCGCTGAACTGGAGAAGAAGGTGGGCAAGGTACGCGCGTCTGAACCCGGCCAGGGCGGCGGCGTTGCGGAGTCCGGACGGTCGGCTCCGAAGAATCCTGAAGACGCGATCGACGAGATCCAGGGAAGCGGCTGGTAACTACCAGCTTTTGCATGCCCACCAGCGTGCTTTCAGCTTACTACCGGGCTCGCTGCAACCGTGGCGGGCCCGGAAACTTTTTCGGTGCTTGGGAAGGTGCTTCTTGATGGTCATCTTGGGGTCGCCAAACCTCACAAGACGCACCTTTCCGTTCTCCTTCGCCAACACGGCCGATTTCTTCGACGCGCCAGGCGTGGCCTTGGGTTTGTTGTAGCCGGCAAATTTCTGACCTCGGTAGGTGATCATTTGCGTTTCGGCAATGCGTACCAGCCAGCTGGAATCTCAATCTTCGACGGATATCCAGTCATGTTTCCCTGGGCGTCGAACGCATAGACCTTCGCCTTCACAGGGTAGGCGAGCATGACCGGATCACCGTCTGGCACCAGAATCACCCGAGTCCTTTGGCAACCCATGCAGACCAGCAATCCGGCCATGCAAATTGTCCTTGAGATCATTTGGTGCCTTGCCATCAACGATCTTTGGCGCGGGCGCCTCACGAATGAAATCGAGAAACGCCCGCACCAGTTGGTAGATCCAGTTCACGCGGCGGGAGCAGCGGGAGGAGTCTTCTTATTCTTCCAAACAGACCAGGCGATACCGAGAACGGTGATCACGGCGCCGGCCAGTTCGTTCGCCTGGTCAACGGTGACCAGCCCCTTGGCGACCAGGAAACCGCCGCCAAAGCTCAGGCCATGGCGGACGATGGATTTGATGGATTCGTTCATTTCAGTCCGATTCTGCCCAGAAACTGAGCTAGCACAACCAAAACACCAAGACCACCGAAGAGCTTCCACTGGAACTGCTTCAGCCCTTCCAGGGTGGCTTTGATGCCGTGGATGTCGGACACGATGCCCGCGTCGCGATCGCCGATGATGGTTTCGATTTTCACGATGCGTATCTCCAGGTTGCCCAAACGGGCTTCCAGGTTATTCGGGTTTGGGTTGGTCTCCATTGGGCTGTTTTACTCCAGCTGCCGCAGCCGCGATCTTGTCCTGGAGAGGCACGCCAACACGGGCGGCCTGGCTTCCAACGGACTTGATCGCAAGCTCGATCAGCTGAACAAGGTTTTGGGCTTCGATTTCGGTGATTTCAAGGTTGATCATGCGCGGTCAGCGTATGTCAGTTGCTAGCATCCTGCAAGACCGCAGGAGCGGGCGGCTCGCTCAAGTCAGGAGCGGGAGGAGCGATCACCGGAGCCTGGATGGTGGTGCCATCGACAACGCCATCGCCCCACGGCAGCGGAGGAGCGATGACCGGAGGGTTGATCTGGTCGTTGATCTGCTGCGTCACGTTCGCCTCAATAGCCGCCTGATCGACGCCATTGGCGTAGCACCAGCCCAAGACTTGCGCTTCGGTCAGATCAGGATACGGCGTGAACGAACCACTCGGCGGAGCGAAGCTGGTCGATCCATAGCAGGTGCCGCTGTACTGACCCTGCGAGCCGTTGCAACGCCAG
>RFPZ01000058.1 GCA_009925905.1 Candidatus Aquidulcis frankliniae
TAGCCGATGCCGAGCAAGAAGAAGAGCGGCTCAAAGAAGCCGGTGACGATGATCAACCACTGCCGGCGATAGACAAAGACATTGCGCTCGAAAACACTGAAGGCGCGAGGGGCAAGACTGGCGATCATTTCAGCATCCTCTTGCGGAAGAGGTAAATCGCGGCCACCGTTCCAACGACCCCCCACGCCAGGAGGGCGACAACGTGGAGCCAGATGTAGCTGACCGGAGTGCCCAAAGCGAGCGCTCGGCTTAGGGCGACGCCGTGCGCGAGAGGGGTGCACCACGAGAGCACCTGCGCGGCAAACGGGAGGTTCTCGATCGGGAAGTAGGTTCCCGAAAAGAAGGTGAGCGGCGTGATGATCAGCCGGAAGAGGAAGGCGAATCCCTGGTCCGACTTCTGCGTGACTGAGAATGCGGCCATTGGCGCGCCAAATGCGAAGGCGGTCAGCACCGAGACGGCGATCATGCCGAGTGCCCCGGTTGGGCTAGTCGCGATTCCCGTGACCAAGAGCACCCCCGCAAAGAAGGTGGCGGCAAAGGCGACCTTCCCCACGATGAAGGTGATCGCACCGACCATAACGTCCGCGGCATTGAGCGGGGTGGCAACGATTGCGTGATAGATCCGCACCCAAGCGACGCGCGCCAGGATTGGCCAGGCCGCTTCGCTCGTCGCAAGATTCATTGCCGAGCTGGCCATGAGTGCTGGGGCGATATAGGCGACGTAGCTGACGCCACCCGTAATCTCCGCGGCCTTATCGCCGACTAGCACACCGAGGCCGATGCCGAGTCCTGCGAGCACCACCAGTGGTTCGATGAAGCCGCTAAAGACCGACCCTTGCCACTCGCGGCGATAGACGGCAATCATGTAGCCGACAACGTGACGCCACCGCGTTGGGTGTGGCGCCGCTTCGCGGATGGCGGCGAGTCGGCTGCGGGTTCGGTTTGGCGCAGCGCTCGACGCGGCGGTCACTCGTCAAGGCTCCGGCCCGTGAGCCGAAGGAAGACATCCTCCAAGCTTGAGCGTCGAACGAGCCAACTCTCTGGATTCAAGCCATGCTCCAACGCACGGGCATGCGCCGCTTCGCCATTCTCACAACCAATGATCACGCGTTCGGCGAGTCGCTCGTAGCGATCGCCAATCCCTTCAAGCACCTTCGCATCAATTGATTCGGTGCCGTTCGGGAAGCGCAGCTCCAGTACTTCACGCGATGCATGCTCAGTGATGAGCTGTCGCGGCGAACCCTCGGCAACGATCTTCGCCTGGTCCATCACGACGAGCCGATCGCATAGCTGTTCTGCCTCGTCCATGTAGTGGGTGGTCAGCACGATCGTGGTGCCACCGCGCTTCAGTCGCTGTAGCGCGTCCCACAGCAGGTGTCGCGCCTGTGGATCAAGCCCGGTGGTCGGCTCATCGAGCATCAAGATGCGCGGGCTTGCAATCAGTGATCGCGCAATCGAGAGGCGGCGCTTCATGCCGCCAGAGAGCGGTTCCACTTGGTCCTTTGCTCGGTCGCTAAGCTGGAAGAGTTCGAGCAGTTCGTCGGCCCGGGTCGCAATACTGGGGCGGTCCATGCCGAAGAAGCGGCCGAAGACGAGCAGGTTCTCGCGAACGCTCAGCTCCATATCGAGCGTCTCCTGCTGATGTACGACACCGATCTGGCCACGAATCTCGGAGCCGTGGAGATCTGGGTCCTCCCCAAAGATCTCGAGGGTTCCCGAGGTGCGCGGCGACACGCCCGCGATCATTCGCATGGTCGTCGTCTTCCCTGCGCCGTTTGGCCCAAGGAAGCCGAAGAACTCGCCGTCGCGCACCTCGAAATCGATGCCGGCCACGGCCGTCCGCTCCCCGAAGACCTTCGTCAGGCCTCGGGCGCGGATCAGCGCGGTAGGAGTCGATGCGGAGTCGGTCATACCCCTAGGTTAGACCTCCTTCGCTTCGCCTTCGATTGTCTCCTCGCTGGCTGGGGTTGGCTCGCCGCTTTCGGCGCCGTTCGCCCCTTCCGCCTGTCCTTGCTGGTAGGCGGCGGTGCCGATCTCCGTCATGAGTCGCGCGAGCGCCTCGCCCTTCTCCTTCAGCAGCGTCTGATCCTCACCCTTCAAGGCCTCGCGGACCTCGCCGATGAGCCCTTCCGCTTCGGACTTCTTCGCTGCATCAACCTTGTCGCCAAGATCGGTCAACGTCTTCTCCGCCTGGAAGGCGAGTGCTTCGGTCTGATTGCGGAAGTCGACCGCCTCGCGGCGTGCCTTGTCTTCTGCCTCATGCTCCTTCGCCTCGCGCACCATGCGATCAACATCGTCCTTACCAAGCATCGAGCTGCCGGTGATGCGCACCTGCTGCTCCTTGCCCGTGGCTCGATCCTTCGCCTTCACATCGAGGATGCCGTTCGCATCAATGTCGAACGTCACCTCAACCTGTGGCACGCCGCGCGGAGCGGCGGGGATCCCGGAGAGGATGAACTTGCCGAGCGTCTTGTTGTCGGCGGCAAACTCGCGCTCACCCTGCAGCACATGGATCTCCACCTGCGGCTGGTTGTCGGAGGCCGTTGAGAACGTCTGGCTCTTCGAGGTTGGGATCGTCGTGTTTCGCTCGATGAGCTTCGTCATCACGCCACCCAACGTCTCGATGCCGAGCGAGAGCGGTGTCACATCGAGCAGCAGCACATCCTTAACGTCGCCCGCGAGGACGCCGCCCTGAATTGCTGCGCCGATGGCCACCACTTCGTCAGGGTTCACACCCTTCGACGGCTCCTTGCCACCGAAGAGCGCCTTGACCGCATCAACAACGGCGGGCATGCGCGTCATGCCGCCGACGAGGACGACCTCGTCAATATCCGATGGCTTTAGTCCCGCATCCTTAAGGGCGGCGAGCACTGGGGCCTTTGTCTTCTCGATCAGGTCGGCAACCAGGGCCTCGAGCTTCGCTCGGGTCAGGGTCACCACCACGTGCTTCGGACCGGTCGCATCGGCCGTGATGTACGGCAGGTTGATCTCGGTCTGGCCCGTGCCGGAGAGCTCAATCTTGGCCTTCTCCGCCGCCTCCTTGAGGCGCTGCAGAGCCTGCTGATCCTTCGACAGGTCAATCCCCTGGTCCTTCTTGAACTCGGCCAGGAGCCAGTCAATGATCCGCTGGTCGAAGTCGTCGCCGCCAAGGTGGGTGTCGCCGTTCGACGACTTCACCTCGAAGACGCCGTCGCCAAGCTCGAGAATCGAGATGTCGAACGTACCACCACCAAGGTCGTAGACGGCGATCTTCTCTTCCTTCTTCTTGTCGAGACCGTAAGCGAGCGCCGCCGCGGTTGGCTCGTTGATGATGCGCTTCACGTCAAGACCTGCAATGCGGCCGGCATCTTTCGTTGCCTGTCGCTGCGTGTCGTCGAAGTAGGCCGGAACCGTAATCACGGCCTCGGTGATCTTCTCGCCAAGGAACGCTTCTGCATCAGCCTTCAGCTTCTGCAGAATCATTGCTGAAACCTCTTGTGGCGAATATGATCCGCCGTCGACCTTGACCTTCACGCCGTCGCTGCCGGCGTCCTTCTCAACAACGTACGGAACAAGGCCCTTCGTCTTTACCGACTCGGCGTCGTCAAAACGTCGGCCCATGAAGCGCTTGATGCTAAAGACGGTGTTCGTTGGATTCGTGACCGCCTGGCGCTTTGCCAGCTGGCCAACGAGCCGCTCGCCGCCCTTACCAAACCCAACAACTGACGGAACAGTTCGTCCGCCCTCGGCGGAGCTGATTACCGTTGGCTCACCGCCGACCATGGCGGCAACAACGCTGTTCGTGGTTCCAAGATCGATCCCGATAATCTTTCCCATTTGGTTCTCCTTTACTTCACTACTGTTTCCAACAATTCCAACGTCATGTGGAGCGGTCGCTCCCTCTAATCGTTCGCCACGCTCACCACCGCAGGCCGCAGAATTCGATCACGAATTCGCCACCCCTTTCGATGCTCTGCGATCACTTCGCCAGCCGGCTTGCCACTGCCGGGAACCTGGGCGATAGCCTCGTGTTCCCGCGGATCAAACGCCTTGCCGACCGATTCAAATGGGGTCACCCCTTCGCTCTCCAGGAGCGCCAGGAGCTTTCGATTGATTGCGGCGACACCCTCAACCCAGGGTTCAGCCGTGAGGGTCTCGGGGACGGCGGCTAGGGCGCGGTCGATGTCATCGGCGACTGCCAGCGCCTTAAAGAGGAGGGACTCACTCGCCAGCCCAGCCTCGCGTTCACGCTCCTCAGCGGTGCGGCGGCGGAAGTTGGCAAAGTCGGCAGCGGTGCGCTGGTGGGCAGCGATCTGCTCGTCGCGCTCCAAGAGCGCGGCGGCGAGCGGATCGAGCTCCGGTGCCCCCTGCTCCGTTGCCTCTGATTCGGTCGTCGGTTGGGTCATGCGTGCCCCCTTTTGTGCTCAGCGGCCCCCATTTTGGGGAGGCCTCGTGCCTAAGTTAGCACTCAAAGGTTAAGAGTGCTAACTCGCTGACGGGAGAATACGCCCCTGGGCGACGAGAGTCAAGCGTTGTGCTTGGGTGGAACCGTGTCGTGCGAAAGTTACGCGCGGTGGAGGCGGGTCACGAGCTCCGAGAGGAGGTTGGCGACGAACTGGACCGATCCAACGGCTCGCGGGTACGGCATACGCGTCGGCCCGAGGACCCCTACAACGCCGAGCGCTTGGCCGGGCACTCCATATGGGGCAAGGATGAGGGAGACGCCGTGCATCTCAACGGGCGCGTTCTCGCTGCCAATGAAGAGGCGGACCTCACCCCCCTGGGCGACGTCCTGCACCAGTTCGCCGAGATAGCCGCGCCCCTCGAGCGCCGTGAAGACGTTACGCACCCGCGAACTCTCGGCAAACTCGGGGGCCTCCATCACATTGAGGAGTCCATCGCTGTACACCTGCTCCACCGCCGCATCGTCGATCTCGGCGAGTAGGCGGCTGGTTCGCTCGAGCACCGTTCGCACGATGGCCCGGTTCGGTAGCGACTCGGGGAGGCTCGTGGCGGTTGCGGCGAGTTGCGCGGAGCTCTTGTCAAGCACGGTGGCGTTCAGTCGACTCGCCACAGCACTCAGGGCATCCTGGTCAGCCCCCTCGGGTAGTGGCATCAGCGTTGGGCGGACGCTTCCGTCGCTGACCACGGCGATAAGCGTGGCGAGCCGGTCAGCGGTGCGCACCAGGTCAACATGCCGGAGACGCGCAGAGGTTGGGCGCATTGGCGTGGCGATCCCAGCGGCGCGCGAGGAGCTCGCCAGCGTGGTGGCCGCAATCCGGAACCACTGGTCGGCACCGCCTTCGGCCTGGCCAAACTGGTGCCGAATCATGAGCTGATCGACTGGTGCCACCTCGTCGGGCGTCGCGATCTCCACGGCATAGGTGCGGTAGCCCAGGTCTGTGGGGATTCGACCTGCTGAGGTGTGTGGCTGCATCAGGAGGCCGAGCTCTTCGAGTTCGACGAGCACGCCGCGCACGGTAGCGGGCGAGACGCCAAGGTCGTAGCCGTCTGAAAGGGCGATTGAGCCAACGGGGGTAGCCGTGCGGATGTGCTCTTCGACGAGGGCGGCGAGGATGACGCGGGCGCGATCGTCCAGGAGCCCCGTGCGTCGCTGCCGTCGAACCATACCCACCTCGTCTCTTGGCACTCAACAGGCGCTGAGTGCCAACTCCAGTCTAGAGGGGTCAGCGACGCTTGGTCAAAGCCGTAGAAAATTTTTCAAAAGGCGTAAACTTGGGCACATGACGAACTCCCTTGCCATCCAGACTCGTTCGCTCACCAAGCACTACGGTCGCACCGGCGAGATCAAGGCGCTCTCTTCGATTGACCTTGAGATCAAGGAGGGCGAGCTCTTCGGCTTCCTCGGCCCAAACGGCGCCGGAAAGAGCACCACCATCCGCACCCTTCTTGGCTTCCTGCACCCAACCGCCGGCTCTGCCTCGGTGCTCGGGCTCGACGTCGTGAAAGACTCCGTCGAGATTCGTCGTCGTGTTGGCTATCTCCCCTCCGGCTTCGCCGTGTACGACTACATGAGTGGGCGCGAGTATCTCGACCACATGCGCGCGTTGAGCGGCCGACCATCACTGCTTCGCCATCGTGTGATGGAAGCGCTCGAGCTCTCCGAAGCAATCTTGAAGCGACCGGTGCGCGACTACAGCCGCGGCATGCGCCAGAAAATTGGCGTGGTGCAAGCACTAGAGACCGATCCTGAGCTGCTCATACTTGATGAACCATCGGAAGGTCTTGATCCGCTGATGCAGCGATCGCTCCAAGAGTTGCTTCTGGAACGCGTTGCTGCGGGTCGCACCGTCTTCTTCAGCAGCCACCTCATTAGTGAGGTGGAGCGCATCTGTAATCGGGTTGCCATCGTTCGCGGCGGCAAGCTTGTTGCCCTTGAAACTGTTGAGAGCCTGGTGCGATTCCAGCGCCGTCGCGTTGACGCGCTCGTCGCGCGCAAGCCAACGCGTCTTACCTCACTCGCTGGCGTCTTCGGCGTGAAGGTCGCGCAAGAAGGGAAGAACGGCTATCGCATTAGCTGTGAGGCAGAATCGGCGGCGGTGCCGAAGCTCATCGCGCGACTGCAAACCTCTGGACTGCGTGATCTTCTGATTGAGGCGGCCAGCCTCGAAGAGGCCTTCATGTCGTACTACGGCGATGCGCGGCACAGCTCCGGTGCTGTGCAGGTGTTCCCCGAGGTTGCTGAAGTGAAGAAGGTGAGGCCAAAGGCTGCGACGAAGCGGCCCGCCGCGAAGCGCGCGCCTGCCAAGCGTGTGCCGGCCAAGAAGAGTCCAGCAAAGAAGAGGAGCTCCCGATGATTAGCTTGACCCTCTTCCGCCGCCTCATTCGC
>RFPZ01000059.1 GCA_009925905.1 Candidatus Aquidulcis frankliniae
TGAGGGATATATCCCTCAGCGATCGCACCAATAGCGCGGAGCGCTCGGATCATGATCGCGGCACCAGTGAGACCATCTGCATCGAAGTCACCAACGACCAGGACCGGTTCTCCCGCTTCACCCGCCTCCCGCAGGCGCGCAATCAACCCCGTTGCATCGGGGAGGAGATGCGGGTCGTGCAGGGTGCGATCGTTGCGATCAAGGAATTGCCGCGCGCGCTGTGGGTCGGTCAAGCCGCGACTATGTAGCAGCGTTGCCAGTGAGAGATGCAGATGCTTCGGGATCAGCAGATCGGAGAAGATCTGAAGGAGCTCTGGACTCGCCTGATGTTCGCCGTCGGCGGCAGGGTGAAGGGTTGCAACCGGCTCCAGGCGCCAGGCCCGTGCTGGCACCCTACGCCGTGCGGGTTCGAGCCGCTGCCGCTTTGCGTGCCTGAGCGCGCTCCTCCCACCACACAAGCAGTGGGCTTGCATTGAAGATTGACGAGTACGTGCCTGAGAGAATTCCGATGAAGAGGGTTAACACGAACGTTCGAATTGATCCTCCAGCAAACACGAGCAGGGTGAGGAGCGTCATCAACACAGTCGCAGTCGTGTTGAATGAACGACCCAACGTCTGCACAATTGAGTGGTTGACGATGTCTCCGAATGGCGCGCCAGCATGGCGTACGAGATTCTCTCGGATGCGGTCAAACACCACAATGGTATCGTGCACCGAGAAGCCAATGATCGTGAGCATCGCGGTCACAAAGAGCGCATCAATTTCAATTCCCGCAATCGTGCCCGCGATGGCGAAGAACCCGACGGTCACAATAACGTCATGAAGCAGCGCGGCAAGCGCGGCGAGGCCGAATCGGAGGTTTCGGAAACGGTACGTCATCCAGAGCAAGATTCCGATTGACCCAAGCACGACGAGCAGTAGTGCCTGCTGTGTAAGATCCTGGCTGATCACCGGGCCGACCGTTGAGACCGAACCCTCTTCGGCGATCGGACCAATCGCCGCGACAACGGCCTCGCGGATGGCCTGCAGCTCAGCGCCCGCGTTATCAATTTGGTCCTGACCGACCTGAAGATCGAGGGGCTTGGTGCGTACGATCAAGAAGCCAGTACCGGCCTCAGTCACCGTTGCCTCTTCGTGGCCAGCGCTCGAGACCGCCTCTTGCACAACGAGAGGGTCGGCTGGGTTTTCCGGACGGAATTCCCAAATCGTTCCTCCCGTGTAGTCAATGGAGAACTTCAGTCCAATCGTGCCGTTCGAGAACGGAGTAGCCAAAGTAAAGAGAAGACCTGGAATGGTGATCACGAGCGAGAAGAGGAAGAACCAGCGCTTGCGCGCGATGATCTTATCCATTGATGACCCCCCGACCGAGCGCGTCAAGGTCCCCTTTTGCCACGCCGTAGAGATACGGGGACGAGAAGCGCTTACGAACAATCACGGCCCGCAAGATGAGGCGCGTCACCGTAACGGCGGTAAAGAGTGAGCAGAGCACCCCGATGATGAGGACGAGGGCGAATCCCTTGATTGTTGACGATCCGAAGTAGAACAAGATGAATGCGGTGATCAAACTGGAGACGTTCGAGTCAAGGATGGAGTTCCATGCTCGGCTGAAGCCGGCCTCAACGGCGGGGCCAATCCCCTTCCCGATTCGAAGCTCCTCTTTCGTTCGTTCGAAGATCAGGATGTTTGCATCAACCGCCATACCGATCGAGAGCACAAAGCCGGCAATGCCCGCGAGGGTCAGCGTGACGGGAACAAGTCGGAAAATTGCCAAGACGATGATCACGTAAAAGACCAGCGCAACGTTAGCTACGGCCCCAGCCAATCGATAGTGCAAGAGCATGAAGAGGAAGACGAGCAAGATGCCGACAGCGCCGGCAAACAGGGCTTGGCCCAAAAACGCCGCACCTAGAGTTGCCTTCACGTCGGTAACCCCGATCTCTGCGATTGGGAACGGTAGGGAGCCAAACTTGAGGATGGTAACCAAGTTCGTCGCTTCATCCACTGCGAATCCACTCGCGCCAGGGCCCGAAATCTGCGCCTCGCCGCCGGTGATCGCACTTTGGATGTACGGCGCAGACTTCACGGCACCGTCGAGAACGATCGCGAAGTAGGAGCCAATGTTCGCCTTCGTCCAAGTGGCAAAGAGGTCTGCGCCCTCCGACTTCAACTTGAATGAGACAACGCGCCGACCGGACTGATCAATCTGTACGGACGACGACTCAATTTGATCACCCGAGAAAAGTGGTGTCAGCGAGGTGTCGCTGAGCGTTTCGCCTTCGCCTGGTACCGGCTTGACACCGTCCCGAGGCTGGCCAGTCGCCGTGTCAAAGAAGCCGTAGACCTCACGCGGAAGCGGCACGAGATCAAGACGTCCGGTCGTGCCAAGCAGGGCACGGATGGAATCAGGATTGGTGACGCCAGGTAGCTCAACGACAATTCGGTCGGCACCCTGCGTCTGAACAAGCGGCTCGGCAACGCCAGTGCTGTTAACGCGACGCTCAATGATGTCGCGGATGGTGGCGAGATCGGCAGCAGTTGCACTGACCCCGTCAACAGGCTGCACCTGATACTCAACGCGTAGGCCGCCACGCAGGTCGAGACCGAGCTTTGTCTCAATTGGCCGCGTTCCGCCCGAAGTCCCGCCCGCTGGGAGACTCAAGTTTGGGAGTAGGTCAATAGCCAGCGCCAGGAGGGCTGTTGCCAGAATCAGGTACGGGGTGAACTTACGCATTGCGGAGAATCCTAGCAGGGGCGCGCATCAGCCCCCTTCAGCCACGATCAGCGCCGAGAGCGGCCAGAATTCGTGCGGCTAGAGCACCATCGACTCCAGGGACCTCAGTGAGAGCCTCAATTGGCGCGGCGGCGATCCCCGCAGTGGAACCAAATGCGCGGAGTAGCGCCTTACGCTTGGTGGGCCCAAGCCCGCGAATACCGTCAAGTCGACTCGCCGTCGCCGCCCTACTCCGCAGGGTGCGGTGGTACCCGATGGCGAAGCGATGTGCCTCATCGCGCAGTCGCTGCAGGAGGCGCAGCCCTGGATCGGTAGCGGGGAGAAGCATTGGGGAGGTCGCGTCGCGCAACCAGAGCTCTTCACGTTCCTTTGCAAGGCCGACCAGCGGAATCGCCAGTCCCACAGCATCCAGTACGGCAGCTGCGGCGGAGACCTGCCCACGACCACCATCAATTACCAACAAGTCTGGCAGGCTCCAGGCGCGTGACTCAGCTTCACCGTTCCGCGGTCTCTGATCTGCCGCGGATCGCGCAAATCGACGGGTGAGCGCTTCGGCATGCGCGGCAAAATCATCTTGCCCAGTCACGCCCTTAATGCGAAAGCGGCGGTACTCCTTCGGTGCGAGCTGCCCCTCTTGCGCAACGGTCAGCGACGACACAGTAAATGCTCCCTGGATCGTGCTCACGTCGACACATTCAATTCGAGAGGGTGAAGCGTCGAGGCTGAGCGCGACGGCAAGTGCCGAGAGGGCCGCATCGGCCCGTTCACGATCGGCATCCTCCTCTGCCTCACGGCGGATCAACCACTCCTCGGCATTGCGTTCGGCAAGCCGCAGAATCCGCGCGCGGTCTCCGCGCTGCGGCACACGCATCTCAACGCGGCCCTCGCGTCGAGCCGAGAGGAACTCAAGGATTTCTGGATCATTAAGTGCAACTGCCATCGCAATCGACGGTGGGATCTCTCCCGCGCGGGCGTAGTAGCTTGCCGTGAACCCTGCCAACAGCTCTGCGTCGCCCGAATCGCCCGCCTCGACACGATGCACATCACGCCCGACAAGCGCCGATTCCCGAATCTGAAAACAGGCGATAGCAACGCTGCGGCCGTGACGCGCGATGCCCAAGACGTCTTCGTCAGGTCGGCCGGAGGTGGGAACCTTCTGCTCATCAAACGTCGTTTCGAGCGAAAGGACTGCGTCACGAATACGTGCAGCGTCTTCAAATGCTTCGCGCTCCGCGGCAGACTCCATCCGCGTGTTGAGCATGGTGATAGCGGCTCGGGAACGACCGCCGAGGAAGTGCTGTACGCCGTCAATTTCACGCTGGTAATCCGCGACCGGAATGTTGCCGAGGCAGGGTCCCTGGCAACGCTTCAAGTCGTACAGCAGACAGGGGCGCTCTAGCGCGCGCTCCATGGGCTTGATTGAAATCTCGCAGGTACGGAATTGAAAGAGGCGCTTGATCGCCTCCATTGCAGCAGTGACCGAGCCGGGTGTCGTATACGGGCCGAAGTAGCGTGAGCCATCGCGCACGAGGCGGCGGGTACGCTCTACGCGCGGATACGGATCGGCCGTCACCCGAATGTAGGGGTAGCTTCGATCGTCGCGGAGGCGAATGTTGTATTTCGGCAGATGTCTTCGCACCAGGGTCGCTTCAAGGAGGAGCGCCTCTTTCGCGGAATCGGTGACCGTCCAGTCGAGTGTTGCCACCTCTGCAATCGCGTCGCGTATGCGGTGCGCGCCGGGCTCCCCTCCCGCCTGCCAATAGCTGCGCACCCTTTGCGTAAGGCGCGTCGCTTTGCCGACATAAATGATCTTCCCCGTACTATCTGAGAAGAGATACACGCCAGGTGCATCGGGGAGAACCTTCAGTGCCGCTGCGATCGCATCGGGAACGCTTGGCGCAGGGAGCCGCTCAGGCGCCATCACGCGCTCCAGTGCGGCCACGAAGTGCCTCGCGGCGATTCAAGATGCGCAGGATCTCGTCGAGTGCCTCGCGGAGTTCACTCACCGCCTCACCTGACGCGATGTCGGCAAGACCATCTCCTGGGCCGAGTGCGGCACGCACCGCAACAACCCCTTTGCGTAGCGCTACGCCATGGGCATCGCGCAACTGCGTTGTCCAGGCTCGGTACGGCAAGAACCTCGCACGAGCGCGCTCATCGACCAACTCGTCGAGGATGCGCTCGAGGAGCTGGGCGGCACGAAGTCCGGCTTGATCCAGTGAAGGGTCGGCGTGTCGCGGGAGGTGCGACTCAACCATCGCTACTCCAGTGAGTGGATCGGCTCGCCCTTCAACGCAAGGGTCAAATAGCGGCCGGTATGGCTGCGCTTAACCTTGGCGACCTGTTCCGGCGTCCCCTCTGCGATCAACTCCCCTCCCCGACTACCGCCATCGGGCCCAAGATCAATCACCCAATCCGCCGTCTTGATCACGTCAAGATTGTGCTCGATTACGATCACACTGTTCCCACCATCCACGAGCCGGTGCAGCACGTGCAGAAGGCGATCGACGTCGGCGAAGTGCAGCCCCGTGGTCGGCTCGTCGAGGATATACATGGTGCGGCCCGTCGAACGCCGCGCGAGCTCCGTTGCGAGCTTGATGCGCTGCGCCTCACCGCCGGAGAGTGTAGTTGCCGCCTGACCGAGTCGGAGGTAGCCAAGTCCGACCTCACTGAGCGTCTTCAAGCGATTACGAATCGCTGGCACCGCGGAGAAACGATCAAGAGCGTCGTCAACTTGTAGTTCCAGAACATCGGCGATCGTCATCCCCTTCCACGTCACCTCTAGCGCCTCACGGTTATACCGCTTCCCCTGACAGGTTTCGCAAGGGACGTAGACGTCGGGGAGGAACTGCATCTCGATCTGCAGGATGCCATCACCAGAGCAGGTTTCGCAGCGCCCACCCTTGACGTTGAAAGAGAATCGACCGGCCGAGTAACCGCGGAGTCGCGCCTCTTGCGTTGCAGCGAAGAGCTCGCGGATTGGCGTGAAGAGGCCAACGTAGGTGGCGGGATTTGAACGTGGCGTTCGACCGATTGGGCTCTGGTCGATCTCAATGACCTTGTCAACTTCGTCTAAGCCCGTGATGCGGTCGTGGGCTCCTGGTCGCTCTTTCGCGCCGTGAAGCTTGCGTGCGAGAGCCTTCTGCAGAATGTCAGTGACCAGGGTGCTCTTCCCGCTTCCTGAAACGCCTGTGACTGCGACAAACCTACCGAGCGGGAAGGAAACATCCAGCTCGCGAAGATTGTGCTCCCGAGCCCCCTTGACTGTGATCGCCTTGCCGCTCCCCTTGCGGCGCGTCTTTGGAATTTGCACGGCACGATCGCCGCGCAGATATGCACCGGTGACCGAATCCTTCGCTGCAAGTAGGTCGCTGAACGAACCATTCGAAACCAGGCGGCCACCCAGCTCACCAGCGCCTGGCCCAATGTCAACGACCCAGTCAGCGGTGCGAATTGTCTCTTCATCATGCTCAACCACAAGAACGGTATTGCCGAGGTCGCGCAGTCGAATAAGGGTGGCAATGAGGCGCGCATTATCACGCTGGTGCAGGCCAATAGATGGCTCATCAAGGATGTAGAGAACGCCGACAAGGCGCGATCCGATTTGCGTTGCCAGACGAATGCGCTGCGCCTCGCCTCCCGAAAGCGTTGTTGCGGAGCGGTCAACAGTTAGGTAGTCGAGGCCAACATCAACGAGGAATCCAGCACGCTCGCTGATCTCCTTGATGACCGCTTTCGCAATCGTGCGCTCTCGCTCCCCCAGGGCCTTTGGAAGCGCGTTGATCCATGGAACGAGTTCACCGATCGGCATTGATGCCACCTCGGCGATGTTGCGTCCGTCAACACGAACGGCAAGAATCTCGGGTTTCAAACGCCGACCTTTGCAATCGGGGCATGGCCTGCTGACCATGTAGCGCTCGATCTCCACGCGCACGAGCTCTGATTCTGTCTCTTTGTGTCGGCGCTCAAGGTTCGCGATGATGCCCTCGAATGCGGCTTTGTAGGTATTCGTGTAACTCGAGTTCTCATAGGTGACCGTGTAGCGATCCTCGCG
>RFPZ01000060.1 GCA_009925905.1 Candidatus Aquidulcis frankliniae
TGCCATGTGCATACTCTTGCACACCGCGATGACCACTCACATATTTATTGAGCGTGGTTCGCTTTCGCTGCGGTCGTGCGAGGTTATTGTGAGAACTGCTCGCCTTTTGGGAAGGGGACCTGCTACAGGGCGTTATGCCTCCGCAGGTATTCACGAATGAGTGCGCGCTGGGCTTCAAATGATCCTTCGATCACATCGCGAACAGAGCTCCCGGCCAGGGCGGTGAAGATATGGTGCCCACGCGCCGTGTACGTGTTCCCTCGTGCCATTTGCTTGATCTCACCTGGCGAGAGCCCAAGCGACGTGAAATATGGTGTCCATGAATCCACCGAGCGCTTGATTTGCGCTTGCAACATCTGTGGGGCTGCAATCTTCCCTTCCGCCGTTGCGTCAACGTGACGAATGACGGTCCAAACATCGGAGTGCTTTACCAGGAAGGTGCAGCTCCCTTTGATGAGATCGTAGAGCTGTTGCTCCCAACGTTGGTCCCAGTACTCGCTCGTGTGCATCAGGATCACACTCCACCAATCGCGATACCAATCTTCGTAGATGTCACGATAGATGCACTCAAGGTCGTCAAAGAACTGATACGCGGTGCCACTGGCAATGCCGGCACGCTTGGAGACGAGCTGCATGGTGACGCCATTGATGCCCTTCTCATTGGCCAGGGTACGCGCCGCGTCGAGGATCAATCGCCGAGTGGCAATGGAGCGCTCTTGCTTCGGCTCATGCCGCACGTCGGTACGCCAGTTGATCATGGGGAATGGATCGGGGGGTAGGCCCCCGTCGGTGTGAATCTCAGGGTTGTGCGATGTAATCGTGCGTTCCATCTGTCTACTCTCGCACAGTTGCGCGGCGCTGCGTGGGTCTACCTCCGCACGCCCACCGGGGCGCCCGGGCTGCCCTACTCGGCAGCGCGGCGAAGGTGGCGGATCAGCTTCTCGGCGGCATTCGCCCCTGGGGCGCCAGTGACACCGCCGCCTGGCGCGGTGCCCGCACCCGACAAGAAGAGCCCATCGATCGGTGTCTCGTAGCGGCCGATACCGTAAAGCGGACGCCACTGGGCGAACTGATCGAAACCTTCATTCACATGCATGGCGTGGCCGCCAGTCGCGCCCCAATCGTTCTGAAGGTCGGCGGGCGTAATGAGCTGGCGCGCAACGATGTGGCCACTGATTCCTGGGGCAACAGATTCAAGCACCGCAACAGCACGGTCGGCGAGCGTCTTGCGAGCGTCAGCGGTCCAACCGCCCTTTAGGTCGATGGGCGCGTACTGCACCACGGCGCTCAACAGGTGGCGTTTATCGTTGGTGAGGCTTGGGTCGATCAGCGTTGGAATCATCGCCTCAACCACCGGCACGTCGCTCATCTCGCCGTACTTACTCGAATCAAAGGCACGCTCAATGCCCAAGATGTCGCTGAGGACGGTGATGCGACCACGCAGCCGCACTTCTTGCTCCGCGGCGGAGCCAGCACTCGGGAAGTTTGGTAACTGGTCGAGCAGGATGTTCAGCTTTGCGGTGACGCCGGTGCTGCGCGTGGCGCGCAGGCGGCGGCGCAGCTCTGGGCCGGTCGCCTCTACTCCGAGCAGATTCAACAGCGTGCTCTTTGGATCCAGCGTTGAGAGCACATACGGCGCAATAATCTCTTCGCCACTGGCCAGTGCCACACCTGTCACGCGACCGTCGCGCTCGGTGATGGCCGTGACCTGTGCGCCGGTGCGAATCTCGGCACCGAATCCACGTGCCGCATCGGCGATCGCATCGATCAGTGCGCCTGGGCCGCCAATCGCTACGACCGTCTCGCCCGAGGCACCACCGTCAGCGCCGTCACCCGTGATGTTGTCGAAGAGGAGCGATGCGCCGGTGCCTGGCGAGATTGGTCCAGTGGCGTTGTAGCGCGAGCCGCGCCAGGCGATCAGCGCTTCAAGATGGTCGTCGTTGATGTATTCGTTGACGAGGTCGGCTGCCGACATTGGGAGCATCCGCAAGATCTCACGACCGTCACCCTCTTCGAGTCCACTGAACGGCGCGCGGAAGGCGAAGCCGGCGAGCAGCTCGGCGACCGACTTGCCGCCGTCAAGATCTGGCGGAATGCCGTCGAGGACCTTCTCAAAGTAGGCACCCACGCGGCGCAATCGGCCGTCGAGCTTTAGGTACCCGGCCGCAACCTTCTCGCCGTTCGGTCGCGTGGCGAGTTCGGCGGCGGTGCGCTTAGCGTCGCGCCACAGAGTGATGGAGGTGCCGTTCGTTGGATGCGGCGCAAAGTTACGTGCCTCAGGCTCAACCAGCTTGACCTTCCCCTGCAGGCCGAGGTCGCGGGCAACGCGCGGTCGGAAGCGACCAACGGTGTGCGCGAGCATTGGAGCGCGAACGCCATCGACATCGCCCGTGAGCGCCATTCCACCGAGTTCGGTTCGTGCCTCAACAAGAATGGTCTTCACGCCAGCGCGCGCCAGGTAGGCGGCGGCAACGAGGCCGTTATGTCCACCGCCGATCACCACAACATCCGCGGTCGCAGCAGGCTTTGGTGCGCGTGGGGCCTTCTGTACTTTCGGAGGCAGCTCGGCTTTGGTTGCAGCCTTCACAACCTTCGGTGCGGACTTCTTGGCGGCCATTACGCCTCCCCTCGCTTGCTCTTCAGAATCTCAAGTGCGGCGAGTCGGCCAGGGGCCGCCATGATTCCGCCGCCCGGGTGAGCCGAGGAGGAGGCGAGCCAGTAGTCGCGGATTGGTGTCTTATAGCGCGACCAGCCGCTCACCGGTCGGTTGAAGGCCATCTGCTGGACCAAGATCTCACCCTGGAAGATGTTCCCCTCGGTGAGGCCAATGGTGCGCTCCAAATCGAGCGGGGTCATGACCTGGCGACCCACGATCTTGTCGCGGAAGTCCGGTGCGAATTCAGCGATGGTGTCGACCACGAGATCACCGAACTGCTCCTTGATGTTGTCCCAGCCGCCGTGTTCTGGCGCCAACTTATGTGGCGCGTACTGCACAAACGCCGTGGCGACGTGCTTCCCTGGCGGCGCCATCGACGGGTCGACGAGCGTTGGAATCAACATGTCGAGGAATGGGCGCTTGCTCGGGTGGCCGTGCTTCGCATCGTCGTAGGCGCGCTCCATATAGTCGGGGCTTGGCGAGATGCTGACGGTGCCCATCAAGTGGCCATTCCCTGGAGGGGCCGCCGTGAAGGTTGGTAGTCCGTCAAGGGCAAAGTTCACCTTCGCCGAGCTGCCGCGGAACTTGAAATTGCGAATGGCTGTTTCAAAGTCTGTTGGCAGCGAACCAGCGGGAAGCATGTCGAGGAAGGTGTGCTTGGCGTCGGCCGCCGACACGATCGTGTCGCCGTAGACCTCTTCGCCCGATTCGAGCACCACGCCGATCGCCTTATCGCCGCGCAGCAGCACCTGCTTCACGGGCGCGTCGGTGCGGGTGATTGCGCCGAACGACTGCGCCGCGCTGGCGATCGCCGCCGCAACGGCACCGGTACCACCCTGCGGCAGCGCCCACTCGCGGAACGAGCCGTCGATCTCACCGAAGTAGTGATGCAAGAAAACCATGCCGGTGCCTGGAGACTTAATGCCCAAGAAGGTGCCGATGATCCCCGAGGCCGACATGGTGCCGATGAGCGGCTCGCCTTCGAACCAGCGGCGTAAGAAGTCGTAGGCGCTTCCGGTGATGAGATCGAGCAATGCACCCTTGGTGCGCAGCGGCAGGTGACCGAACTCTTTGGCGAGGCCGGCGTACTCCAGCCACTCCTTCGGATCACCATATGGATCGGGGGCGGGAAGGTCGATGGCGGGGCGAATGAAACGGGTGATGTCGGTGACCGTCTGCTTGAAGTCGTCGTAGTTGTCGGCGTCGCGATGCGACCACTTGCGAATCTCACGAAGTGTGTCGGCGTGATCGGTGCGGCGGTCGAGGTAGCCATCCCAGTGCGGGGTATAGGTGCCAACCGATGGCGCCATCTGCAGGCCGTGCTTGGCAAGGTCGAGCTCGCGAATCACTTGTGGGCGCAAGAGGCTTACCAAATACGAGGCGACAGAGAACTTGAAGCCTGGTACTGGCGACTCCGTAAGGGTTGCGCCGCCGAGAACGGAGCGACGTTCGAGGACGATGACCTTCAGTCCAGCCTTCGCAAGATACGCCGCGGTAGTGAGGCCGTTATGCCCACCGCCGACAACGATCGCGTCGTACCGTTCTGCCACTGCCCCTCCCAATCTCGCCCCGAATCGCTAGGATGCGGGTGCGGGCAATGGTACCGCCTAGGCCGCTGAGAGAGAGGGAGGGATGCATGCCGCTCGAGACGCCGTTCCACCCCCGCACGGCAGAACTGAACCAGGCACGCCGCTGGCGAAACTGGTCGGGCTTCTTCATCGCCGACTCGTATTTCCCAGCGCACGACTTGGAATACCATGCGGTCCGCTTCTCGGCCGCGCTCTTCGATATCACCCCAATGTGCAAGTACCGCCTCACCGGCCCTGATGCCGCAACGTTGGTCGACCGCGTCATCACCCGTCGCGTCGATCGCATCAAGCCGATGCGGGTCATCTACACCCCGTGGTGCGATGAGACCGGTCGGGTGCTCGACGACGGCACGGTTGCCCTGCTCTCCGATGGTTCCTACTTCTGGACCTCGGCCGAGCCGCAGCACGGCTGGCTCGACGCCGCGTCAGAGGGTCTCAACGTCACCATTGAAGACCAAACCGAAACGATCTGTGGCGTCTCACTGCAGGGGCCCCGCTCGCGCGATGTTCTTTCGACCGCAGTCGGTCGCGACATGAGCGACCTCGGCTTCTTCGGCCGCGCCGACGTGACCATTGGCGGCGTTGCCGTAGGTGTGT
The DNA here is from genome assembly GCA_009925905.1 of Candidatus Aquidulcis frankliniae. GTDB lineage: Bacteria > Chloroflexota > Limnocylindria > Limnocylindrales > Limnocylindraceae > Limnocylindrus > Limnocylindrus frankliniae. The sequence continues at coordinate 4,843 of RFPZ01000060.1, forward strand.
CGCGCACCGGCTACTCCGGCGATCTCGGCTACGAGCTCTTCATGCCGTTCGCTTCGGGGCTCCCTGTGTGGGACGCACTGATCAAGGCGGGCGAGGCGCACACGTTGCGCGTTGCCGGCATGGAGGCGCTTGACGTTGCGCGACTTGAGGCGGGGCTGATCATGGCCGGCGTCGACTACTTCTCCTCGCGCACCGCACATCACCCAAGCCAGGCGGTCTCGCCGTACGAGATCGGCTTCGACCGACTCGTCGACCTCGACAAGGCGTCGTTTATTGGCAAGCGCGCCCTCATGGACGAGGTGGCGGCAGGCGGCCCGCCCGACCGACTCGTGGGCCTCGAGCTCGACCTGAATGTGTTTGAGAACGCCTACCTTGATCTTGGCTACCCGATCCAGCATCCACTGCGCGCCTGGCGCAAGGTCATTCCGCTCACGCGCAAGGGCGAGACGATTGGCCGCGCCACAAGCGGCACCTTCTCGCCACTGCTCAAGCGCTCCATTGCGCTTGGCCGACTTCCAGCAAAGCACGCAGCACCCGGAACCATCGTTGGGCTGGAGTGGGCCATTGAAGAGACCCGCCACGAGATTCCCGCGACCGTCGTGCCGCTCCCATTCCTCGACCTGCCGCGCAAGCGCAGCTAAGAACCTACTGCAGAGTTACCGAGCGAACCGACTTCCACGTCGGAGCGAGGAGTCGCACCGAGACGGTGGTACTCACCACCGAGGTATACGCACCTGAGCAGTTATACGCCACCCCAATCGTGGGGCTCTCAATGATGTTGATGGTCACGGTGCGATTACTTCCAAGCGCAATGCCCCCGGCGGTCCAGGTGACGCGAATGCCACTGAGGAGGTCGAAGACGCTGGCGTACGGGCCGCTCGCCGAAACCAACCGAGACTGATCCCCCGAGATCACGAGCGTACCCGAGCCCGTGTCTGGGCTGCCACCAACTGCGTTCCCCCCCGTGCGCGAGATGTCGATGACGCCGTCCGTCACCCCAGCGTCTAGGGAAACGCAGAGTGCGAGGTTGGTGACGCTCGGGAACGAGGTGAACGGGGGCGTGATCAACACAGATGCCTGTTGTGGATCTACATATAAGGTGCTGGGCCAACGGCCGACCCAGCCAATGTTCACCAGCACCGAGTCACTCGCGCTGGCAGAACCTTCAGTCATCGTCACCGAGATTTCAGCCGTTCCGTTGTTTGCGTTCGTGGCAATGGTCATTGCACTCAGTGCCGCAACGGCGTTGGCACGCGTGCTTGTGAACGTGACACTGCTGATACCTGTCCACGATGAGCCAGCAGTTCTTGTAAGACCAGTCGTCGTTGGAAGTGAGAACGTCACGCCGGTGACTCCCGAGATGGAGATTGACGTTGAGATTGATGAGGACCCCGAGAACCCGTTGGCGGTGTATGAACCAATTACTTGAGCACTTACGCTATTCGTTGCGGTTTGGTCAGCCGGGCCAGTAAGAGTTGGCGAAAGTGCTACCACAATGATTGAGGTGAGATTCTCAGTTGTGGGATTTCCAGCCAGTTCGGTTGGAGCCACTGCTGATGCGCTGAGAGCGGAGTCAAACGTCCAGCGATAACAGGTATTCACCGCGGTGCTCTGCGCGGCTCCGCTTGTTGCTGTGCCAACGTCAGTCCAGATCCCGCACGACGTATTGGCATACGGGGCGGACTGCAAGATCACCGTGCCAGTTCCTTGTACGCCACCGCCCGACGAGGAGACGCTCCACGTTCCCGTGGCGGTACCCGGCGCCGGCACCGTGGTGCTTGAGCCAAGGTTGTACTTAATGATCACGATGCCCGCCGCGCCGCGCCCGCCGGTCTGGCCCGAGCCGCCACCCGCACCACCGCCACCGGAGCCGGTGTCGGCGGTTGCTGCCGACCCTGCGACGTTCACGTTTCC
>RFPZ01000007.1 GCA_009925905.1 Candidatus Aquidulcis frankliniae
AGATTGAACTCTTGGAAGACCATCCCGGCACGCATGCGCACCTCGCGAATGCGCTCCTGTCGCTCGCTCCCCTCGTTGTGGAAGGGGTCAGCACCGACGATCACGCCATCAATCTCGACGGTGCCATCAGTAGGGTCCTCGAGGAAATTCAAGCTGCGGAGGAAGGTGCTCTTGCCCGATCCAGAGCGGCCCAAGATGCACACAGTCTCACCCGGCCAGACGGTGATCGATGCGCCGCGGAGCACATGGTTCGCACCAAACCACTTGGTGATGTTGGTCGCCTTTAGGACCGGCTCGGCACCCGGCTTCACCAGAATGCCCGGCTTCTCAGCAGGGTGGAGCTCATGCACCGCAGGCGTCGTTGAGAGGTTCTTCATGTCGCTCATCCCTTCACGACCTTGTTTCGATCTCCCGCAGCTAGGCGGGACTCAATGCGGTTCTGCACCGCTGTGAAGACGATAGTGAGCACCCAATACACCATCGCTGCGATCAGGAAAGTCTGGAGGGTTTTGAACTCGCGACGACCTACATTCTGTGCTCGCCAGAGGATCTCCTGCAGCGAAACTGTGGATGCTAGTGCTGAATCTTTTAGCATCGCAATAAAGTCATTTCCGATTGCGGGAACAACTATACGAAAAGCTTGGGGCGCAACGATTCTAGAAAACGCAGTTCTCTCCGACATCCCTAATGCAACAGCCGCTTCGCGTTGTCCGACTGGAACGGCTTGAATACCCGCACGAAAGATCTCAGTCATATACGCCCCGTAGTTCATGCCGAGCGCGCCAACTGCACAAATTACGGGATCAAGTACTACCCCAAGTTGCGGCAGCGCTAGGTACCAAAACAAAAGTTGCAAGATTAGTGGAGTGCCACGAAAAAAGCTCACATAAAAGGAGGCAATCGCGTTGGCCATCGCATTCGTTGACAGTCGGCCGAGCGCCCCGAGTGCGGCTAGCAAGGTCGCAAGACTAATGGAAAGGAATGAGACGAGAATTGTTAGTCCAATGCCGGCTAGAATAAACGGGGTTGACCGTTCAATAAAGGCAAACTCCACATTAAGAGACGCGATAATGAACAGAACAAGGATTGCCAGTACCCCGCCCCAAACAAGCCGAAATCGAATTTGCCAATTGCGACTTCGCAAGCGCTCATTGTTCGCCACACTTTGAGCAAGAAGGGCCTCAGGAGATTGGTCTCCACCGTTTGGCATTCTTTCCTTTCAGAACGCATCTGGGGCGCTGCAACCGCAGCGCCCCAGATGACATACGACCTGCTAAAGAATTACTCAGCAGCTACGACGATGTAACCTGACTCATAGAAGTACGGGGCAACAAAGTCAACGACCTGGGCCCGCTCTTCCGTTTGGGTCATCGAGCCGATCGAGATGTCCCAACGTCCTCCCCAACTCCCGGCGGTAATCGCCGACCAGTCAGGTGTTGCCCACTCAATGGTAACTCCCAAACGCTTTGCTACTTCTCGTGCGGTGTCAGAGTCAAACCCAACATACTCACCGCTTGCGTCAAGTGATGAATACGGAGGGTATGCAGGGTCCGTGGCAACTACTAGCTTGCCTGCGGCACACACTTTGCCAAGCAAGGTGTCTGATGGCTCATTGCTCTCAGTCGCAATCTGACAGTAAGTTTTGCCAGCAAGATCGGTTACCACAGAGGTGTCACCTGGCTTCGTGGTGACATCCCTGCTTAGATGAGTCATCGAGAAACCCTTCAGGGTTCCATCTGCATGCATTGAGGCAACCATCTCGTTAAGGACGGCCAGCATTGACGCAGTTGCCGGACCACCTTTGTCCAGGGCGAACGAGATGCGTCCAGCAAAGTTAGGATCTTCATTGAGGTAGCGGAGTGGCTTTCCTGCAGCCGCAGCCTCAGCGATTGCGTTATCCAGGAATTCCTTGCTCTGTGCCATAAACTGCCACTCGTTTCGACCGGCAAGGTAGGCCTCAATGCAGAGATAGTCGGTTGCATAGGTCTTCACCGTGACATTTGCCGGTGGGGCATTGAATACGTCTACGACGGCGCTATCAGCAAAGCCGCCGTTAAGCCACGTCTCGTGAGTTGTGCTTTCCCCGACACAGCCAGTCAAACCAGCCAGATCTTCAATCTTGGTTGGATTAAAGGCGGGGCTCGCGGTTGAGCCACCACAGGCTCCGACCACGATGGCGGCACCCGCGAGGAGCGCCAGGAGTGTTGACTTGATCTTCATCTCGTCACTACCTCACATATTCCGGCGGGGCAGGCCCAGCGGGCCACCTCGGCGCCTTGGGGGCGATGATCCCACGCTCACAAGCGTGCTGCCAAGAGGTTGCGCGGGCTGCCCAGGTCGTAGGATGCCCCAATGAGCAGCCGAGCCACCCCTGGGCAAGTCCAAACCGTCCTCGGTGCCGTAGCGCCGGGTGACCTCGGGTTCACCCTCCCCCACGAGCACACCAAGTGCAGCCTCTGGTGGATCGAGAACCGCTGGGACTACTGGGAGTTGATCGGCGACGAGCCACGAATTAACGAGGAGCTCGCCGCGTACAAGGCACTCGGCGGCAGCACGCTCGTTGACGTTACCCCCATCGGCATCGGCCGAGATCTTGCGCGACTGGCCCGCCTCGCTCAGGCGACCGGGCTGCACATCGTGGCCGGTGCCGGCTGGTACCGCCAGGCCTACTACCCCGCCGAGGCGCGCATTGACCGCCGCTCCATTGATGATCTCGCCGACGAGATCGTGCAGGAGTTTGTCGACGGCCCAGTGCGACCAGGGATCATCGGCGAGATCGGCACCGATAAGCCGTGGGTCACCGCGCAAGAGGAGCGCGTCTTCCGCGCCGCCGCCCGTGCCGCACTGCGCACCGGCGCGTCGGTCACCACCCACGCGGTGCAGAGCGACGTTGGCCTCGCGCAGTTGGCAATCCTTGAAGACGAAGGCCTTGATCCAGCGCGCATTGTGATTGGGCACTGCGACTCGCATCCACGCATTGAGCATTGGCGCGAGATCGTACGGCGCGGCGCACATGTTGAGGCCGACTTCCTGGGAATGAGCTTCACGCCGCTTGAGCGCGCGGGCGAGCCGAAGATCGTGGAGCTGATCAGCACACTCCTGAACGAAGGGTTTGAGAAGCAGATTCTACTGAGCCAAGATGTTTGCCACGATTCGCAGCTCGCTTCGTACGGCGGCAACGGCTACACCTATCTACAGAAGGGCTTCTTGCCACGCTTAGTTACAGCGGGCGTCAACGCGGCAACGATCAAGACGATCACCGTCGAAAATCCGGCGCGGCTCTTAACGCTGCGCAACCCCGCCTAGCGGCGCGCGGCGACCAGCACCCCCGTAAAGAGGATCAGCGCTCCGAGCAGCTGCCCAGGGGCTGGGATCTCACCGAAGATCAACACCCCTGCGACCACGGTCATGAGCGGCTGCACAAAGAGGAGCACCGAGCCCACTACGCTCGGAAGGTGCGGGATTGAGGCGTTGATCAACGGGTAGCCGAGCACCTGCGAGAGAAGGGCGAGGAGCACGAGATATCCGACCCCTGGCCAGAGGTCCGGCGGGAGGAGTGTGCCACCGGCTGCGGCGATGATCCCCGAGACGAGAATCGTTCCGATTGCAGCGTCGCGCAGCATGCCGAACGGCCCCACGGCGCTCGAGCCGGAGGAGATCCTGCGAGTAATGACGAGATAGAGGCCGTAGAAGCTCGCCGCACCGAGGCCCCAGAGCACGCCGAGTGCTGGATCACTGCCAGCGGAAACGTTGACCGCACCGGCAAACGGATCCACCACCTGGGCCAACAACAGAAGTCCGAGGAAGGCGAATGGGATCGCTGCAATCGCCCGGCCTGGCGTGCGCTCCCCCATGACTGCGGCGTAGATACCAACGATGAACACCTGTGCGTTCGGCACTACCGTTGCTAAACCAACACCGAGCAGCGGAATAGAGATGTGGAAGCATTGCAGATCAAGGGCGAAGAGTGCGCCGGCCAAAACGGCTAAGAGTCGATCACGACGGTTTGCCGTGTGCCCCTCGCGGCGCGCGATAAACCAAAGGAACGGCAGCGATACTGCACCGCGGAAGAGCGTCACAACGGCAGGTGTGCCGCCTGACAGTTTTGCAAGCGTTGAGGATTGAGAGATGGCCACGGCGCCAAGAGCAGCTCCAAGTCGCGGGTGTCGAGTGGCGAATCCGAGCGGTGCTGCTGGCATTGCTGCACGGTACCTGATGCGGCGCCCTAAACGCTGAGTCGCCGCAGCTAACCCGCCTGTAGGCTGCGGCGACTCGTTGCGATTAGGTGGCTAGCGCTTAGTCGTCGCCGTCCTCATCTTCGTGATCATCATCGTGGTCGCCATCTTCCTCGTCTTCGTCCTCGTCGTCGTCCTCGTCGCCGCCACCTGCTGGTGGAGGAATGACGACTGGGTCAGTGCTTGGGGCTGGGTCGATCGCTGGCACCTCGCTCGGTGCCGGCGAACCGTCAGCGGCAGGCGTTGGGTCAACAGTTGGCTCAACAGTTGGGTCGACGGTCACATCAGGTGACTGATCAGCAACGGCTGCGGACTCAGTACTGCCGAGCGGCGGCAAGATGCCGGCCTGGTTGGCGAATGCCCCGCCGACCGAGAGACCGAATCCGGCTGCCAGTACGAACGCGACAATCGTCGACGCTGGATGGCGTCGGCTGGTGATCGCCTGCGGCGCGTACTCTGGGCGCCACGGCTCCATTGGGGCGAGCTCCTGCCCCTCGAATGAGCGCTTCTCCTTTGCCATGAGGTTGCTCCTTTCACTCGCCAGGGCTATCGCCTCGGTCGCCTGTAGCCATGATCGGCTCCTCAGCGTGCGGGCGTCCTGTGTGAGAGCACAGGAACTCATGAGAAGTCGCCAATAAATTGCCCTAAATCGTGCGGGTACGGAAGCCCTCGGTGGCGGTGAGCACCCCTTCCGAGTCCATGGCAAGGGCGCCATATCCGGGCTCCTGGTCGACCCGCCGCATGCCCGCTCGTCCCTCCAAGAAGCAGATCGTGGCAAGCGCGTCGACACGGGCGATGTCAGGCCCCACGACCGTGAAGCTGAGCCAGGGGCTGGTGGTGCTTGCACCCGTCGCTGTGTCGCGCAGGTGACCAGGTCGTTCCGAGAGGCCACTCGTGGCGATGGCAGCATCCCGCAGCGCGACGCGTGCCACGAGTGTGGTGTTGCGGCGCGGATCCACCACGCCAACACTCCAGCCAATGCCCGCAGGTCCACCACCCGCCGCGGTGATGTCGCCACCGATGCCGAGCGAGAAGTTCTCAACACCGTGCTCGCGCAAGATGGCGCCAGCGACGCCGATCGCCCACCCTTTCACGTAGCCAGCGGGCTCAAGTCCACCATCGCGCCCGGCGCGCCAGGCATCAAAGATGCCGCCGCTCTCCTCATACAGTGCCTCACAGGCATTGAGGATCTGTTGTGTCTCTGGGTGCGCTGCCGCGCGAGCCAGCGCGCCGTCACGAATCTGACAGATCTCGGAGTTTGGACGATAGGTGGAGAAGCGATCCTCAATTTCGTTCAGCCGCGCGAAGGTTGCCTCGACCGCAGCAGAAGGGAGTGGCCCAACAACCGCCAGCGATGCGGCCGTACCGAAGACCTTACGAACCACTCGTGTGACTGGCTCATCGATTGCCCCGCTCAATAGGTGGCCTGATCGATGGCTGCCTGGAGCGAGTTGGCATAACCCCACCAGGAGTAGGTTGCGCCGCTACATGCTGAAGGCTGCAACTTCACAAAACTGTTTCCTGCGGAGCTGTTGGCGGCAAGGTCGATTGCTGCGCTATTGAACACTGCCTCTGTGCACGCCGACTTGCGATAGCCGATTGCCCAGCGCCCACTCTGTGAGACCGACGCGTCCGTTACCTTGCCCCCGCTAATGGTGACGGTTACCTGCATCGTGCCGTAGTTGTAATTAAAGTTGCTCCCGGTATAGGTGCCGCTATGCAACGTTGCTGCTGCGGTTGCGGTAGGTGCTGGCTTCGCGGTCGGCTTCGGCGTTGGGGATGATGTTGGATTCGGCGTTGCACTCGCGCCCGGCGCCAAAGATGGGTCTGGAGTAGGCGTTGGTGTCGGCGTCGGTTCGACGGTTGCGCTCGCAGAAGGATCTGGGGTCACCGACGGATCCGGTGAGATTCCGCCAATCGCTGCCTGTGCTGGTGGCACGTACCCAACGATCAGTCGCAGCCCCGCAATCGTAAAGATTAGTGAGATCAGTCCTCGTTTTGGCATCATCCTGCTCCTCTCTGCCCTACTGGGCTACCAACTGAATCGCTCAAGGTGAATTTGATCCTGCGAGACGCCGATGTCTCGGAGGCTCTTCTCGACGGTGGCCATCATGCGCGGCGAGCCGCAGAGATAAATATCGCGCTCGCGAATATCGGGATACGCCGCCCACAAGCCACCTGGTGATAGTGGATCATCATTGAAGGTGAACTGATCGCGACTCCCCGTGACAATGTCGAGCCTCGCGCCGCGCGCTTCGGCGATTCGAGTGAGCTCCCGCTTCAATACGACCGAGGCGTTGGAGGGTGCGCGGTAGAGGAGCGCCATATCACCACGACGCACGGGGAGCACCTCGAAGAGGGCCCGCAACGGCGTGATGCCGATGCCGCCTGCGATCAAGAGCACCTTCTCACGAGTGCGCACGGCACCGGTGAGGATGCCATACGGCCCCTCAAGGAAGACGCGGGTGCCAGGCTTTAGGTTCTGCAGCTCATGCGAGCGATCGCCGAGCGCCTCAACAGTAAAACGCAAGTGGATCCCATTTGGTCCGCTGGAGAGTGAGAAAGGGTTTGAACGCCACCAACCGGTTGCATTCAGCACACGAATGCCGAACCACTGCCCCGCGCGAACGGGCAACTTGTCCATCGCGCGCCCAGTAATCCAGAGCGAGGCAACCCCTTCACGTTCAATCACAACCTTGTCGATGTAGAACTGGTGGCGCAGATTGCGGAAGAGTGGTTCAAGGAATCGGAATAGGATCAGTGGCACAATTGCAATCGCATAGAGGGCGATCCACGAGTTTCGTGCGAGTTCGTCACCAACGAAGTCGGTACCAATCGTCAGTTGATGCAAGAAGCCAAGTGCCATGGCGATATAGACGTACAGATGAATGCCGTACCAGGTCTCATACGCGAGGCGTGCTCGTGCTGCTCGAATAGAGACGACGGCCACAACGATTAAGAGCGCGAGGGCGACCGTTGCGCCTAGGCCGCCCGCCTCCAGCATCGTAAAGGTATAGATCTGCTCCCAAACCTCACCGAGGGTTGGAACTGTGGTGACGCCAGAGAGCCCGATCGTAGAGGTCACCGCGTGAATACCAATAAACCAGACGCTGGCGAATCCGGCGAGTCGATGGATACGCGATGCCTCATCGCTTCCCAAGACCTGTTCAATGAATGGAGCGCGTGACATCAGCAGAATGCCGACCAGCGCCAAATAGGTGCCGAAGAGTGCGGCGAGCTGCCCGATGGCGACAAGGGCATTGAGCGGACTGTCGAAGAGGTCAAGGCCGCCATGCCGGACCCACATCGCAGCAATGATCAGCCCGATGCCAAGCACCCCCCAATTGAGGTCGCTCGGCGTAATTGACCAGCGCCGCGGGAGCGGCGGGCTGGTGGGCGCCAACGGGCGCGTGGAACTGGCTCGACTGGCGGTCGTCATACGGCTCATCGTCGTAGTACGAGGCGTCGGATGTCCTGTACCCGTTCAAAAAGTTCGCCGTACCGCGTGAGAAGGTTCAAATCTTCGAGGTCCATGCGAGCGTGAGTGGCACCACCAGGCGCTCTCCTGCCTGCAGCTTGATCGCCCCACCACGATGGAACGCATCGGGCGGACCAGCTTGTGGCTCAACGCAAAGGGCGTCATCGGGGTCGTAGACCATCCAGTGGGTCACGGCGGGTCCCGCCTGCAGGGTCAGGGTGACGTCGTCGCCCCAGGTAATCTGCGGTGGTGTCGCTACCCCCACGAATGGGTCATCCCAGGTAGCCCCAGACCCTGGTGTTGCGATTCCACCATCAACGGCAGGATGCACCGCATCAACAAGGTGCAAGCCGGGCATGTCGGTGTCGCGCGCAAGCACTCCCGTTGGTGCGAACGAGAGGACCCCCTCGACACCCACCTCACTTCGGAGCGTTGCGTCGAGCAAGAACCGGCGGAAGCAGGGATGCCACCCGGCGGTAACGAGCTGCGTGACTTCTGCCGTAATGTTCAGCGTGATGGTGAGCGCGCCCGCAGTCGCGTTGCCGCTCAGTTCGGCTGCGACCTCGGCACGTGCGTTGAGCGGCCAACCAGCCGCACGATTGAGCGGCGCGTACATCACCGCCGATCTACCGTCGCCCGACACACTTTGCTCGTTAGCACTGCTCTGATAGAGCCGCCCATGAAAGGCGTGATCGCCCCATGTCGGCGGGAATCGGTGCGCAGTGCCGGCAAGGTCGGTGAATGAGGCATTTGCCATGCGTCCGGCCCACGGGGCCATCGGAAAGATCCCCCACGTCGCGGGGTGGCCGTTCTCCCGAACAAGTAACTCGCGACCACCAACAACAATGCTGCCAACACGGAGTCCCGCATCTGGCAACAGCGTGACCGACACGCCGTCAACGCCGAGAGTAATTGCTGTTGCCTGCAAATAATCGGGAATCTGCGGATAGGCCTCGGGCGCCGATGACGGCGAAAGGTGCGGATGCCGCGCGCTACGAATCATCGGGCGATGCCGATCGGCACCATCACGCCCCCGCCAACTCGCAGGAGATCCGCGGGTGACAGTTCTATCGATCGACCGCGCTGCCCCGCTGAGACGACGATCGTCGCGTGGGCACTGGCGCTGGAATCTAGAAGAAGAGGGATTGGTCGCTTGGATCCGAGCGGACTCACCCCACCCGGCACATACCCCGTAACGCGGCGCACGCTCTCAGCATCTGCGAGTGCGGCACGTTTTGCCCCCAGCGCCGCCGCAACTCCCTTTTCAGAAAGCTCGCCGCTGCTCGGCACCACCGCGAGGGCGAAGAGGGTGCGTGACTCTTTCGCCCCTTCTATGGCGAGTACGAGCGTCTTATAGAGGCGGTCGGGTGAGATGCCAAGAGCGGCAGCCGCGGCGTCGCCATAGGCGATGCGCTCGCCACGATGCTGCTCCACGCCGCTCAGCGGCTCAAGTTCATATTCGTGCAGCGTGAACGGCACCTTGTGTTCAGTGAGTAGTGCCGTTGCCGGGGTGCCAGCGCCCACGAGACCTACTCCTTTGTGGCGAGTGGAATGCGCACAATCAGGCGCGCACCACCACCAAGAGCGGTCTCCGCGGCGATCGTGCCGCCGTGCGCCGCGGCGATGGATCGCGCCACGGCGAGGCCAAGGCCCGCACCGCCGTGACCCCGTGGCTGCCCCGCGCCGCGATAAAACGGTTCAAAGATTCGTTCTCGTTCGGAGAGCGGTACACCTGGACCCTCATCGTCGACCCAGATCGAAGCGAGCCCTTCTGTCACGCTCGTTCCAATCGTGATGGAACTCCTGGCTGGCGAATGTCGGATCGCGTTCTCAACGAGGCCCAACACGAGTTGAATAAGTCGATCGGTATCGCCCGCAATGGTGAGGCGCTTGCGACCGATGTCGGCGCGTAACCCGAGGCCAACACGCTTTACGAGGGGTCCGGCTCGTTCCACCGCTTCGCGAGCGACATCATCAAGATTGATTCGCTGCAGATCAACAGTCACCATACGTTCGCCACCCTCTGCGCTGGCCTGTCGGCTGGAGAGGGTTAGCAGGTCGGCACTTAGGCGGCCGAGCCGCTCCGACTCGGCGGCGATGCCGTGCAGCAGTTCGAGTCCCGCCGGCTTCACGAGACCTTCGCGCTCCAAGATTTCGGCGCTGGAGAGGATTACCGAGGCAGGTGTGCGCAGCTCATGGGAGGCACTCGCCACCAGCGCACGCTCGCGAGCCGCGGCAGCAGCGATCGGCGCGAGCGCGCGACGAGCGATCAGCAACGCCATGACCAACGCCCCTCCAAGGGAGAGCAGGGCAACGAACACAAGTGAGCCGAAGAGATTTTGGCGCTGGGCATCGCGCACGTCGAGTCGCCCCGCCACCTGTACGTACCCGAGGACCTTGCCGTTCGGATCTTGCGGATGACGGATTGGGGTCGTGACAACTCGGAATTCGGTACGACCGATGAGCACCGTTTTCGCGATTGGCCGCGTTGCCGTGGCATCAATCAACGTGATGACTGGGAATTCTGCACTCCCCCCAGCCGATCGCGCGAGGATGGCGCCGTTAGCGTCAAGCACGGCCCATGGACCGCCTGCGCCAAACTCCTCGTCGGTTAACCCTGGTGGAATCGATGGTGGGGCGTCGTCGCGATGGGCACCTCGTGTAACCACAAAGAGCACAGTGGTGGCCGATGGCGCTCGCCCACTCTCATCCCCATCGTCGTCGCCCTCATCTTCGGGGTCACCACTCGGCATCGGAATGTCGCCGCTCGGTCGCGGGGATCGCTTGTCATCGGGTTTCTCGGACTCCTTTGCATCTTCTGGTTGCTCAGATTCCCCAGGCTCTTCAGACTCGGACGGGCTCGCACTCGGATCTGGCGATGTGCTCGGGAGCGGCGATGACTCTGGGAGCGGCGGTAGCTCCTCTTGAATCTCGAGGACGATGCGCTCGGCTCGTGCGACGAGGGCGTTATCGAGGCCCGCATCAAGAGCGCTATTGCCGGCTACGGCACCACCAACACCAACGAGCGCAACGATCAGCGCCGTTGCGCCGAGGATGAAGAGTGACATCTGACGACGGGTGCGCGCGAGGAGCGCCTCGATCCCTTCCCCTTTGAATTCGTCGCGGAGCGGCATAGCTACTTTGCCTTTGGTGCGTCTGCCAACCGATAGCCAACTCCCCGCACGGTTTTCAGCAGATTGTCAAAGCCCGCCTCTTCAAACTTCTTGCGCAGGTAGTGCACATACAGATCGACCACGTTGGAGTACACATCGGGCTCTGCCCCCCACACCTCGTCGAGCAGCTGCTGTCGCGTCAGGGCAATGCCTCGATTACGAATCAGATACGCGATGAGTGCGTACTCCCGGGCGGAGAGGTCAATCACCTTCTCGCCGGCGGTGAGTGCGTGTCGCCCCTCATCAAGCATCAGGCCTGGCACCACCTCGCGCTCCGCCTCGCCACTCGCCGACATCTCACCGCGGCGACCCAGGGCGCGCACTCGAGCGAGCAGCTCTGTGGCCGCAAATGGCTTGGTCAGGTAATCGTCGGCGCCAGAATCGAGACCCTCAACGCGATCGTCAACCGTGCCGAGTGCGGTCAACATCAGAACGGGCGTGGTGTCGCCGGCGCGGCGACGGTCGCGCAGAATAGACGAGCCCTCTAGATCCGGGAGCATGCGGTCAAGAATGATCAAGTCCCACGACGCTGACTCCCAGAAGGTGATGCCGTCTGCACCGGTCGCGGAGAGTTGCACCGTATGTCGCTCGGCGGTAAGGAGCCGCGCAATCAGCGGACCAAGTCGAGCGTCGTCTTCAATGAGCAAAATCTTCATGCACCGATCGTGGCGCGCATGGGCGGATCGGTCAAGCGAAATGGTTCGCATCTTTGAGATTTCACATCTGCGTGCGGAGTCGTTCGCCAGCGAGGAGATGGTGCGCCCTGAGGGACTCGAACCCCCGACCCTCTGGTCCGAAGCCAGATGCTCTATCCGCTGAGCTAAGGGCGCCTGTGCCTATCTTCGCTTAGTTCGCCAGATCACTGGTGATGCTGGTCGGGGCGAGAGGATTTGAACCTCCGACCTCGTCGTCCCGAACGACGCGCGCTACCAAGCTGCGCTACGCCCCGACCGATCCCGCACCGCGGGAGGGGAAGGATAGCCGATTGGCGCTACCCTTCGCCCATGAACCAGGCGGCGAATGAAGTGATCCTGCAGGTCGCACTGACCTTCGATCACGACGCCATTAGTTCGGATGTTGAGAAGGGGCACCGACCGTTTGATCGCTCAATTGGCGAATTCGGCCCGCGCGTTGGCCTCCCCCGCATCCTCAACATCCTCGCGCGCGAATCTGTGCCCGCCACCTTCTTTGTGCCAGTGCACACCGCGCACACTTGGCCCGAAAGTCTCGCCGCCATCGTGGCCGGCGGCCACGAGGTTGGCTGCCACGGCTGGGCGCATGAAGACCATGCCGCCCTCCCCCCCGGCGACGAGCGTGATCTGATCGTGCGCCAGAAGGCGGCCCTCACCGCCGCCGCCCAGAACGCCGGCTACAGACACCCGATCATCGGCTTCCGCGCCCCCTACTGGTCGCTCTCCGAGCAGACCCTGCGACACGTCGAAGATGCGGGCTTCACCTACGACTCGTCGCTCGCCTGGGAGGAGACGCGCATCACCCCCGTGCGCCATGGCGATCAACACACCATCGAGCGCTCAATCCTTGGCACTAATGGCAGCCTGCTTGAGGCACCGATCAGCCACTGGCTCGACGACTGGCCCTGGTTTGAACCGGGTCGCGGTGGCGGACCCGCCTCACCACCGAGCGCATTCGCCGAAGTAGCCCTCGCCGAGCTGCGCCTGGCACACGCCCGCGCTGCCGCCGACCCAACACTTCGCAGCGGGGTGCTGACCTACACCTTCCACCCGGAGTGCATTGGGCGTGGCAGTCGCGCCGAGGTGCTCGAGGCGATCATCGCCGCCGGGAAAGCACTCGGCGGCGTGCACTTCACGCGGCTAGATGCCGCCGTACACGCCGCCAAGTAACGAACCCTTGGTCGTCGGGGCCCTGCCCCGTTCCCTCTTAGTAGAGCTCGAGGTAGCGGTCGACCTCCCAGTTTGAGACGTGCGTGCGGTACTCGTCCCACTCGGCCTGCTTGGCATCCAAGAAGTGCGAGAGGATGTGGTCGCCGAGTGCGCCACAGATAACCGGGTTTGCCTTCAGCTCGTCGATTGCCTCGATCAGGCTTCCTGGCAGCTCCTGGATCCCTTTCTGTGCGACACGTACGGAGTCCATCTCATAGAGCGACTCCTCCACCGGGTCTGGCAGCACCATCTTCTTCTCGATGCCGTCGAGACCCGCGGCGATCATCACCGCAAAGGCAAGGTACGGGTTCGCCGATGGGTCTGGGCAGCGCAGCTCCATGCGCGTTGCTTCAACCGAACGACCCGCCGAAATCATCGGCACGCGAATGAGTGCCGAACGATTGCGTCGACCCCACACCAGATACGTTGGTGCTTCGTACCCAGGAACAAGTCGCTTGTACGAGTTCACCGTTGGCGCTAACACGGCGATCATCGAGCGCGCGTGCTTCAGGACGCCAGCCATATACGACTTGGCAATCGGCGAGAGACCATACTTGTCCTTCGCATCGTAGAAGACGTTCTTGCCGGTCTTCAGACTTGCAAGGCTCTGGTGTGTGTGCATTCCCGAACCGTTGATGCCGAAGATCGGCTTCGGCATGAAGCTTGCGTAGAGGCCGTGCTGTTTCGCAATCTCCTTCAGTGCGTACTTGAACGTGGTGGCATTGTCGGCAGTGGCGAGCGAATCTGAATACTCAAAGTCAATCTCGTGTTGACCTGGGGCCACCTCATGGTGCGCCGTCTCGATCTTGATTCCGAGCGCCTCGAGCGCATCGACCATATCCTGGCGGATGTCAATGCCCTGATCGCCGGTGAAATCGAAGTAGCCCGCCTTGTCGTGAGGCTTCGTCACTGGGTGACCGTCGGCGCCGTACTCAAAGAGGAAGAACTCGAGTTCAGGCCCCATGTTGACCTTGTAGCCGAGCTTCGCGGCGCGCTCGACCTGGCGGCGAAGTGCGCCACGTGGGTCACCGGCGAATGGCGAGCCGTCAGGGAGAAGTACATCGCAGATGACGCGCGCGGTACCGGCGCCGCTCTCGGCGGGCGCCCACGGCAGGATGCGCCACGTGCTCATGTCGGGACGGAGCATCTGATCGCTCTCGGCGATACGCGTGAAACCTTCGACCGAGGAACCGTCGAACCAGGTGCCGTGCTTGATTGAGGCTGGCATCTGATGGATTGGAATCTGCACGCTCTTGGTGATGCCGTGCAAGTCCACGAACTGCAGTTGCACGGTGCGGATGCCAGCCTTCTCGGCCTTGGCCACCGTGGCGAGTGCGGCCTTCGTTTCGGCCTCGGTGCGTGCTCCATACCCCTTCGACATGATCCCCCTCCGCCGGGCAGTGCCCGAATCTTGTGCGTACGGCACAGATTTCAGCCCCTGCAAGCCAGGGGAGAAGCCGTCGGGAAGAGAATACGGCGTTTGGACTACGTCGGGAGGCGGCTTAACGGGCGACTAGTTTGTGATCTTGCACAAGAAATAGACGTAGTCCTACTGAAGAACCCACCCCTTACCCACCGAACTTCGCACGATCTTCTCTTTCTGGACCAGCCGCCCGCTCGTATAGCCGAGGCGCTGCAGGGTCACGCTCCCCGTGGAGGAGACACTGGTGAAGAAGAGGTCGAGGATCCCGTCGCCGGTCCAGTCGCGCGCCATCAGCTTCGGCACGCTTCCTGAGGCGGTCGCCTTCCACACTTCGAGCGGGCTGCCCCAGGCGTAGGTGCGAGCGCCAACGGCGAAGGTGGTGGCTGGCACGTTGCTGCGCACCACAGCGGCCCATGGGGCTCGGATTCGCACCTCGGTACCTGTGGTTGCCGTTGTGAGGTCAATGGTTGGGTTCAGCGCTGCAAGGCCCGCGGCATCAACGGCCACGCCAATGGCGGCGGCACGGGTAGCAACGGACTCCCACGTATCACCCGCACGGAGCCAGTCACTTTCGCCCGCAAGAATCCGTACTGGGGAGTTTCGATACATCACGCTCTTCGTGGTGTAGACGCATCCGGCATCCACGGGAACTCGCACGCTCTGGCCGACCACGAGGACCTTCGCTGGGTAGGCGATCGTGGAGCTCTTCGGGTTCATGGATCGCAGGCAGCCCTCGGTACGACCCACTCGAGTGGCGATCTTCGCGTACGTATCGCCCTTGCGAATGGTTTCGAGTCGTACTGGCCCGGCATTCAGCGCAAAGAACTTAAGGTAGTTTGCCGTGCCACTCTTGTATCCGAGGCGTGCCGCTACTTTCGCCATGGTGTTCTCGCCTTTCAGTACTTTAGTGAATTGGGCTGGTGCAGTCTCCGGAGTGAAAACAAGGTCGGGGCTCACGTCGGGTGGAGTCGCAAGGTCGACCACTTCGCTCATCGCGAGGCGCACGATGTGCCCAATTCCCTTGAGGTCGCGGTAACTCAGATACAACTCTGAGCCGGTATCGCCGAGAGCGTCTGCCGCGGTCACGCTCCACCCGCTAGCGATTGGCCAGAGCAGCGCGCCAGGTGCACTCAATGTTCCGAGCGACCAGTGCGTATTCGGCGTAAAGCTCACCGAACCGGCGGCCTGCGATGCCATCAGGGCACCGTCGGTTGCGCGCCACAAGATGGTGGCGTCAGGCACGCCGTCACCAGTGACGTCGCGGAGCACGGTCACTGCATCGGGTCCAGTTGTTGTCTCAATGAGTTGCATGGGTGCCGCGCCAGCGTTCACTTCGTAGAGGCGCAGTCGGGCAACGTTTGGGTCGGTGAGGTCAGGTGTTCGCTCGGTTATGAAGACCTCTTGGATGATATCGGCGGAGGTATCGGCCACATCAAGCGCCAAGTTCGCCGTTGTTTCAAAACCAGAGTAGGCGTCCAACAGGGTGACCGAAGTGCCCAGAACCCCACTGGAGATTGGCGTCTTGATCAACGTCGTCGCGCCGTTGGCGGCACGCCAGAGACTGAGCACTGAAAGGCTCCCATCGCGCTCTGTCCGGGCGATGTCCCGATCGACCAGGGTTGCATCGGCAAGTGAGGGAACCGTGCCAGGTACTCGGTTTCGAAGGCGGCCGTTTGTGCCGACGTACTTGTCAGCTGAGAGGAACTTGATGGAGCCATCGGCGCCGATTGCGGTGAAGTCGCCCTTACCGTCGCCGGTCACATCAATCCCTGGTGAGATGATTCGGTTCGACTCCACCCAGTTGATCTTGTATTTGTAGGCCCGAGATCCTGGAACGCTATACGACGTTTCACCGGTCGCGTCGGCGTCAACGGTGTACCAGACATAGCGAATGAGCTCTTCAACCGAGAGGTCGTGCTCTTTTGCGCAGGAGTCCGCGTTCATCACAAAGACCGAGACGCCACGCCAGTGCCCTGGTTGCGTTGCATGCCGCAACGGGATTCCCGTTTGACCAGCTTTTGGCGGCGCGAGGCATCCAGTCACCGAGCCGCCGCCGCCGTTCCAGCTGCCATAGAAGCCTGGGTTCGCGAAATACCACTTTCCGTCTTCCTTGAGGCGCTGCACAGTAATGCCCCAAGTGGCATCGACTGCAGCGTTGTATCGAGCGGTGCTGCGTCCTCCAGAGGTCCAACCTGGCTCGTAGATGCCACCGGTGCGATAGATCTGATTGATGGAGGGCTCGTCGGTGACGTCAAAGCACGATCGCGGGGTGTCGGCGGGGAGTGATGTCACGGGCACGATGCCGCCACTCTCGTTGTATACGGCGAGTGGAGCGGTGTAGTGACCCGTCGCATCATTCCGAACGAGTCCACCGATGCCGTCGTCTAATAGGTCGGTACCAAATCGAATCCGCATTGCCACGCGAATCTTGAAATTTTCAGCGGCACGCGCGGAGCGCGAGCTTCCTGTGCGCCCATAGCTGCCGTTGAGCGAACCATCATCGGCGAGGTCGCCGCGAACCCAGGCCTGCTGCGTGGCGTTGGTGGTTGAGAGCGCCCACCAGTTTCGCTCGCCGCTCGGGCGCTTCATCGTCCACGACCAGGCGTTCTGCTTAATGGCAATGGCGCCAACGCCAAGCAAGGCATCGCTGTAGGGGCTGGCCTTGTACTCGGTATAGAACTCGGCCACATGCGTACGGTAGACGTAGAGCTTGAAGGGGATCTCTTCGACGACGCCAGTGTTGGTGCGCAGGACCCTGATGATGTCAGGGGCTGAGATCTGGCTCTTCCAGTCGGTGCAGGGCTTCTGCACGAAGGTGGCGGCATTTGCGGGGGTCGGGTTAGCACCCGCCACACCCACCACGCTAGAGAAGCAGAGGGCGGCGGCCCCTGCGAGCGCAATGGCGCGACGGAGCGTCATTCGAGATGTCGCTCTGTGTTCCATGTACTGATTCTACCGCCTATGCCAGATCGAATCCTGTGAGCCTTGAAAGGTTCGGATCTACTCGCTCACGCTCCCATCGAAGCCGCCCTCAGCGTCGAGAATGCGCAGTGCGAGCGAAAGTGCGAGTCGCAGATCGGGTTCGCGCAGATCCCAACCCGTTACCTCCTCAATACGCTTGAGGCGATATGCCGTGGTGTTGCGATGCACACCCAGCGAGCTGCTGGCCTCCGAAGATCCGGGAGCGTCTAGAATGGCGCGCACCGTCTCAATACGCTGTCGCCGAGATGCCGCAGTACCTACGAGCAGTGGCGCGAGCAGCGCAAGTGCGAGTCGCCGCCCTTCAGGGATGGTCAGCACCGAACCGAGCAGCTGGTGCGCCGGAAGGAGTTCGGCGCGGACCACCTGTTCGCCGCCACTGCCGGCGCGACCGCCAATACGGCGCTCGAGCGACTCAAGTGCCGCACGTGCCTCCGCTTCCGCAGCAGGTCGAGCGGCGGCGTCAGTAAACGGTCGCGATACGGCGACCGGGCGCTTTAGTCGCTTGGCGACCTTTCGTGCGGTCTCTGCCGCGCCTGGGTCACTCGCGTCGGCAACGGCAATGATGCGCACTTCAAGGCTCTCGTTGCTACCACGCAACATGAAGCGTCTCGGGCTTGCCAAGAGGCGCAGTTCGCGACGTAGTGCAGGAACGTCAGTCTCGTGCGGCCGTGGTTGTCGTGCCGCAATCGCAACCCAAGGTGGCCCTTCGGCCGGCAGGGTGCGCGCCTCGCCGCGACCAGCATTGGCGGGGAGTTCGGCGGCGACGCGCACAATCTCGAGCGCAAGGAGTGGCGCAACTCGCTCACATGCGATGCGCTCACGTTCTCCGACTGGTTCGTCGCCCAGCAGAATGATGGAGCCTGGTCGCTCTGAACCCTCATCACCAAGCGGCGACTCTTCGAGCCCCGTATCTTCGCGCTCACCCTCTGGTGCTCCTGGCACCGCGGGCAGAGGAATGCGCTGCCCTGTTGGTCGACTCTTCGAGAGGTAATGCGAGACTGCCTTCGCGGCAGCTGCGCTTGACGGCAATCCTGCAGGCGCAACTACGGCCAGCGAGACGCCACCACGCGCCTCAAGCGCCACCGCGCGACCGATGAATGCGGCGAGCGCACCGACCAGCGCTTCGAGTCCCTGTCCGTCAAGTGCAAGTGCTGCGATCTGGCGTTCAAGGCCGACCGCCTGCCGCTCAAGTTCAGCGCGACGATTCACCACCGCACCGATCAGGCTGCGTTCGAGTTGCGCCGACTCCATGCCGTGCACCGCAAGACATGGAAGTCCGTTCCGCTCCGCGGCTTCGGCAAGTTCCGTGCGCGCTTTCGCTTCTGCTGCACCTGGATGCTCATCGCCGAGAAGCACAATGCCGGTGCTGCCATGTTCAGCTAGATACTCGGCAAGATCGGCGCGTGCCTGCATGTCGGGTGCCGCAGTCGTGAGGAGTGTTAGCGGAATCAGCGCCAAGTCACCCGACTCCATGCCGTCAAAGGCTGGAAGCCGCATGCGCATGACTCGCACCCAGGTAACGGTGCGCGCCATTGACTCATCACGGACCTTTGCAAGAGGAACAGCGTTAGGGAGCAACGTTTGCACCAGCTCTCGCAACGAAGCCATTACGCCCCCTCTCCCGAAAGTCGACGTGTGATGCGCCGAATAATGGGGCCATACTGGGCTGAATCAGCGCCGCGTTCCGTGAGGAGCACGACCGGCACCGTGGTAACACCCGGACGAAGTTGCAACCAGAGGCGCGCGCGTGGACGACGGAGCGTCAACATCAACCCGCCCATGATGAGGGCTGCGGCGATCCAAATGAGGGGCGCCGCGGGATCGCGCCGGGCAATGATCCCCGTATACGAGGTCACTTCGCGGAGAAAGACGCTGAAGCCAGCGCCAGGCGCCGTTGCTACCTCACCCTCGGCGAGCACCGAAGCGAAGATTGTCGTGAGTGGAACGGTGCCATCATCCGCTGGCGTGCCGTTCGGATCTGGGGCACTCGCCACCACGAAGATCGCAGCGGCGCCGTTTGCATCGCGACGCAACTGCATCTCTATGCCTGCGCTACTCCCTGGGATTGGCAAGGTTGCATACGGTGCGCCATCGACCTGTGCCGAAAATGGAGCGTCTCCGGACCAGAGCAGCGCACCCGTATCATCACGAATCTCGAGCCGCGCGGCAGGGCCGAAGAAGTTCTGGTGGAAGCTCCAGCCGTTATAGGCGAGTGGCTCATTCACGCGCACCATCTGACGCGCAACCTCTTCCCCCCCGACATAAACGCCAAGGTCGGTAGAGAAATCGGCGAATGCCCCCGTGCTATTGCGCGGCGCACTAAATGCGTGGTTCACGATCACAAGTCCATCGGCGGTGCCGATCTTCCCCAGTGGTAGCGCCTCACCGTCGGTGAGCAGGATTCCCTGCGTGTACCCGAAGATTCCCGACGCCGCGGCGCCAAGCAGCATCACCACGAGCCCGGTGTGCATCACCAGGGTGAACCGACCCGATCGGCGGAAGCGGTCGGCGTGCAGGAGAAGGCCACCTTCGCGGTCAGGAGCAGCGGCAATGCTCACCTCCCACCCGTTGCGTTTCGCCTCCGCGCCCGCGGCGTGTGCGCGGATACCAAGATCGGCGCTGGTTGGCAGCGGCGATGGAAGGTCAATGACACCACGCCCGGGCAGGGATTCGCTGAAGAAGGTGTCGGGCTGCTCTGGACGCGATGGTGCGGTGGCGGCTGCGATCTTCGGGAGACGGTCCCAGGTGCAGACAATGATTGACACGGTCAACAGCACCAGCAGCACCGTGAACCACGGCGAAGTGAAGACGCGGAAGAGGCCGAGTCGTTCAAAGATGCCCACAAGTGGTCCGAGGGTTGGCTCATACTCTGCGCGCAACTTGGCCATCTCGTTGGCGTAGTCGCCAGCATTCTGGAGGGCGTAGTCCGGGAGCTGGCGAAGCGCGATGCCGACGGTGGAGGCGAGGGCAATGACGCCAATCTGGAGCACAGCAAAACGTACGTTTGCCAGGAGGGCGCGCGCGAGAAGGAGTGGGCCACTAATCACCCGCTGATGGTAGCCTTCGCACCGCTGGGCCATCTGCCCCGCCGAGATCGCAGCCGCATCGCGAAGTGCAGGGGGTGAGATGGCACGAGGGAACAGCCACGGAGCGCTCGACGACCTTGATCGTCGCCTGATGGAGGTGCTGCAGGCAGACGGCCGCAAGCCCTTCACCGAAATCGCCGCTGCATTCGGCGTCCCTGAGTCCACCATCCGCGCCCGCTATAAGGGTCTCGTTGATCGCGGTGCCCTCAAGGTGATCGCCGTCGCTGATCCGCTCAAGGTGGGCTATCCACTGATGGCAATGATCGGCGTACGTTGCACCCCGGCCGCCCTACTCACTACCGCCAAGGAGCTCGAGGCACTCCCCGAAGTGAGCTACTGCGTGGTGGTCGCAGGCGCGTATGACCTACTGGTTGAAGTTGTCTGTGAAGACAATGACGCCCTGCTGACGTTCCTTACGGAGCGGCTGCGATCGATCCCTGGCGTCCTCGAGACGGAAACGTTCGTCTACCTGCGCATCTTGAAGCAGAACTATGAATGGGGAACGACCCCGACCTGACCGCCTCAGCGGCTCGGCCGGGGTCGTCCCGGTTCTTAGGTTCCCGCGCGGATTACGCGGCGCGTCGCTTCGATCGACCAACCAGTGCAGCCGCGCCAATCCAGGCCAGCAATGCCGCCAAGATGACGGTCGGCAGTGTGGTGGTCCAGTCTCCCTCCCGCTCGCCGGACTTCTCCATGTCCATCGCGAAGAGTGGCATTGCGCCGACGACAGTCCCGTCAGGCAGCAGACATGGGGCAATGGTTGGATCTGTGACGTCGACTCCTTCAGAGCACGGCTCGAGCGACGCACGGAACTCTTCCATCCACGTGTTGTACATCGTGGCCCAATCGTTCTCGCCGCCGGTGCTGGAGGCCATCACATCGGGAAAGAGTGAGCCATCAGGCAGCAGGCACGGCAGTACCGTTTCGCTGGAGATTGCTGCGTTCGGGTCAGTGATCCCTTCTGGGCAGGCGGTTGGCTCGCCGGTTAGCGTGCGCCACTCTGGCTGAGGAGCAACGCCACCACTGCGACCGGTAATCGCAACCAGTTCGGCTGGTGCGTCAGCGGGAAGCTCGTCGCCCTGATGGCTGTCAAACGTTGCCGCACCCGATAGCGGATCAACCTGGTAGACAAAGCTGTGGCCGTTGATGCAGCCCGCCTCGCAATCGTTCCAACCGTACGTATAAACAACGATCCAGATCGCAGCGCTCCCTGGCTCACCCTTGACGTCGTAGTACTTGGAAGAACCGATCAGTGCGCCGTCGTTATAGGTGAAGTCAGCGAACGGCCCGCCCGCGGCGAGTACCGCGGCATGTGCATCCTCGGGGGTGGCAATTGGCAGAGTGCCGCTGTAGTTACTCGTTACGTATGGCACCGCCTCGGGAGCTGGGGACTCGTCAGCCGCCGCTGCAGGGGCAACGATCACCATCAGAAGGGCGATTGGAAGGAAGAGCTTCAAGAGTGTTCGCACGATTCACCTCTACTTCTCGTTGTGTGGGGAGAGCCCCCACCAGTATCGTAACGAGGGATTCGGAGTAACGGTTCCCGAACGGATTACCGCGCCTCGTCGTACGGCTGCGGGAGCCACTCACTACCGGAGAGGGCGTGGAGCTCCCCAAGTGAGATATCGAACCAGGCGCCGTGCAGGGTGAGGCTCCCCGCAGCGACACGCTCAGCGATCCAGGGGAAGGTTCGGAGATGCTCAAGCGACTGCTGCACGCTGAGATGCTCAATGAGTCGCTGGCGCTCCTCCGGACTACCCGCCGACGAGGAGGGCGTGCGCTCGGCGAGGGTCTTCAGATCAGCAACCCACGCACCGATGAAATCGGAATCCGTCAGGCGTGATTCAGGGTCAAGTGCCGCGGCAACACCCCCACAGCGACCGTGCCCCATCACCACAATCGAGGTAACGCCGAGTCCGTGCACGGCAAACTCCAGGGCGGCACTCGCACCGTGGCTCTTGGCGTCAGGGGCGTATCGGGGAACCAGAGCGGCCACATTACGAACCACAAAGAGCTCACCGGGACCAGCGTCAAAGATTGTCTCGGGCGCGGAGCGCGAGTCAGAGCAGGCAACGATCATGGTGCGCGGCTTCTGCCCCTCGCGAGCGAGTTCGTCGTAGCGCACGCGCTCGTCGGAATAGCGACCAGCACGGAAGCGACGGTATCCGGCGCTGAGGCGCTCTGAGAGTGGCTGACTTGTCATTGGATCAGTCTAAACGAGGTGTTTCTGGCGGCATCAGACGGGGGTGGTGCATTGAAAGATGTGGTCGGGGCGAGAGGATTCGAACCTCCGACCTCCTGCTCCCAAAGCAGGCGCGCTACCAAGCTGCGCCACACCCCGACGTGCTCATCCTAAACGCTCCCCTCAATCGGGTGGCATCATCTCCCTATGCCTGCTGAATCCACGCCCAAAACGGGCTCCCTCCGAGCCGCCGCCGCGTCAGCCATCGTGCCTGGGCTCGGCCAGTGGCTCTCCGGTCGTCGCCGTGCCGCGCTCCTCTCCGCCCTGCCCCTCCTTGTACTCGTCGTGCTGGGGCTCGGTGCGCTTCTCCTCTTCGGGTTGGTTCGTACAGCCGCCGCCGTCGCCACGCCAGGTCGACTTACCCTGCTCTTCGCACTCCTGCTCCTCTCTATACCGTGGCGCATCTTGGTCACCGTCGACGCCGCCCGCGGCACGGCGCGCACTCGCCGCTCAGCGATCCTGCTCGCACTTGCTCTTCTGATCTCCATCGCGCCACAGGCTGGGGCAGCGGCGATTGTGTATCGCGCCAAGGTTGCCGCCACCGATGTCTTCTCAGGCTTCGGCACGCCAACACCGAGTGGCTCTGCGGTTGAGAGCGCAACGCCAACACCTCCACCGCTGGGTGACCGATTCACCATGCTGCTGATTGGTGCCGACACCATGGGAAATCGCACATCGTTTAACACCGACTCCATGATCATTGTCAGCTGGGATCGTGTCGGCGGCTACGTCAGTACCGTTTCAATTCCGCGGGATCTGGTGAATGTTCCGCTCGGCAATGGAGATGTGTTCGGTCCGAAGATCAACTCACTCTGGTCCTATGCGCTGCGCTACCCAAAGAAGTTCCCTGATGGACCAGCCGCCGCGCTCAGCACCGCTCTTGGAACCATGTTCAACGTCAAGATTGACGCGACCGCTGTTGTCGTGATTCCAACCTTTGTCAAGATCATTGACCAACTCGGGGGCGTCGACCTCACCATCCGTCGCACAATTCTTGATGTCACCTATCGAACCAACATGGACGGCGCTCGACTCCCCGCCGGAAACTGGCACATGAGCGGCGAATGTGCGCTTGCCTACGCACGCATTCGCAAGGCTCCAGGCACTGATGATATGACGCGTGGCCCACGACAGATTGAGATCCTACTTGCCGCTCGCGACGAGTTAGCACGCAGTGGGAACTTCGTCGGCAACGCACTCGCCCTTCTTGACGTCATTGGTGACGGCGTTCGCACAGATCTCAATCCGGCTCTCATTCCGCAGTTGGCTGAGGCGGCGGGATCGTTTGATAGCAGTAAGATCGCGCGCGCCGTCATTCAGCCAGGGGACACGATCCTGCGCTATCGACACAAGGGTGAGTACAGCCCATTCGGCTCGGTTGTCTTCTTTGATGCCACACGAATGTCGTTACTTGCGGCTCGACTCTTCCCAACTCCCGGCACGCGTCCGTGGGGCTTCCCTGCTGCAGCTAACGAGCCGAAGCTCGGAGGAGAGGCCGCCTTTACCCCTGCGCCACTCGCGAGCGGTGCGTCACCCACGCCGACCGCCACACCCACTCCAGCACTGACGCATCCGTTCCCAACGCTTGCCTCTTGCGACGCAGGGCTACCACTGCCGCGCTACACCCCGACCCCAGACCCCACCGCTCCACCGGAGAGCCCTTCGCCTAGCCCAACACCGACCGAGACGCCGACGCTAACACCAACACCTTCGCCGACCTCGTCCACGCCCTAGGGCTGCAGGTCACTCCGTAGCGCTGCGGCAACCAGTGCGGCGGCCCTGCCGCGATGGCTGAGCGCATCTTTCTCGGTTGGCGCGCGTTCCGCCATCGTTCGGCCATCCACTTCAAAGATCGGGTCGTAACCGAAGCCGAACTCCCCTCGCGGCGCCGTCGCCAACGTTCCCTGGCATTCGCCACGGAATGTGCGCTCTGATCCGTTTGCGGGATCGATCAACGCCATCGTGCAGACGAAACGTGCTGTTCGGTCGACAACCCCTGCGGTTTCGGCGAGGAGCTTCTCGTAGTTCTGCACGTCGGTGGCATCTGGTCCGGCGTAACGACGCGTGTACACGCCAGGTGCGCCGTTCAGCGCCGACACCTCAAGACCAGAGTCGTCAGCGAGCGTCCACTCGCCCGAAGCCTGTGCGTACCAACGTGCCTTCTGCAGCGCATTCTCTTCAAACGTCGCCCCTTCTTCTGGCGACTCGTCGGTAATGCCAACTTCACGAAGTGTCACCAGGTCAATCGGCAGATCGCCAAGAAGGCGTTGCAGTTCGATGAGCTTATGCGCCGAACCGGTAGCGACCAAGAGCCGCCGTCGCGGCACGGTCACGCGCGAGCGAGGGTGTCGCGCTGGAACGTAATCAGGTCGGCGATGCCTGCGTCGGCGAGCTTCAGCATCTCATCGAGCGCTGTGCGGTGAAATGGATCCTGCTCCGCCGTTCCCTGCAGCTCAACATAGTGTCCAGCATCGGTGGCGACGACATTTAAGTCGACATCGGCACGGCTGTCCTCCTCATACGGCAGGTCGAGAACAGCCTGACCGTCCACGATGCCGACCGACACAGCAGCGACATTGCGCACCAGATGGGCCTCAAGCTTCTTGGCACGCATGGCGAGGGCCAGAGCGATCCAACCACCGGTGATGCTGGCGCAACGGGTGCCCCCGTCGGCGACAAGAACATCACAGTCAATGAGAATTGATCGTTCACCGAGTTTGGTCAGGTCCACAGACTGACGGAGGGCTCGGCCGATGAGGCGCTGAATCTCGTGGGTGCGACCACCAAGCTTGCCGCGGACCGCTTCGCGGTCTGAACGGGTATTCGTCGCACGCGGAAGCATGCTGTACTCAGCGGTGACCCAGCCGGTCCCCTTGCCGCGAAGGTGTGGTGGCACGCGCTCCTCAATCGAGGCGGAGCAGATCACTACAGTGTTGCCGACCGAAATGATGGCGGAACCTTCGGCCCACTTCTGGACACCGAGTTCGATCTTCAGCTCGCGAAGTTGGTCTACGGCTCGTCCGTCGGCTCGTACCTTGCTCATGGTGCCCCTACCCTTTCGCTTCGCGCTCGGCGGCTTTTGCCTCATCCCAAAGCGCATCTAATGTGGTGAAGTCTGCATCTTTTAATGAGATCCCGCGCGCAGCGGCGCGACGCTCCACGTCGCCGAAACGGCGTCGGAACTTGTCGTTGGCCCCACGGAGTGCCGCTTCGGCGTCAATTCCGCTGCGGCGACCGAGATTCACGATAACGGCGAGCACGTCTCCGAGTTCCTCTTGTGCGTGCGCCAACGCTGCGGCACTTGACGCCTGCGTGCTGGTGACCTGATCAGGGTGACCCGCCTCAGCGAGTGCCTCATCGAGCTCTGCCAGCTCTTCGCTGATCTTCGCCCGTACGCCGTCGAGAGTGGGCCAGTCGTACCCGACGGCACTAGCACGGTCCTGCAGTTCACGACTCGCCGAAAGCGCCGGTAGCCCGCGGCTCACCCCATCAAGCGCACCCTTGACCTTCTCGCCGTCTCCGGCTGTGGCGCGCTCACTCGCCTTGATCACCTCCCAGTTCCGCTGCACGTCGCGCGTTGTTGCCGCACTCGCGTCACCAAAGACGTGTGGGTGCCGACGAACAATCTTGCGTACGAGCCCATCCTGCACGTCGGCAAGGTCAAAGTCGCCGCGTTCCTGTGCAATTTGAGAGTGCAGCACCACCTGTAAAAGAACGTCGCCGAGTTCTTCCGCGAGGTCGGCCGCCGCTCGCGGACGCTCCGCCTCGCTCGCCGAATCGAGTGCGGCGATGGCGTCATGAAGCTCCCAGGCCTCTTCAATCAGATGCTTCGCCAAGCTGGAGTGGGTCTGCTCGCGATCCCACGGGCAGCCATCGGGTGCACGGAGGCGAGCGCTAAGCCACGGCATCGTCCATGGGGTGGCGAACGCGGCAAG
>RFPZ01000061.1 GCA_009925905.1 Candidatus Aquidulcis frankliniae
GCCATCCGCGTGGATGCCAGCATCAAGGAGTGCATTTGCAATACAGCGGAGGTAGAACTTCCAGTGCACCAGCTCAAGCGCCAGGTCGCCATCGCCGAACCCTTCGTCGAGCATCACCTGTGTCACGTAGACCGCCCACCCTTCAGCAAACACGCCAGAGCCGAAGGCGGCACGGAGTGGCCGTGGCGTCTGATTGGCGGCGGCGAGTTGCAAGTAGTGACCGGGAATCGCCTCATGAATCGCGAGGAGCGCCAACATACGGTTGTTGTCTTCGCGCATCTTTGACTCAATCTGCTCCGGGGTCGCATCGTCGGGGGCGGGGGTCACATAGAAGAAACTCTTCTCGCCGCGATCAAGGGGGCCTGGTGCGTCAAGGAATGCCCCTCCGTAGGCCCGTAAGAAGAGCGGTGTCCACATGATCTCGAGTGGCTCTTTCGGCAAGTCAACGAGTCCTGTTTTTCGAACAAACGCTTCGCACCGTGCCGTCTCCGCGCGTGAACGATCAAGCATCTCTTCTGGCGCGCAGTGGTCACCGCCGATTGCGTGCAGCACCTCAGCAACAAGCGTTGATTGATCGCCATTGAGCGCTGCGGTGGCTCGTTCGCCGAGCCACTCTGGTGCAATACGCTGCGCGATGGAGATCATGCGCTGACGAACCGCAGCAAACTCCTGTTCACCCTTAGCGGCGATCGCAGCCCGGTCGTGGGATCCAAAGAGGGTGTGGCGCAACGCTCGGTCGTACAGCGCAGCGCCGTAGCGCCCCTCACCAGAACTCTTCGGAAGTACCTCGCGCTGGAGTCGCTCAATGAACCGAGTTGTCGCCGCAGCGGCCGCATCAGCCGGAGCGCGCAGCGCCTCGCCGTACGTCGCTACGGCCAACTCGGCGAGTTCGGCGATGCCAGGTGCTTGCGCGATCGCCGTTTCGACATGGAGGCGACTGACCGGCCGTGCGGGGAGCGTGATCGTGCCGGCTGGTGGGAGATCCCCCCCACGTCGCGGTGCACCATCATCGGCGGGCACGCGCAACTCAGGGAGACCGGTGAGGTCAACGATGGCCGCCTCAAGAAGATCAGGGACCGCAGTGAGCCGGCTGGCAAGATCGCTGGCGCGGCGCTCTGCCGTGCCGAAGCCGCGTGCGATCAGTGGAAAGAGCCCTCCGCCGATGACCGAGACGGTATGGAGGGCATCCCACGCCTCCGGCTGCACCTCTTGTAACTCGAACCGGATCGCGCGAATCGTTCCGAGGGCTAGGTCACGATCACACAGGTCGTCGGGGCTGAGGCTCGACACCGGAGCGGCCACGAGGCGTGCCTCTTCGCTGTCGCACCAAGCGAGCCGTGCGGCCCGACCAGCCGGACCCTGCTGACCCCACGATCCGTCGTAATCGTGGATCCCCATCCCTGTTGCAGCAACGGGGTGGAGCGCGGCGAAGCGCGCAAGGAGGCCGGTCGCGTCAAGGGCATCAATCATCCTCGGCAGGGTACCATCAGCACATGGGTGCACAAGACACAACCGACGCCTTCTTTGAACTGCTAAACGCTGACGACCGCGCGGGCGCCCTCAAGCTGATGGATGAACGCGTCGAGATGCGAGTGCACGTCGGTGAGAGCGTCCAGCTCCTCAAGGGCCATGAGCGCGTTGGTGGCTGGTTCCTGCGCGCCGACAAGGGCCTGCGCATGATTCCAGGCGAGGTGAAGGACACGGGTCATCAGGTTGAGTGTGACATCTTGGTTGTACGCCCTGGGTCAATGAGTAGCAAGATTGACGCAACCATCAAGGTTGAAGCCGGCAAGATCACCGCTATTAACTTCTCGCCGCGCGACCGCTGATCGATACGCCCACTACGGGCTCGGCGAGGTCACCACGTCAGGAATCACCGAGGGAATGATCAGCTCCTGACCCACATAGATCGTCAGGGATTGGCGATCAATGGCGGGATTCGCGCTGAGGATTACGTCAATGCTGACCTGATAAATTCCCGCGATCTTTCCCAGAGTGTCCCCGGACTTGACGCGATAGAGCACCGCCTCTGGTGTCGGCGTCGGTGTTGGAGATGGGCTCACATCGCTCGTCGGTGCGACGCTCGGCGTTGTCGTCGCCGTCACCCCAGCGATGAAGCCATTCACCCCTTTCAAGATCGTCGGAAGCGCGAAAAGGATGACAGCTGCAAGCACTAACAGCGCAGCGGCTCCACGGGTTCCGCCAGGAATCTTCGGAAGCCGAAACGGTGCGCGTGGCGCCTCGTCATCCATCGAGCGACGCTTGTGGAGCGGAACAACCCGCATGCGTTCAGCTTCGGATGCGCTCGGTCCGTAGTGTGGGTCGTCTGGAGCCGGAGCAGCAGACCAGATGCTCCCCTCTGGAAGTTCGTCGTACCCGCCGTCCACCTCGTCAATTCCAAGCGTTGCGGCGGCCAAATCGACTGGGGCACTTGCCGCAG
Source organism: Candidatus Aquidulcis frankliniae (assembly GCA_009925905.1). Lineage (GTDB taxonomy): Bacteria > Chloroflexota > Limnocylindria > Limnocylindrales > Limnocylindraceae > Limnocylindrus > Limnocylindrus frankliniae. The sequence goes on from RFPZ01000061.1 coordinate 2,441, forward strand.
GAGTGCCGAATGGAAGTGGTTGCGGAGCGGGAGCATCGATCGTTTGTGCCGCCTCACGCGACGCCCAGGCAAGAAAGATGGGGCATGCGGTGAACGTTGGGGTGAGGCACACCTCGTCCTGCCGCTGGAGATCAATTGGCTCGGAGGGTCGAGTCGCATAACAAGAGTGCGCCGCACTCGGCTGCGATGACCGTTTTGAAGAATCGGCACCCGTCGCAATAAATGGGCAAACGTTGGCGCTCATGACGCCGATCCTACCCCCTCGCGCCAGATCGTCTCCATACGATCAGCTAGAGCTTCGCTCCATTCGGCAGCAAAGGTCAACTCCTCGCGGCTCCCCGCCTCTGGGGTCGGGCGATCGGCGCACGGTGATGTGTCCTCGAGCGCAATGACCTCGACGCTTGGTAGACCAATTCTGCGATTGTGAAATCTGAAGATCACGGGCACGATCGGAACTCCCGTCCGCATGGCAATGAGAGCGGCACCAGGACGGAATTCCGCGAAGCGATCTGGGGGTCCGCCAGTCCCCCCTTCAGGCATGACGCCGTAGTGGGCCCCGGCAGAAAAGACTGCGCTCGCTGCATTCAGATGGGTCTCGATTCCACTAGTGCCCCGCCACACCGGGAGTAGCCCTCCGAGTCGCCGAAGCAGCGCCGAGCGCACGCGCCCACGACCGACTATGAATGGTCCGAGCCCGAGCCACCAGATTCGCGGTGCCGCGGGGGCGGCGATGCCAAGCGCGAACGCTTCGTAGTAGCGACGGTGTGGTGCGCCAACGAGAATTCGGGGCCCTGACGTGGCGATGCGCTCGAGGCCCACTGCGCGCACGCGCATCCCGAGTGCACCGAGCACGATGCGCAAGGTAAAGCGAAGTACTCGATAGGAGGGACTCGCCTCTGCCCAGGGTTGGCGACCAAGCCAGGCGACGCCCTCGCCCGCCGCCGGCGGGATCAGGGCATCTCGGCTGTACGAGCTGTACGCCCGTACCTTTCGTTCGCTCATATACCGAAACCCTACACGCTCCCACCCTCCGCTACGTGGGCCTGCCGCACGCCGCACAGTCCGCTACCGTAGGGAGAGGCGGCCACCATGGCCGCGCAGCAGAAAGGGGAACCCATGGAGACCGCCAAACTTGTCCTCGTCTTTATCCATCTACTTGGCATGGCTGCCATCGTCGGTGGCTATTTCGCTGGACTCACGACCACCCCGAAGCGCCTGACGGCGGGCATCACCCACGGCACCCTGCTCCAGTTCCTGACCGGAGTCCTGCTCATTGGGCTGGCAGAGATGGGGACCGATCCAGTGAACCACACGAAGTTCGGAATCAAGATTGCAGTCGCTGCCGTTATTCTGCTGCTCGCATGGCCACGTCGCAAGGACGTCTCCATTGCGGCGAACACCTATCACGCAATCGGTGTACTCGCGCTACTAAATGTAGCCGTTGCCGTATTCGTAAAGTAGAGAGGAGACAAGTATGAAGAGCCTATTCAGCAAGTTCACCCCCGTCACCGTTCACGCGCATTGCGACGTGCCGTGTGGCATCTATGACCCTTCGGGGGCAGTCATTGCCGCCAAGACTGTCGCCCGCATGGTTGAACTGATCACGCAGGCTGAGATCGGCGGACCATCCGATCATGCCGCCCGCAACAAGCTGGTGCGATGCATCGCCGTCAAAGAGGAGCATGCCGAGAAGGTGAAGCACGAGGTCCAGGTCATCTGGTCTGACTATTTCAAGCCAGAGCACTTGGCAAAGTTTCCCGACCTCCACGACCAAGTCTGGAAGCTCCTGAAGCTCGCGTCCAAGAACAAGCAGAACGTTGATCCGGCTGCGGCAGCAGAGCTCGTCGCTGCAACCGAGGCGTTTGCTGCCACATTCGCAGCGTCAAAGGCGTAACGCACCGCTGTGACCACACGACCCGGACGAATCTGGGTCGCCGATGTTGTCGAGCGTTCGATGGAGCCGGCCCTCCTCCCGGGGGACCGGCTCCTTGTCCTTCCAGCGGGGCCGAGTGGCCTCCCAGGACTTCGTGGCGTGCCGCCCGTAGGGAGCGTGGTGATCGTGGAGCGTGACGGACGTTTTGACGTGAAGCGTGTGGCTCCCCCACCACCGGGCGTCGCGGGGCTCTGGTTACTTGGTGACAATGCGTCGCTCTCCCGTGATTCGCGCCACGACGGCACGCTGCCGTTAAGCGCCCTTCGCGGGCGGGTGATCTATCGCATTGGTCCCCGTGGCCGCAGGGGGAGAATCGCCGCGGCGCGATAAGCGAGCGAACTAGAGCTGCGCGTGCAGTTCCGCAAGTAGATCGAGTGAGGCCGTTTCGCTGGGATCCATGTGCTGGACCATGAGTCGGTTTGCGCCCGTATCTCGGAAGGCGCGCATCTGCTGAAGCGCCTGATTCGGGGTTCCCACCAACCATCGCGCACGACGTGGTGCAAGGTACTCCTCAGGATCGCCAGCCGCCCCGATGCGCACCATGAAGCCGCGGATCTTCTCGAGGTACTCCGCCTCTGTGCGACCGATCATCATTCCCGTCATTGCCGAACGCGCGAGGCTCTCTGGCGCACGGCCCGCTGCAGCGCAGGTTGCGTCGAGCTGGGCAAATTTCTCGCGAGCAGTCTCAGGGGTAGACGAGGTGAGGTTGAACTCGTCGGAGTACTTCGCGGCGATGCGCATGCCGCGCGGTGAGCCTTCGCCGCCGGTGATGATCCACGGGACCGGCGATGGCTTCGGGCGGAAGAGGGCGTCACTCACGCTGTAATGCTTCCCGCTAAATGACCAGCCGTCAGGTCCGTCCCAGAGGCCGCGCACGATCTCAAGCTGCTCTTCGAGCATCTCTGCACGCGTCGCCATCTCAGGAAACGGGAATCCGTAGCGACGATGCTCTGACTCGTGCCAACCGGTGCCGAGGCCCGCATGCAAGCGTCGCCCACCCATCTCTTGCACAGTGGCGACAACCTTCGCGAATTCACCTGGTGCTCGGAAGGTGACGGGGCTGACCAGCGTGCCGAGTGTGATTGACGTCGTCTCGCGCGCGATGCCCGCCAGCACGCTCCAGGCATCAGTAGTTGCCTGGTCGTTGGCGCCCGGGAATGATTCGTAATGGTCAGTGCGGAAGAAGCCGCTGATGCCGACCGCCTCGGCTCGTCGAGCAGCAGCGAGCTGTTGTTCGTAGGACAGGTTCATTTGCCCTTCAATGACCACGGCAATCTGCATAGGCGAACCCTACCGCTCTGCAGGTAAATGCGGAGCGGAGTACGATAGTTGCAACGCGAAATATCGTCGGAAACCCGACGGCGCGATTTTGGAGGTTTACGCAATGCCCACCATTAAGTCTCGCCGCCCTGTTGCGGCGAAGAAGCGCTCGGTCGCGAAGGCGGCACCTGCCCCTGCAGGCGCAGACCTTTCAAAGCGCGCCAAGCAAGGCATCATTCTCGCAATCATGCTCGCCCTCTTCTTGGGTGCGCTAGACCAGACAATCGTCGGTACCGCCTTGCCAAAGATCATCACCGACTTGAGTGGTGCAAACCTCTACACGTGGGTGGTCACGATCTACCTCCTTGCCAGCACCGTGACGGTGCCGATCTACGGAAAGCTCTCCGACATGTACGGCCGAAAGCCGCTCCTCCTCGCCGGCGTTGGCCTCTTCCTCATTGGATCAGTGCTCGCTGGTCTCTCGCAGAACATTGAGCAGCTGATCATCTTCCGAGGTATTCAGGGTCTCGGCGCTGGAGCGCTCTTCCCGATTGCCTTGGCCACGATCGGCGATCTCTACTCAGCAAAGGAGCGCGGTCGCTACCAGGGGCTCTTTGGAGCGGTCTTCGGGCTCGCAAGCCTCATCGGTCCAGCGCTCGGTGGCTGGCTTACAGACACCTTTAGCTGGCACCTGATCTTCTATGTCAACTTGCCGATCGGTCTGATCAGCATCGCGATCATCTTGGTCGAACTTCCAACAATCAAGGGGCGTGCGAACCAGAAAATTGACTTCTTGGGCGCGCTGGTCTTTGCCGCCGGCATCATTCCAGTGCTCATTGGCCTTACCAATGTGCAGACGAACGCGTTTGCGACGCCAGAGGTTGCTGGCCTCATCTCACTCGGACTTGCGCTGCTCGGACTCTTCCTCTTCATTGAGGCGAAGGTTCAGGAGCCGATCATCCCGCTTGAGCTCTTCCGTAACCGCACCTTCACGGCAGCTGCTGCGGCCTCGTTCTTCGCCTCGTTCGGCTTCTTCGCCTCAATCATCTTCTTGCCACGCTACTTCCAGACGGTACTCGGTGAGACGGC
>RFPZ01000062.1 GCA_009925905.1 Candidatus Aquidulcis frankliniae
CCAGTGATGGCGAAACTGCCGCGACTGCTGCGTCCGCGACCAGGTCGCGCATTCGGCGCCGTCGAAGGGCCACGCGGCGTGTACGGCACCTACGCTATCAGCGACGGCACCGACCAGCCGTTCCGCATGCGCATCCACGATCCGTCATTCGTGCACCTGCAACTTGTTGGACCACTTACCAAGGGGAACCTCATCGCCGACACCATGGCGGTGATGGCCAGCCTCGACCCAGTCATGGGCGGAGTCGACAAGTGAGCGGCGCATCGATGGCCTGGAACCGCCTCACGCCAGCCGGTCGCATCCTCGCCGTGCTACTTCCAGTCCTTGCCATCGGCGGCGCACTAACAACCGTTCTGCTTGCAACATTTGGTGGCGCCATCGCCGCGACCATCGGCGCAAATCTGCCGATCGTGCGCTTCCTCGTCGCCTCGGTCGTCACCTTCCTTATCTCGGTACCCGTCGCGTTCCTATTGATCTACATGGAGATGAAGATCATTGCGCTCATGAACCTGCGCATCGGACCTGATCGCATCGGCCCAGCGGGCGCGGTGATGAGCGTGGTGCACGGCCTCAAGGTGCTGATGAAGGAGGACTACACGCCACCGAGCGTCGACGTTCCAGTCTTCACACTTGCGCCAGTGGTTGTCTATCTCGCAAGCTTCATGACGCTGCTTGTCATTCCGTTTGCACCAGAGCTCACGAGCATGGGCTTTGAGCTTGGCCTCCTCTACTTCTTTGCAATCGGCGGACTCAGCGTTGTTGGTCTCATGATGGCCGGCTGGTCATCGTTCAATAAGTACTCACTCCTCGGCGGCATTCGCGCCGCAGCACAGGCGATCAGCTACGAAATTCCACTCACACTCTCCGTCGTAGGAATCGTCATCCTCACCGGCACACTCTCGCTGCCGAAGATCGTCGCCGCACAAGACGGCTCGTTCCTCGACTGGTTCATCTTCCGCCAGCCACTCGCCGCGATCATCTTCTTTATCGCCATCACCGCAGAAGCGAACCGCACCCCGTTTGACAATGCTGAGGCCGACCAAGAGATCGTCGCCGGATTCGCTACCGAGTATTCGGGCATGCGCTTCGGATTCTTCTTCTTCGCGGAGTACGTGAACGTCTTCATCGTCTCGGCACTCTTTAGCGCCGTCTTCCTCGGTGGATCCAACCCCCCAATTCACATTGACCTGAATCCGCAGATCCTTATCGACCTCAGTGCGCTTGGGATCGGGTTGCCACTCATCGCAGGTATTGCGCCCGTTGTCGGCACGCTACTCTTTGCCGCGCCGATCTGGTTTGCAAGCAGCCGCATCAAGGGCTGGCAGGCACTTATTGCTGGATTCCTCATCTTCGGCGGCGTCTCAACCGCAGCTGTTGGCATCTGGGCCTTTGTGATGCTTCCGCCCGTCGCAAGCCTGATCTGGTTCCTCATCAAGACGTTCGCGCTCGTCTTCACGTTTGTGTGGATGCGCGGCACACTGCCACGCGCACGCATTGACCAACTGATGGGCTTCGCCTGGAAGTGGCTCCTGCCAGCATCGCTGCTCAATATTTTCGCTACGGCGTTCGCCGTGCTGATTGCGGGGAGGTAGTCATGCCACGAATTCCAGGCTCCGGACTGCTTTCAGGAATGCGCCTCACGCTGACGCGCTTCTTCCAGCCGAAGCGCACGGTGATGTATCCAGAGGTGAAGCCCGACATCGCGCCGCGCAATCGCGGCCGACTTGAGTTGGTTACCGACGAGCATGGCACCCTGAAGTGCGAGACCTGTTTCCAGTGCGCACAGGCCTGCCCGATTGAGTGCATCGACATGGGCGGCACCGACACCAAGGGGCGCTTCGCCGTGCACTGGGGGCCCGCCGAGCAGTACGCCGAACGACGCGAAGAGTCGGCAATGCGCCGTTCTGGTCGAACCGTCTCCGACGCAGCGGCGGCAACTGGGGCAACAATCAATACCGCGAAGGTCGACGAGATTCTCGAAGCGCACGATTACGACCCGCACCACATGCTCGCAATCCTTGAAGAGATCCAGGCTGCCTACGGCTATCTCCCCGTAGATGCGCTGAAGCGCGTCAGCCGCGCGACGGGCGCCTGGTATGCCATGGTCTACGGCACCGCCACCTTCTATAAGCACCTCGCCTTTGAGCCAGGGGTGACCCGCTCGATCGCCGTCTGCCGCTGCGCCAACTGCCTCGTCTCCGGGGCGGGCTCGGTGATGGGCACCCTCAGTTACGAGTTCGGCACCGAGTTCGGCCGGGCGATCCCGTGGAGCAACCTGCGCCTCGAGTCACTCCCAAGCCACCTCCCCGACGCACCGTCGCCACTTGTGGTGATCGACGGGGAGCCGCAGCGCGACCTGAGCGCCAAGAACGCCGCCAGCTGGGCCGCCGCACTCGCCGGCAGGTACGCCGCATGAAGCGCTTGACCGCACCGAAGGGTTGGAGCCAGCTGCTGTTTGCCGCCCCTACTGAGCCATGGGCAGCGCTCCGTGCCGCCGCTTCGGCAGGTCCCGCTGGCACCACCGCAACTCTCATCGCCGCTGGCCTGCGTGGGCGCGGGGGTGGCGGCTTCCTGACTGGAGCGAAGTGGCAGGCGACCGCCGCTGAGCCAGCGAGCCAGTACTACGCCGTGGCGAACGGCTACGAATCCGATCCCGCTGTCTTCACCAACCGCCTTCTTATGGAGGAGAACCCACAGGGGATCGTTGAGGGGCTCGCCATCGCCGCCCTCACCGTGGGCGCCCGCGAAGCGTTTATCGCCGTGCGCGCCGAGTACACCGAAGCGATCAAGCGACTCGAGGCAGTGATCGCCACCGCTGAACGCGAAGGAATCCTTGGCACAACGCTGCTCGGCACCGGTCGTGAGTTGATCATCACCGTCCGACCACTGCAGGGCTCCAGCATGATTGGCGAAGAGACGGTGCTGATGAAGGCGCTCGCCGGCAAGCGCGGTCAGCCAGAGCAGACCCCGCCATACCCATCAACGGTCGGCTACCTCGGCAAACCGACCGCCGTGAACAATGTCGCCACCCTCGCCGCGGTGCCATGGATCCTGAACAACGGCGCAGCAGCCTACGCGCAGATCGGCGATACCGCACAGCCAGGAACTGTGCTCGTACAGATCAGCGGATCCGTCGCGAATCCTGGCGTGCTTGAAGTGCCAACTGGCACGCCACTCAACGAGATCATTGCAGCGGCGGGCGGCACTGCGAGTGGCGCGTCGATCAAGGCGCTGCTCGCCGGTGGACCAACTGGCGGATTCATTCCAGCAAACCTCTTTGGCGGCACGCCATACAGCGGCGCAGGGCTCAAGAGCGTTGGAGCGCATATCGGCTCCGGTGCACTCCTTGCACTCGACAACTCCGTCGCCATTCCTGAGCTCGCCACCATGTTGACGCGCTGGTGCGCCGACGAGGCGTGCGGCAAGACGATCCCATGTCGCATCGGCACACGCCGACTCGCCGAGATCGGTCAGCGCTTTGTTGATGGGCTCGCTGGGCCTGCCGACGCAGAACGGCTGCAGAAGCTCGCTGCCGATGTCACCGATAGTGCCCTCTGTGCACACGAGGCGCTCGCGCCAAGCCCGCTCCTCACGGGGGTGCGATACTTTGCCTCTGAGTTTGGACCTGCCGTTGCCGCACCGTCGGCAACACCAACAAGCGGACGGAGCTGATCATGGCCGACCTGATTGATCGACCGGCGAGCGCAGTGACACCAGTTTCACGCGCGATCTCCCCCGCGCCGTCGGCAGAGGTTGCCGTCGACAAACTGCTCACGACGCGCAGCCCACAGCGACCGCAGCGCACCCCAACCTTCTACGTTGAGATCGATGGCCAGAAGCTCGAGGCCTTCGAAGGGCAGACAATTCTCGAAGTCTGCCGCGCGAACGGCATTGAAGTGCCAACCCTCTGCTACGACCCGAAACTTCCAGGGTTCGGCGCCTGCCGCATGTGCGTGGTTGATGTTGAAGGGTGCGATCAGCCATCCATTAGTTGTTCCGCGAAGGCGGAGCCAGCACAAGTCGTATCGACGCAGACCGATCGCATTCGCGAAATTCGCCGCACCAACCTTGAGCTGATCTTCAGCGACCACAACGCCTACTGCTTGCCACCATGCCAGAACAAGTGCCCGAGCCACATCGACATTCCTGGATTCCTGAAGGCGAATGCTGAGTCGCAGTTCCGCGAGTCTGCACGAATCTTCAAGCGCACCATTCCATTCCCAAGCATCCTCGGCCGCGTTTGCCCGGCGCCATGTGAAGACCACTGCCGTCGCGACGAAGTAGACGAGGCGATCGCCATTCGCGATAGCCACCGCTACGCCGGCGACCAGGTGTTGAAGGCGATGTGGGATGAGGATCTTGATCCACCTGTGCCGTTTGAGCTCCAACCAAAGACTGGTAAGCGCGTTGCGGTTATCGGGTCTGGCCCATCTGGCGCATCTGCCGCCTACTACCTACTCGTTGCCGGACACGATGTCACCATCTTCGAGAAAGACCCAGAGCCAGGCGGCATGTTGCGCTACGGCATTCCGCAGTACCGACTACCGAAGATTGAGGTGCTCGATGGCGAGTACCAGTCGATCACGCGACTCGGCGGCCGTTTCGAGTGCGGCAAGATGCTCGGCCGGGACTTCACCGTTGCCGATCTAAAGGCACAGGGCTACGACGGCGTCGTCGTTGCAATCGGTTGCTACGACACGAACGATCTCGGCATTCCGGGCGAAGACGCTGACGGCGTCATTGACGGACTCGACTACCTGCACACCGCTGCACTCGGCCTCACCTATCCAGACCACGAGGGGAGCCGCGTCGTGGTGGTTGGTGGCGGGTACACCTCAATGGACTGCGCGCGAACGAGCGTGCGCCAAGGCGCCAAGGAGGTCACGCTCGTCTACCGCCGCGACATGAAGGACATGCCAGCCGCCGACGAAGTGCACGAGATGATCGAAGAGGGGGCACGCGCCATCTTCCAGGCCGGACCAACGCGCGTCGTCACCGATGCGAACAACAAGGTGATCGGCCTCGAGTTCATCCGCATGCAGCTCGGCGCACCAGACGCTTCGGGCCGTCGACGACCGGAGCCAGCGCCAGGCACTGAGTTCATCATCGAGTGCGATCGCATCCTGAAGGCGATCGGCCAGGGACCCGACATGACCTGGGCGAGCGTCGGCGCCGACGGCGTTGCCACCACCAAGAACGGTCGACTCAAGGCAGACGCCGTCACCTTCCAGACCGGTCGCGATGGCGTCTTCGGCTGCGGTGACCTGCGCAACGGCGCAACAACGGTCGTTGCCTCAATTGCCGACGGTCGACGCTGCGCTTACGCCGTCGATGCGTATCTGCAGGGGCTCGACCTTTCGGAGATTCGCAACCGCCAGACCCTCGCAGAACCACAGCCAGAGTTCCTGAGCATCGTTCCGTTCACCGCCGAGGTGAAGGAGCCACGCCTGCGCCTGAAGGCACTCCCAGCTGAAGAGCGCAAGAACGATTACATCCAGTACGAGATTCCGTACAGCAAGCCAGAGGTAATGGCCGAGAGCACGCGCTGCTTGCAGTGCACTTGCGAAGCGATCGGCTTCTGCGATTTGCGACGCCTCGGCATTGAATACGGCACAACACTCAAGACCCTTGAGAAAGAGCATCACGGCGGTGCTGGGTTCCGCTCCATCACCGAAAACCGCTGGACTGGCGCAAATCACGACTACCTGCGCGACGACTCGCACGCGTTCATTTTGCGCGAGCCATCACGCTGCATCGACTGCGGCCGCTGCGCAAACGTCTGCGCCGAAGTGGTTGGCGCCGCCTGCTACGACTTCATGCGCACCGGATTCGACACGCTCGTTACGACACCGCTCGACATGAGCCTGAACGATTCGCCATGTGTCTCTTGTGGTCGCTGTGCAGAAACCTGCCCGACCGGCGCGCTGATGCCGAAGCCACGAATCCTTACCAAGTATGAAGTTGACGAGTCGCGCTGCATCCTCTGTGGCATCTGCGTTGACGCGTGCCCGTATGACGCGCTGCGCAGCGGCTTCGACTTTGAACTTGCACACACTGATCGCAGTGAGCCAATGATCGACCTCATTGCGCTGTCGAAGCTTGAGCGCACATCAGAGGTAACGTTTGTTCGTGGTGAAGCCAACTGGGAGAACACCGTTGCTGGGCGACGCTACGACCCAGCTCGACAGCTCCCTGTGTTGCCACAGAGCTTGCGCAAGTAACCGATGCCGCTCCCAGACGTCATCCCGTTTATCGGACTCGGTTGGTCAGACGTTCTCTTCTTGCTCCTTGGCGGCGTGGTGCTCGCCGCCGCTTTCGGCGTGGTGTTTGGCCGCGACATCATTAAGAGCGGTCTCTTCCTGATCCTCACCCTTGGCGCACTCGCTGGCATCTATGTGATGTTGGGCGCTGCAATTGTTGCCGGAGCGCAGGTACTGGTGTACATCGGCGCAATCAGCGTGCTGATCCTTTTCGCCATCATGCTCACGCAGTCGAAGGTTGCACCGGTAAAGTTGGCCTTCCAAACACAAGTCGCCCCAGCGGCCCTCGCGGCAGTGTTGCTTGCGGTGCTCTTCGGACTTGCTTTCGGCAGCACGGACTGGGGCGCAACTGTCTTCACCGA
>RFPZ01000063.1 GCA_009925905.1 Candidatus Aquidulcis frankliniae
GGGCGACTCGCGCCGCGGGACAATCGCACTCCCATCGCGACGAGCCTGGACAGCGCCGTCATCCTTGAGGGCCCAGGCGAGTACGAGGTGAAGTCGGTAGATCGGTGAGTTGCCGGGTTGTGACATCGTCCTCGTTCCAGTGGGCGGCGAGCTCTCTCCACAGGCCGCATCGCGCCTCATCAGCCAGATGGAGCCGAAGATTGTCATCCCGATGTCCATTATTGACGATGCGAGCAAGTCTTCTGCGGCCATCAAGGCATTCTGCAAAGAGCAGGGGCTGGCAACGCCACCACCGGCGCAACAGAAGCTCGCCATCACCATCTCCGCACTCCCAGAAGAGACCACGACCGTCATCATTGAAGCGCGCGTCGAAGGGCTCGGCGGCGCTGAGACAGCGTCCAGTGGAACGCTTGGCCTCGGCTGATTCCTGCGACAGACTGTTGGCACAGCCAACTGCTCTACTCCCTCTATGAGTGACCTTCGCTGCATCAACTGCCAGCGCGACATTGGGCCCGATGAGCTGGTGTACGAAATTCGAACCTCTCTTGATCCGCAGCCGCCCAACGGCGTAGCCTGCTCTGAGCAGTGCCAGCAGCAGAAGGAGAACGAGAGTAAGCAGCGAGCAATGCTCTTTTATCAAGTGATGGGAAATCCGTTTGGAGGTAACAAGAATGAGTGATGGCAGTTTCGGTGGTGATGGTGGTGGCGGAGACGACGGCGCTAGCGACGGCGGCGCGTTCGATCTAAACAACAACGGCACGTCGCTTGATGAGTTCGTCCTCTTCGCTGCGATTACCAATGGCGATCGAACCAAACAGCCTGCAGGTGGTGGTCCGGCGAAGAAATCTGGCTGTCTGCTTCCAGCGGTAGCGATTGCGATCTTCGCTCTTGCGCTCCTAGCGCTCTAGTACAACGCGTTCCCAGCCGCCGCTGATCTGCAGCGCCGCTGGGTTGCCGCCGGCAACCAGCGCACGTTCAGGGAGTAGCCCGACGACCTCTGTTTGACCAATCTCAACGCCGCGGCTACTCGCTGCCGCGCGGATGCGCTCACGAATCGCATGCAACGTATCTCCACGGTCGGTGGCCTCAAGAAGGTCATGCAGGTTCATCGATACTTGTGCGATGTTCTTGCTTGCGAGCGGGAAACCGAGCGCCTGCAGTCCACGCACTCCACCAGGTGTTGCGCCGCGAATCTCGCGCGCGATCTCTTTCGAAACCTTTAGGAGCGTGTCGGCATCGGATCCAGCAAGCGCAATGTTCCACGCCGCCATCAGCGTGCGCGCACCAACGGCGGTTGCGCCAGCGGTTGGATGGGGCGCTCGTGGACCAAAGTCTGGCTCGCCCCTCTCTGCCGCCTGATGCGCCGCGAGCTGCTCAAATCCACCGCGACGCAAGGTTGGAAGAGACCGTCGCTCTTGGTTCCGTGCTGCCGCGCCATAGAGGTGCACAGGAAGGTTCAACGTGGTCGCAAGTGCAGCACCTACAACGCGGGCGATCTCGGCAGCCTGCTCGAGCGTTGCCTCTGGCGAGATCGGCACCACCGGCACCACGTCGAGCGCACCGATACGTGGGTGCACGCCACGACCATCTCCTGACTTCGCTGGGCTCGATAGATCAATGGATGCCACGGCGATGCGTGCAAGTGCGAGAGTCGCTGCCACCAACTCAACACCGCTGGCGGCGACGTAGGTGAAGACGCTCCGATCGTGATCGGCATCGGTATGAACATCTCGCAGCGTGACGCCAGGAACAGCCTGAATTGCGGCGGCCGCCTGCTGCAAGATTTCTTCGTTGCGCCCCTCGCTGATGTTCGCAACGATTTCGAAATTCGCTGTCGACATGTTCATCAGTCGAGCGTACGGCGCATCACAGGCCAGCGCCCATCGGGACCAGTTGCGGCAACGGTGAAGCCGAGCCGCCCCCAGAAGCGTTGTGTAGCGGCGGAGGTGTGCTCTGGGTCAGCGACAGATTCTGGTTCCTCTGGGTAAGCCTCAGCAGCGGCAAAGCCAGCTGCGCCGAGACGTGCGAGCACACCGGCCACAAGCGCACTCCCGAGCGCACTCCCGCGCGCCGCTGGCACGACAGAGATGCAGGTGATGATCGCTGGCGGCGGGCTGTCGGGAAGGTCGGGGTAGCGATCGCGCAATCGTTGCGCGCGCGGAAACGCGGAGAGAGGTCCTGCCTGGCAGTAGGCAACGGGTTCGCCTTTCGCCAGCAGGACCCAGCCCATCGGCCCGCTCACTGGAAGCTGTCGCGTCAGCAGGCGCAGCTTCGGTGGTTGCCCTGGCGCTGCAGCCGCATCGCGTAGCGCCTCTTCGCGCGTTGGCGGTTCGGGGGCGAATGGATTAAACGCTGGCGCCTGCTCCTCATCGGCGCCGAGGAATGCGGCGAGGGCACTCTTCCCTCCTGCGGGTGTGCTGGCACGCGCCGCAGGGTTCGGAGTTGCGCTCCCACTGGCCGCCGCCTTACTGCCACGCTCTGCGTCCTCCCACCAAGTGCAGGTGGCATGGTCAGCGCTTGCGTTGGCGCACGGCGGCACGAGCAACAACTCCTCGGCGCTCTCCACGCCGACTAGCTCGAACCCGTCACCGATGTTGATTCTCATCGTCTGGCATACTACGCCGCATGAGCGATCATGCGACTCCTGGGCACGATTCCCACGGCGAGGCCGAAGAGGCTCCCCTGGGCGCTATCAACCTTGCTGCATGGGGGGCCGGTGCCCTCGGTGTTGCGATTGGGCTGCTAACAGCCGCCGCCATCGCAATCGCCGCAGGCGCCCTCTAGGGGGCAGCGAGATTGAAGGCCCGCTTCGCTCTAGCGCTCTCTGCGATCGCGCTCTTATCTGCATGCACTTCCAGCGGTGCTGATTTCAACGAGAGTGACGTGATGTTCGCGCAGATGATGATCCCGCACCATCAGCAAGCGGTTGAACTCGCAGATCTGGCGCTGAAATCAACATCCTCAGCGGGCCCCGAGATCCTGCAGCTCGCTCAGCAGATTCGAGATGGGCAAGAGCCGGAGATCAAACAGATGAACGATCTGCTCATCCAGTGGAAGCAGCCGCTAGATAGTCACGCCGCCATGGGGCATGGGTCTGAAATGGAGGGGATGCTCAGCGAGCAAGAGATGATAGATCTTGCCTCCCTCACTGGATCTGAGTTTGATGCCGCGTGGATCGCTGCAATGACGTTCCATCACCAAGGCGCAATCACCATGGCGAGTGCCGCTGCGAAAGACGGGATCAATCCAGAGATTAAAACGCTCACTGCCGCAATCATTGAGGTACAGCAGAGAGAGATTGAGACGCTACAGACCCTCTCTACTGCACCGTAGGGCTGATCTTAGTTCGCGCCTCACTCCACCGTCAGCGGCGGCGCGTCGTTCGCTTCGTCGCCACCCCAACGCCCATCAGTCGGCGCAGCAGCGCGACGAGTGGCGTGACCACTCGGCCGAGCAGACCACCGGCAAGCGCGCCGATCAACGCGATCGGCAAGACTACGATGACGAGGTTGATCGCCGCAACAATCACGGTTCGACCAACAGAGATCAGATTTGCGATAGCGAGTGAAACTTCTTTACCGAGATCAAAGCCGTTTGCTGCGTTACCGATCGACGAGCCGATGGGGCTGATCGTCACAGAGATGCTCGTCATAGCGACCTGATCCGCGAGCGCTGCACGCTGTGCGTCATACGATTCAATGTCGCTGCGCACCGATGTGAGCTGTGTCTGCACAGCGAGCACGTCTGGGACGGTCGTCGCTTGCGTCATGAGCTCGAGGAGCGCCGCCTCTGAGGCGCGCAGGTTGCGCAGTCGAGCCTCAAGGTCAACGAGCTGCATCGTTACCTCATAGGTGCTGATCTGTTCAGAGAGAACCGTGCCCTCTGCGCGCAGGGCCAACACCGCTGCATCAAACGATGCAGCGGGAACCCGGAACGTCACCGTGAGGTATGGCATTGACGCGTCGGTGTAGCGGTAGCTGCCAGAGACGTAGCCGCCCTGGCTCTTCACGATGCCAGTCAGCTTTGTCAGGCTGGCCTCAACATCCGCAACCTCGAGGCTGAATGAGCCGTTGCGCACAACATCAATGCGGTCACCCTCAATGGAGCCACCGCCTGGCGTCGCGGTTGGAACGCCGCCGGTGTCGCCCTTCTCGATGGGGGCCGAGGAGCCGCCGCTCGCGCCGAAGAGAAGCGCACTGAGGCCGCCACTGGCGGAGAGTGCCAGCACGAGCGCAACCACCACGCCAATCTTTGCAGGCGTGCTAAACGACGGAAGGGTGAGCGATCCGATCTTCATGGTGTGCACCTCAGCTTGCGCGCTCACTAGGGAACGCCTCATCCCCGTAACGCCGCCGAGTGGCCTGAGGTTCCTGGGCTCCTAGAAGAGGCCGACGATCTCCCCGCCGTGCTCAAGGTCGAGGTCAATACGCTCGCCGCCAGGGGTCTTATTGAGGCCCGGCATTAGCCGCATATCGCCGCAGACAGCGGTGATGAAACCTGCGCCGGCGGCCAGGGTGACCGCCTTCACTGGTACGCGGAAGCCGGTTGGTCGCCCGAGCTTGCTGGCATCGTGCGAGAGCGAGTATTGCGTCTTCGCCATGCAGATCGGCAGGTGCCCATATCCGAGCTCCTCCAAACGCGCGAGGCGCTTCGCCGCGGCAGGGGCAATATCCACGCCGTCTGCGCCGTAGATGCGTGTGGCAATCGTCTCGATCTTCTTGGCGAGAGGCATGTCGTCCGCATAGATCGGCGCAAACTTTGCCTCGCCCGAGGTTGCCGCAGCCCACACCGCCTCCGCGAGAGTGGCCGCGCCAGCTCCGCCGTCGGTGAAGTGCGTCGTGACCACAGCGGCGCGAGCCCCTGCGGCCAGTGCGACGGCGCGAATCGCCTCATGTTCGGCGGCGGTATCCGTTGGGAACGCATTCACCGCGACCACCACCGGAATGCCGAACGCGCGGACGTTTTCGATCTGCTTCACCAGGTTCTGTGCCCCAGCGGTCACTGCCCCAACGTTCTCGGTGCTGAGCGCTGGATCAAGCGGTTTGCCAGCAACAATCTTGCCGACGCCACCATGCATCTTCAGCGCGCGTACCGTCGCCACGATCACCGCCGCATCTGGCGCAAGACCAGAGGCGCGACACTTGATGTCGAAGAACTTCTCGGCGCCCATGTCCGCGCCGAAGCCCGCTTCGGTCACAACGATGTCGGTTGTCGCGAGTGCAGCGCGATCGGCAATGATTGAATTATTCCCGTGCGCAATGTTGGCAAACGGACCGGCGTGCACAAACGCAGGACCGCCTTCAAGTGTTTGCAGCAGGTTTGGCTTGATTGCGTCGCGCAAGAGCGCCGCCATGGATCCAGCGACTTTCAGGTCTTCGGTGGTGATGGGCTTCCCGTCAGTGGTTTCAGCGACCACGATGCGGCCGAGTCGCGCACGTAGATCAGCAAGATCTGTGGCAAGCGCGAGCACCGCCATGACTTCACTTGCAACTGTGATCACCGTCTCTGATTCACGAACTACGCCGTTCTCCCGCCCGCCAAGGCCGATGATCGTCTTTCGGATAGCGCGATCGCTGATGTCAACGACGCGCGGCCAGGTGATGCTACGCAGATCGATGTTCAGCGGGTTGCCGTGATGCAAGTGATTGTCGAGGAATGCGGCGGCGAGGTTGTGTGCCGCGCCAATGGCGTGCACGTCGCCGGTGAGGTGCAAGTTGAACTCTTCCATTGGGATCACTTGGCTGTAACCACCGCCCGCGGCGCCGCCCTTAATGCCGAAGACGGGTCCGAGGCTCGGTTGTCGAATCGCAACGGCGGCGCGGCGACCAATCTTGTTGAGCCCTTGCGCAAGGCCGACGGTGGTGGTGGTCTTCCCCTCACCGAGTGGCGTTGGGCTAATGGCGGTGACTACAACGTACTTGCCGCGTGTGCCGCCCTTCTCTAGGCGCTCGATTCCTTCAATAGAGAGCTTTGCCTTGGTGCGGCCATACGGCTCAACCTCGTCATCGTGAAATCCGAGCGCCGCCGCCACTTCGCCAATTGGCGTCGGCGTGACGCCACGTGCAATCTCAAGATCTGAAGGGAATCCCATGCGGTGAGTCTACGCTCGCTGGCGCACGAGGCGCTCAGCAGCCTGCGCAGCGTGCAACGCCAAGATGGCGCTGGTCATTGGACCCACGCCACCAGGAACTGGGCTAAGGCCACCGCTCTCACCAAGACGCGCCTCCACACTTTCAGCATCAACGTCGCCCACAATCGTGTCGCCGCTCGGGTGAATCCCCACGTCGATGACGATCGTGCCTGGCGATACGTGCTCACCGCGCACCAAGCCACGCACCCCCGCGGCGACTACAAGCACCGCAGCGGCTCGGGTAACCACCCCAAGATCGGGTGTCTTCGAATGGGCGACCTCAACGTGTGCCCCGGCAGCCTCCAGAAGTTGGGCCACCGGTCGACCAACGATGGCGCTGCGCCCCACAACCACAACAGGTCGCCCCTGCAGTGGCACCTCATACGCGCGCAGCAACTCCATCACCGCCGCCGCAGTGGCGGGAACGAGCGACGAATCGTGGCTGCCATCTGCCAGTCGCTCCGCGTTCAC
>RFPZ01000064.1 GCA_009925905.1 Candidatus Aquidulcis frankliniae
TAGATGCGCGGGTCGAGGGTCTGATCAAGCAGATCGCAGGCAAGAATCGCCGCTGCACCAAGGATCACGAGTCGCTCGGCGGTTCGGCCGTGCACGATTCGCCTAATCACAGTGCCCCCGTGCCAATCAACACGCCACCTGCCACAAGGCTCCACCCCACAACTAAACGCAGCCGCTCGCTGCTCATGGTAGCGAGGAGCCGCCGACCAACGAGTGCGCCCATGATGGCGCCGATCGTTGCAGCAGTGATGGCGTCACGGATGGCACCGTCAGCAAGGATGCTCGAGATGCTTCCAGCCGTGCCATACACAACTAGTCGGGTGAGGTCGATAGCAATGGCGGCCAGCGCACCGGTTGCGGCGAAGCCGAGTGGGGTGAGGCCAGCGTGAATAAGCACCGTGCTGCGGATCGCACCCTGGTTCCCCGAGAGACCACCGAAAAACCCCGAAGCGAGTGCCCCAGCGCTGATGCCAACGCGACTAAGACCAGCTGGCTGATCCCCGCGGCGCAGCTCATAGAGCGAGAGCAGCGCGATGGTGACGCCAACCACCACCTTCACCGCGGTGATGGACTTGGTCACCCCAAAGAGGGGATAGGTTGTAATCACCGGCACAGCCCCGAGCAGTTCAAGGATAAGGGCACCCACAATGCCACCGAGAATCGCCCACGGGACAAACTGCAGGGCGATTGCGCGATTGATATGGGCGCGAAAGATGACCAGGCGAATGGCGCTGGCAATCAGGTGGACCAAGGCAACGGCGGCGATGGCAAGCGGAAGTGGGAAGAGTACGGCGAACGCTGGAACGAGCACGGTGTTGAGCCCAAAGCCCGACACGATCGTGACCGCTGAGGCGACCGCACCGAGTAGGGCGAGAAGAAGGAGTTCCACAATCGCATCGTAGCCCGAAGGCGGCATAATCGACCTATGAACCTCGCCACACCGGCAGATCGATTCCGACGCACGCACCCTTCGCGCTGGGCGGCGATTGACTTTGAGACGACTGGAATCTGGAGCCGCGATCCATCCACTGGTGTGATCGAGGCGGCCGCCGTGATCTACGAGGGCGCACGCGAGGTGAGTTCCTGGTCGACCCTGGTCTACCCAGAAACCGCCATCTCCGACTTCATCATCAATCTCACCAAGATCACCCCCGAAATGATTGACGCGGCGGGGGTGGATCGCGGCGTGGCACGCCAGCAGATGACGGACGCCCTGCAGGGGACCGAACTTGTCGTCGCCCACAACATGGAGTTTGACCGGAACGGCCTACGCTGGCTCGGCATCTTCGTGCCGCCGTCAAAGCAGTACTGCACCATGCTCAACCTGGTCCCCGAGAGCGAGAAGTGGCCGAAGCTGAGTGAGGCGGTGACCGAGCTCGGCATACAGGTTGAGGGGCAGCCGCATCGAGCCGAGACCGACGCCCGTACCGCCGGCCGCATTTTCATTGAGATGGTCCGCCTCGGCTATTAACTCTCAAAACACCGTGCCACTCTGGTGGCACAGGTGGCGGGTACGGTGTGCAGGTGATGGGTCCGCGACGGCGCCGCCAATCGCCGACCCTGTAGTGGAAGGAGTCCCAATGCGACCTACCCCTAGCCGAGTCCGCGCCGATGTCCCCAACGAAGAGCCACAGGAGCGTGGCCGACTCATGAGCGTCTACGTGGCGGGGGAGACCGCCTACTGCGCCTGGGGCTACCCCAGCGAGCGCCTCCTTATCACCGCCGCTCCCATGAGCGCCGAGATCGCCGATCTCATCAACAAGCTCGAGGCGCGCACCCCGGTCTTCCTGGAAGAGGCCGCCACCGAATCCGAGGAGATCGATTTCGCCGCCTCGTTCGCGCGGCACCTGCCGCCAGGAACGCCGCGGCCACGACGAGCCGAACCGGCAACGCCGCCGTCCCTCCCGAAGGCGCTCATCGACATTTTGAAGAACCGCACCGCCAATCGCCGGAGGATCTCATGAGCACCACGCTACGCAAAGGATCAACCTGCCCGACCTGCAATAAGGCGACGCTGGTGCCGATTGTCTATGGGCTCCCTACGGGCGATACGGTGCAGGAAGCGGAACTCGGCATGATCTCTATTGGTGGATGCGTTGTGCGCGGCAATGATCCAGAGCTGGAGTGCCTCGGCTGTAACGAGAAGTTCATGCGTAACGGCGAGTGGGTGCTGACCTATGAGCGATAATCTCCCGAACGATCGGCAGCGCCTGATTGGCGGACTTCTCGGTGTAATCGTGGGCGATGCGATCGGTGTGCCGTGGGAGTTTCAGCCGGCGAACACCGCACCGCGACCAACGCCCGCGGTCGGATTCCAATCGTTCCAGCAGCCACCCGGAACCTGGTCTGACGATGGCTCCATGACCCTCGCGCTCCTTGAGTCGCTCCTTGAAGTTGGGTGGAATCTTGACGATCAGGGCCGGCGCTTCCTGGCCTGGTTCGACGATGCGCACTACACGGCAACCGGCGTCTGCTTTGACTCGGGGATCGCCACCACGGCGGCGCTCAATCGCATTCGCTCTGGCACTCCTGCAGCAGAGGCGGGGAGCAACGGCGAGCAGTCACAATCCAACGGCGGCCTAATGCGCATCCTGCCCGTCGCACTCATGGGTCGCGACCTGAGCGATGCGGAGCTGGTCGCTCATGCGGAGGCGGGAACGAAAGTTACCCATGCCCATCCGCGTGTAGTGGTGGCTTCCGCGATCTACGTGCTTG
This sequence comes from Candidatus Aquidulcis frankliniae, assembly GCA_009925905.1. GTDB lineage: Bacteria > Chloroflexota > Limnocylindria > Limnocylindrales > Limnocylindraceae > Limnocylindrus > Limnocylindrus frankliniae. The sequence goes on from RFPZ01000064.1 coordinate 2,716, forward strand.
TGGCACGAGCGCTGCTTCGTGGTGAAGCCCCTCGCCCCGCGATCAACTGGGCGGTGGCAACGCTAGGCAGCCTCTATACCAACAATCCCGAGAAGCGCGATCTGATCGCAACCTGCCTCGTACACAAGTCAGGACTAGGTCACGCCTACGTGGCGGACAGCCTCCTCAGTGCCTTCACGGCACTGGAGCAGGGGAGCAGCTTCCGCGACGTCGTGGAACTGGCTATCTCATATGGGCACGACACAGACACCACGGCCGCTATTGCGGGTGGGCTCGCGGGTATCCACTATGGAGCTGCGGCAATTCCTGAAGAGTGGATGGTGGCGATGCGCTCCGCTCCCGGCTGGTTCATTGTTGATACGTTGGCACACCAGCTTGGGGATCGCGCGTAAGCATTCGGAAGTGGTGCTAGTTGGCGGGTCCGGTTGCAACCCCCTTCGTTGGCGCATACGGTGTGCCAGGGCAGGCACCCCAAAGGCCACGCTGTGCACCTCGCGCAGCTAAGGCTTCGGTCTGAAGGCGTTCAGCGAATGCGCCACGCGCTCCCTTATAGAAGTACGGCGCTGCCGCCCCGCGAGTGACGAGCGCGAGATTGACGAGCTCAATCGGACTCCAGACATAGGCCAACAGGCGCCCGTATTGATCTTCCTGATCAAGATCTGGGTCCGTGACGGCGATCACGGGCGACCCCTCGGCTAAGAGATCGGCGAGCTCAAGTGACGCCGCTGCCCCGTAGCACTCCTTCGTCCCGCCATCTTCTGGGGTATCAATCTGCACCAGGCGCACGGTGATGGTTTCGTCCGTGATCTCGCAGCTATATCCACGTGATATGCACATATCAAACGTGTCTCCGTCAGTGATACTTACAACGTATCCCTCAATGCTGATCGGCCCATCGAGGAGTTGAGTCCCATCCCAGTAGGTCTCCGGCGAGATGAGAATCGGGTCGCGGCTGGCACTTGGCTGAGGTGCAGGACTCGACGAAGCCTCGGCCACGCCAGAGGGGCTGGGGCTGACTATCACGGGGCTCGGGTGCGCCGACGGCGTTGCAGTGGAACTGGCGCAGCCCACCAAGAAGAGTGTGCTTAGGAGTGGTGCAATGTGTTTCAACGAGTCCCCTCCCTTCTCTCTTGCCATTACAGCCCGTGCCCTTTTCAGAATCTCAGATTGCCAGAAGCGCCCCTCGCCCACGATCCGCTCGAAGTCGCATATTGACATTTAACACGTTATATGTACAATACCCGTATGAGCCCAAAGCCCACCCCAAAGAGAACGGCGAAGAGCAGGACGAAAGCTGCTGCTATGTCGCCCGTTGCCGAACAGACCTACTCCTTGAAGGAGGTAGCGGCGCAGGTTGGCATTGAGCTGCGCGTACTCCGCTCATGGATGGGTCATCCGTATCGAATCCTCCCAGGCTTCGGTCGAGGTTCCGGCACGCGCTATCCACAGTCCTTCCTCGATCGCGCCAAGCTGGCCCAACGCCTGCGTGACGAGCATTTGCCGCTCGCCGAGGTCGCCAACCGCCTTCGTGGGGTGCCAGATCAAGAGCTCGAGCAACTCCTGCATGGCATGCCGGTCCCTAGTGGCCGCGCGCCCAAGGGGAGCGCCGCAGACTATGCCGCAGCCGTGCTCAACAGCCGTGGCGTGACCCTGTCGATGTTCGCCCGCGCGACGCCGGCTCCTCAGCAGTACTCGCTGCCTAAGAAGCCAACCCTTGCGCGTGCCGCGTGGGAGCGCATCCCCCTTTCAGAGGCCATTGAAGTGCACGCCCGTCGCCCCATGACCCGTGAAGAGAATCGTCTACTCGACGACCTATTAAAGGAGGCGGAGCGGATCTTCGGTCCCCAGCCCCGAGGCAATTCGTAAGGGGCTCGCCGCGTCGACCCCTTGAAGTGGAGCCGCGGCGGCGGGGCTGACCCCGTCATCTCATCAGACCAAAACCCCTAGCAGGGGCGAAATTAGGAGGGTCAAGATATGACCAGCAAGAAGTCCGGTGCCGCAGGCACCCTGTTTGAAATTGAGGGGGATCGCCTTCTCGCCCGCTCCGCGGCGCACAGCTCGCGCTTTATCAAGCTCACGGTGGTGGCACCGCCCGTTACGAGCAAGCGCGCGCGCCCAGCCGTTCGCATCGGCTTCGTTTTGGATCGCTCTGGCTCCATGCAGGGTGATCCAATTCGCTACGCCCGCAAGGCGATCCTTGACGGCATTGACATGCTCTCGGGGCGCGATGAGTTTGCGGTTGTCTCGTTTGATAACCAGGTAGAGACCCACCTGTCGTTGACAGGTGTAGTTGAGGGCCAGCGAGCTGCGAAGGCTGCTATCCCAACGATTGAGGCGCGAGGAAATACCAATCTCTGTGACGGCTACCTCACTGGAGCCCAGGAGGTTGGTGGTGCCGCGGATGGCGACATGATCCGGCGCGTCATTCTGATCTCTGATGGACACGCCAACGCGGGAGTGACCGATTCGGCGACACTCGCACGCCACGCCTCCGAGCTGCGGGCTCGGGGGGTGAGTACCGCAACGCTCGGCATCGGCGACGGCTTTGACGAGGTCCTGATGTCAGCCATTGCCAATGGTGGTGGCGGACCGGCGCAGTACGCCGGCGACCCTGACCAGATCGGCGCCGCGATTGCCGAGTGCATCGGCGAGGCCCTCGAGGTCACGCTGCGCGATGCACATGTGGTGATTCGGGTCCCAGGTGCTGATATTGAGCTGCTCAGTGCTGGCGACGTAACGTCGCGCCGTGGCGAGCTGCGAGTAGCGCTTGGCGACCTTGCCGAGAGCCAAGAGCGCGAGGTTGTGCTGCGGGTCCGCCTGCCGCTGGGTAGCGAGGGAGAGCAGATCGGTCTCACCGCTGAACTCAGTGGGCGGGACGAGACGGGCGAGGTGCTGATGGAACAGAACTACGCCTGGACCTACGCAGGATCAGCCGAGAACGATGCTCAGCCACGCAACCGGGTAGTCGACCGAGTGGTCGCCCAGCTCTTTGCCGCTGAGGCTCGTGAGCGGGCGATTGCGCTCAACCGTGAGGGCTCGTATGAGCGAGCCCAAGCGGTGATTGAGAAGGTTGCACGCCGGATCGCCTCATATGCGGGAGATGATCGGGAGTTGGCAAAGCTCGTGACCAGTCTTCTCGCGGAGGCCGATCAGTGGAGCCGCCCAACGCATGAGCGATTCCGTAAGGAGTCGTATCACGTCTCGATGTACCAGATGCAGTCGCGAATGGAAGACGGAACGGCTCGCAAGCGCGATCGTCGTTAAGCGGTGATCACTCTGGAATAAAGAAGAGACCCCGCACCTTGCGGTGCGGGGTCTCTTGTCGTTCTAACGAACGTCGAGTGTCGCGCGCGAACGCGCGATGCGCTTCGGCTTACTTGCCGAAGATGCTCCAACCGGTGGCAGCGGCAGGAGTCGCAGCTGGCTTTGCAGCCTTCTTCGACTTCTTGGCCTTCTTCGCCTTAGGGGCTGCCTTAGCAACCTTCTTGGCGGCCTTCTTCGCGACCTTCTTCACTGCCTTCTTGGCGGCCTTAGGAGCAGCCTTCTTTGCAGCCTTCTTCACGGCCTTCTTGACTGCCTTCTTCGCAGCCTTAGGAGCGGCCTTGGCCTTCGCTGCCTTCTTGGCGGCAGGCTTTGCAGCCTTCACAGCCTTCTTGGCAACCTTCTTCACGGCCTTCTTCGCAGCCTTCTTAGGGGCGGCGGCAGGAACGACGGCGGCGACGGCGGCAACTGCAGCCTTCTTCGCGACCTTCTTC
>RFPZ01000065.1 GCA_009925905.1 Candidatus Aquidulcis frankliniae
CCGTAGCCGGGGTGAATGGCGTCGCAGCCGGTCGCGAGCGCCGCCGAGATCACCGCGGGTGCGGAGAGGTAGCTTCGCTTGGCGTCCGCGGGACCAATGCAGATCGCCTCGTCGGCAACGAGCACGGCGCGCGATTCGCGGTCGGCCTCGCTGTAGGCAACCACCGCTTCGATGCCGAGCTGGCGACAGGCGCGCAGAATGCGCAGCGCAATCTCTCCGCGGTTGGCAATGAGCACGCGCTTGATCACAGCTTCCCCTCACCAACGGACTCAAGCAGGAAGAGCTCTTGGCCGTACTCGACGGGGTCGCCAGTGGCGCAGCGCAGTTTCGCCACGATGCCGCCGTGATCGGTACGAACTTCCACAGCGACGCCGAGCACATCGACGGTCGCAACGAGTGAGCCCTTGGCCACCTTGCCGCCAACGTGAATATCGGGAGCGAGTTTTACAAAGCCAACTGCGGTCGAGCGCACCGGATGGCGTCGCTCATCGGCGACACTCGGTGCGGCAGCGGCGGCCGCGGGCGTTCCTCCGCGCGGAGCGCTAGGAGCAGGTGCGGCGGCAACTGGGGCACCAAGATCCTCGGCGCGTACGCGCACAATCGCGCCATCCCGCTCAATCTCGATTTCTCCGAGACCCGTCTCGTGCAGGCGCTCAACGAGCACTGGGACAAGAGAGTCAAGAAGTTCGCCGAGTCGTTCGGTATTCTGTGGCATCAGCTACGCCCCCGCACTATTGCGCTCGATCTCATCGAGCCACTCGTCGTTGACGCCGGCCGGCACCTTGTCGCGATCCATGCCGAAGATGGAACGAATCGTGCCAACGAGACCCTTCTTCGTTGGAGCTGCCTCGTCGAATGCGCCGTAGGCGCGATAGCGTGCGTAGCGGGCATCGAGCAACGCGTTCAGATCGCTCATAGATTCCAACTCGTCGAACGTGGCAGAGACCTTCTCCCACATTGCACGCGCCAGGGTCACGGTGGATTCGGCGGAGAGCGTCTCTGGCTCAGCGATGATGCCGTCAACGACGCCGAGGGCGACCTGCTCCGGTGCCGTGATGCGCAGCGCGCGTGCCGCAGCAGGAGCCTTCTCGGAGGTGCGGAACAAGATGGCGGCACACCCTTCGGGGCTGATCACCGAGTAGTAGGCATGCTCGAAGGCGAAGACGCGATCTGCGGCAGCAATGGCGAGCGCGCCGCCCGAGCCGCCCTCACCGGTAACGACGGTGACAATTGGCGTGCGGAGTTCGGTCATCTTGCTGATAGCGGCGGCGATCGCCTCGGCGATGCCGTGCTGCTCTGACTCGGGGCCAGGGTGCGCACCCGGGGTATCAATCAGGGTGAGGAGTGGCAGGTGCAGGCGCTCGGCAAGCTCAAAGGCGCGCATCGCCTTGCGATACCCCTCTGGGTGCGGCATGCCAAACCCGCGACGAATGTTGCTCTCGGTGTCGGTCCCCTTCTGGGTGCCGACCACCACAATGCGTCGGCCGTCAATGCGCGCGATGCCTGCAACGATCGCACCGTCATCACCGGCGCGTCGGTCGCCACGCAGCTCTACAAATTCTGCACCGAGCGCTTCAAGCAGTTCGGCGGTGCGTGGTCGATTCACCTCGCGCGCGCGCTGCACATGGCTCCACGCCTCGGACTCGTCGAGGTGTGGCCCAAGCTCGGGTGCCAAGTGTCGGTCGCGCTGGTTCTCGAGAATCTGGTCGGCACGATTCGCCACCTTGGTCGCCGCATCGGCAACTGGTGAGAGGACCGAACCAATCATTGCGCCAGCACCCTGCGCGACGCCAGTGACCATGCCACCGATCAGTCCCACGCCAGGAATCGGAATCTGTCGATAGAGCGGCACCGCTGGTGCAGGGAGTGGCTGCAGCAGGCCGAGCGCGCGCGTCAGCCAACCGCGCAGATTGGTCTTAGGGAGTTGCATCAGCGCGTAGGTCCCCTCTTGCATGCGGGCGCCGCCCGATGCCGAGACGATCACCAGTGGGAGGCGGCGGGCGGTGGCGAGCTCGGCGGCGCGGGCGACCTTCTCGCCCACGACCGAACCCATCGAGCCACCCATAAAGAAGAAGTCCATGGCGACGAGGGAGACCTCGATGCCACCAATAAGCGCGGTGCCGCGAATGGCGGCGTCGCGCTCGCCGGTGGTGGCGCGGGCGGCGGCGGCCCGCTCGGGGTACCCCTTCGAGTCGGTGAAGACGATCGGGTCGAGCGAGATCAGGCTGGCGTCGGCCTCAACGAAGGTGCCCTCATCTACTAGTTGCGCAATGCGCTCACGGGCGGGCACACGGAAGTGGTGGCCGCAGGCCGCGCAAACCCGAAGGCTCTTCTCCAAGGTCTTCTTGAAGAGGAGCTCCGAGCATCCCGGGCACCGCACCCACAGATCGGGCTCGGCTCCGGGGGTCGCCTTGCGGCGCTTGAACGGGTTCCGAAAGCTGGGCATGACCCCTCCCTTAGAAGGGAGATGGTACCCGCTACGGGGTGGCGATTCGCACGACCTTGGTCACCTCGCCCGCCAAAATGGCACGCTCCGTGCCGTTCACGCTCAGAATCAGGGCCCCCGAGGCTCCGTCGTGCCCGACCACGATCCCCGTGACGATCTCCCCCGCCGCCACCTCAAGGTCCACGGTGCAGCCCTCGAGCAACTGCCGAGCACGCCAGCTGGCCACGTCGAACCGTCCCGACGCCAGGGCACCGAGACGCCCCTCAAGCCGCGCCACCGTATCCATAAAGAGCGCCTCGCGATCAATCGGTCGCCCCGTGGCGATCTCCAAACTTGTTGCGGTGGCCGCCAGGGCCGGGTCAAGCTTCGACACGTCGCCGCGCACGTTCAGCCCCAGACCAACAATCAACCAGGCGTTCTCACTCCCCGCATCGCCCGCCTCAGCCAAGACGCCACCAACCTTGCGGAAGCTGCGCGTCACGCCCCCCTCAATATTGCGAACCACCAGATCGTTCGGCCACTTCAGGCCGACGGTACCGATCTGCATGCCGGCGGCATCTTCAATGGCGTCGGCAACCGCGAGTGAGAACTCGACAGCTACGCGCCACCAACGATCGGCAGCACCAGGAAGTGGCGAGCCGGCACCGGCGCGCAGTGCAAGGCTCATCAACAAGCCGGTGCCTGGTGCGTCGAGCCAGGTGCGACCGCGGCGACCGCGACCAGCCGTTTGTGTGTCGGCGCGAATCAGGAGTGGCGTATCGGCGGCAACGAGCCCCGCAGCAAGTCGCTCACGTGCAACGTCGTTGGTTGAGCCAACCTCGGTGAGTCGCTCAACAACAATCTGTGTCAGAGCAACTACTCCTCGTCGACGGGGTCGGGCGTCGCCAAGTCAAACGCATCGTGCAGCGCCTGCAGTGCGCGCGGTGCGTCGGATTCGCTCACGATGCAGGTAATGCGAATCTCCGAAGTCGAGATCATCTGAATGTTGATCTTCGCGTCGGCGAGTGTGCCGAACATGCGCGCGGCGTAGCCTGGCGCATTCTGAATGCCCGCACCAACAATGGAGACCTTTGCCACGCTCTCGTCAATCTCGAGTGCGCGCGCGCCAATTGCGGCACGGATCTGTTCCAGCACTGGGCGTGCGGCGGCAAGGTCAACGCGCGAGGTGGTGAATGAGAGGTCGGTGGTGCCGTCGTGCGAAACGTTCTGCACGATCATGTCGACGTTGATGTTCGCCGCCGAGAGCGGATCAAACACCGAGCGCGCGATGCCGGGCTTGTCGGGCACGGCGACCATGGTCACCTTCGCCACCTTCGTATCGGCCGCGAGGCCGCGAACCTTATTGCGCTTCTCCACCTGCGTATCCTCCTTGATCACCGTTCCTGGGTGCTCCTCAAATGAGCTGAGCACCTCAATTGCCACGTCATTGACCCAGCCAAGCTCCACGGCACGGGTCTGCATCACCTGCGCCCCCTGGTTGGCGAGCTCCAGCATCTCCTCGTACCCCACCACCGAGAGCTGCCGGGCGGCAGGCACGGCACGAGGGTCGGCGGTGTACACCCCACGCACGTCGGTGAAGATCTGACAGCGATCGGCACCCAGGGCCGCAGCCAACGCCACCGCCGAGGTATCGGAGCCGCCACGGCCGAGGGTTGTCGTCTCGGACCCGTCGCTTACCCCTTGGAACCCGGCCACGATCACCACTCGGCCAGCGTCAAGTTCCGTCCGCACTCGGCGAGGCTCGATGCCGGCGATGCGCCCCTTGCCGTAGGTGCCATCGGCGCTGATGCCAGCCTGGGCGCCGCTCAGTGACACCGCATCGGTGCCGCGCGCAATGAGCGCCATGGCGAGCAGTGCCGCTGCTTGAATCTCACCCGTGGCGAGCAGTGCATCTTGCTCTCGCGCACTCGGCAGTGCGCCACCCGTTACCGACGAAGCAAGTGCGAGCAGATCGTCGGTGGTGTCGCCCATCGCGGAGACGACTGCGACAACGTCGAATCCGGCGGCGCGATCGCGGGCAGTGCGCGCAACAACGGCGGCGATGCGCTCAACGGAGCCGACCGAACTCCCGCCGTACTTCTGAACGAGCAGCTTCGACGACGCGGTCACTTCACTCCGACCGAACGAAGGATGCGTACCCCCTCTTGGTCGACCTCAATCTGTTCCGCATGTCCGCCAACACCGGTCTCGGCGGCGACGGCATCGAGCGCCGCGATCACTGCGGCGATGCCGTCATCGCCGCGCTCGTCATCCACGATCGCCAACACCGCAGAGCCGGAGCCAGCGAGGCAGGCACTGGTCGCGCCAGCGTTGAGTGCGGCGGCGAAGATCTTCGGGAGCGCCGTGTACTTCTTGATGCGGTACGGCTGATGTACGCGATCGTCGGAGAGGATGGCAAATCCAGCAACCTCACCCGCCTCGAGTGCGGTAATGCCGAGTGCGAGGCGCGAGGCGTTGTGCACCGCGTCGTCGATCGGCACGATCTTTGGCAACACGGCGCGCATCACACTCGTTTCAAAGCGCACGTCGGGAATGAGCACCACCGGGATCGCATCGTGCGGCACATGAATGATGCGCGCCGTGAGGACACCGTTTGCGCGACCACTCGCCACACAGCCGCCGAAGATCGCCGCGGCCACGTTGTCGGGGTGCCCCTCGATCTCATCAGCGGCCGCAAAGAGACGGTCAGTGAGTGGATCGCTAAACGACTCGAAGCAAGCGCCACTTGCGCCAGAAGCGCCGGCAGCAGTACCCGTAAGTGCGGCACCAGCGAATAGGCCCCCAACAATCGCCGCGGCGGAAGAGCCCAAGCCGCGTGAAAGCGGAATGGTGTTGACCGCCGTGACGGCAAGGTCAAGCGCATCGGCACCGGTGACGCCCGCAATCGAGAGGCCGCGGTACACCGCGTCGAGCGCCATGTTCGTGCGGTTGGGCGCCAGCTCCTCGGCACCCTCGCCCGAGGCGCCATAGGTGACCGTGCCCTTGCCCGAGGCGGCAATGCCCGTGACCTGCACGGTGAGTTCGTTGGTCATCTCAAGGGCGAGGCCGAGCACGTCGTAGCCAGCACCAAGATTCGCCACGGTGGCGGGCACCGCTACGGTGACCGATCGACCGACCAGAGCCTCTGCCTTCATGACGCCTCCTTCGCTACTTGCTACCAACCGAGCGCGCGGCGAACGCCGGCGACCGTTGCATCTGACGTGCGAATCTCACCAATGAGACGCGACGCGGTGTCGGGGTCCTTTAGGCCGAAGCCCGTCATCACGGCAACAATGCGCTGCGATCCATCAATAGAACCGTCGGCGATAGCGTTGCGCAGTCCGGCAATTGGTGCGGCGCAGGCTGGCTCCACGAAGATGCCGCCCAGGCGAATGATGTCGGCCTGCGCGCGCAGGATCTCGTCGTCGGTCACGGCGCGAATCATGCCGCCCGACTCGTCGCGCGCCGCAATCGCCAGATCCCACGACGCGGGCTTGCCGATGCGAATCGCCGTAGCGACCGTCTCAGGGTTAACGACGGGCGCACCAGAGACAAACGGCGCGGCGCCCGCTGCCTGGAAGCCAGCCATGCGCGGTCGGCGCTTGGTGCTGCCAATGCGCACCGCGTCGGTGAAGCCGCGCCAGTAGGCGCTGATGTTGCCGGCGTTGCCAACGGGGAGCGCCAACACGTCGGGGGCGTCGCCAAGGTCGGCGATGATCTCGTGTGCGGCAGTGGCTTGTCCGGCAATGCGATGTGGATTGATGGAGTTCACGATCTCCACCCCACCACCACCGGCACCGAGCTCGCGCACGATCTCGAGCGCGTCGTCGAAGTTGCCATCAATCGAGATGACCTTTGCGCCTGCCGCAAACGCCTGGAGCAACTTGCCGGCAGCGATCTTGCCCGAGGGGAGCAACACGATCGCTTCGAGTCCCGCAGCGGCGGCGTAGGCCGCGGCCGATGCCGAAGTGTTGCCGGTGCTAGCGCAGACCACGGCACGCGCGCCCGACTCCGCCGCCTTGGCAACCGCCACCACCAT
>RFPZ01000066.1 GCA_009925905.1 Candidatus Aquidulcis frankliniae
GTCTCCGCAGCGAACAAGCTTGCTGCACTTGAGTCGGGGGCGGCGAGTGCACCAACGAAGGGATCGCGCGAGGCGATGCAGTGAGCGAAACCCTCGTTGCACCACTCGCCTCCGAGTTGCGTGACGGTGCCGCCGATCATTTGATCGTCACCATCCCAGGTGATGGGGTTGGCCCTGATGTTGTTGCCGCGGCGCGTCGAGTGCTTGATGCTGCGGGCTCGAAGTTCGGTTTTAAGCTCGCATGGCGCGAGATCTTGGCTGGTGGCTGCGCCATCGATGCGTATGGCGTTGCCGTTCGCGAAGAGGATCTGAAGATCGCCGACACCGCTGACGCACTGCTCCTCGGCGCGGTTGGCGGACCGAAGTGGGATAACCCGAACGGCACTGTGCGACCAGAGCAGGCGCTCTTCGCCTTCCGTACACGCTACGAACTGTTCGCCAACCTTCGCCCCGTTACGATCTATCCAGAGCTCGCCGACGCTTCACCGCTGAAGGCCGAGCGCCTGAAGGGCGTTGACATGTTGATGGTGCGCGAACTCACCGGTGGTCTCTACTTCGGCAAGCCGTCGGGTGAAGAGGTAACGCCAACGGGGCGACGCGCCGTCGACACGCTGCCGTATCACGAAGATGAGATTCACCGCGTCGCCGTCATCGCCTTTGAGTTGGCGCGCACGCGACGAAAGTCGGTGACCTCCGTCGACAAGGCGAACGTGCTCTCCACGAGCCGCCTCTGGCGCAAGGTTGTGACCGAGGTTGGCGCGGACTACCCCGATGTGAAGTTGGAGCATCGCCTCGTTGACTCCACCGCCATGCTGCTTGCAACCTGGCCAGCCACGTTTGATGTGGTTGTGACCGAGAACCTCTTCGGCGATATCCTCTCCGATGAGGCTGCCGTTCTCGCGGGCTCACTCGGCATGCTCCCGTCGGCTTCGCTCGGTGCGCGTCGCACGGCGCACGGCACCTTCGGCCTTTACGAGCCGATCCACGGCTCCGCCCCCGACATTGCAGGGAAGAATCTGGCAAACCCGATCGGTACGATCCTCTCGGGGGCGATGCTGCTGCGCGAGTCGCTCGGTCGCGCCGATGCCGCCGCCGCTGTTGAACAGGCAGTTGCCAACACTATTCGAATGGGCGTGCGGACCGCCGATCTTGCGCCTGGGCTCGACGCCGCTGGGGCCCGTGCCGCAGGCCTCACCCTTGCAGGGACTCGCGAGGCGACCGACGCCATCGTGGAGCAGCTGCTGAGCCTGAAATGACCACCAGCAGCGCCGCAGATCGCGAGCCAGTTCTTCTCTACGACACGACCCTACGCGATGGCGCCCAGAGCGAGGGGCTGATACTTTCGCTGCAAGACAAGCTGCGCATCGCCCGCGCGCTCGACGAGTTCGGCATGTTGGCGATCGAGGGCGGGTGGCCCGGCTCTAACCCGAAAGACATTGAATTCTTCGCGGCAGCAAAGAAGATTCGCTGGGAGCGCGCCCGTCTCGCCGCGTTTGGCAGCACGCGCCATAAGTCAAACAAGCCTGGCGATGATGCCAACCTGAATGCGCTCCTCGATGCCGAGACGCCAATCGTCACGATCTTCGGCAAGAGCTGGACCCTGCATGTAGAGGCGGTGCTAGAGGCGTCGCGCGCCGAGAACCTCGCGATGATTTCGGAGAGCGTCGCCTACATCGCCGAGCGCGGTCGCGAGATGGTCTATGACGCCGAGCACTTCTTTGATGGCTATGAGGCAGATCGCGACTATGCGCTCGACACGCTGCGCGCCGCACGTGACGCCGGCGCCTCCACGCTCGTCCTCTGCGACACGAATGGCGGCACCCTTACCGGCCGCATGGCCGAGATCGTGAAGGATGTACGCGCCACCCGGCTACGGCGAACGTGCGGGAAACGCAAACATGGTTTCGCTCCTCGCTAACCTCGCCCTAAAGACGCAGCACACGGTCGCCGGAACGGCGAACCTCGCCGACCTTTCACGCCTCTCCCACGAGGTTGCCGAGATTGCCAACCTCGCCCCGGACGATCATCAGCCGTACGTTGGTCGCTCGGCCTTTGCCCACAAGGGGGGCGTGCACGGTGCGGCCCAGGTGAAGACGCCGCGCGCCTATCAGCACATTGATCCAGCGCTCGTTGGCAACCGCGGTCGACTCGTTGTTTCGGAGCTGGGCGGCAAGGCGAACACGGGGAGCCGGGCCGCTGAACTTGGCGTGGAGCTCGCAAGCTCAGGGCTTGATTCGAAAACTCTCTCAACGCTGGTGAAGGAGATGGAGGCCGGTGGCGCCAGCTACGAAGGTGCCGAGGCCTCGTTCCAACTGCTCGTGGAGCGCCATCGCCCTACCTATGTCGCCCCGTTCACCATCGTTGATTTCACCGTGATCGTGGAGCAGCGTGAAGGTGCGCCTGGTCGTGCCGAGGCAACGGTGCGCGTTGAAGTTGCCGGGGAGCGACTCCACACTGCCGCCGACGGCAACGGCCCAGTCAACGCCCTCGACCGCGCGTTGCGTAAGGCGCTCGGCGCGTTTTATCCGCAACTCGATTCGGTGCACCTGGTCGACTATAAGGTGCGCATCCTCGATGGCGCTTCGGCAACTGGGGCGAAGACACGCGTTGTGATTGACTCGGTTGCCGACGGCGAAACGTGGTCGACGATGGGCGTCGGTGAAAACATCATCTCGGCTTCAGCAGCGGCGCTGGCTGACTCACTTGAGTACGCGCTTCGGGTGCAGGGTGGCGAAGTGTCACGGCGCTCAGAGCGCGACACGGCGAACGGACAACCCTCGTGAGTGAGGCGATCGCTTACGCCGGTGAACCTGGCGCATTCGCCGAAGACGCACTCCTTGCCTATTTCGGTGCGGCAGCACCAGCACTGAGCGTCTCCTCATTTGGTGATGTTCGCGCAGCTGTTCTTGACGGGCGCGCGACCTACGGCGTTCTGCCAATTGAGAATCTGATCAACGGCACCGTTCGCGAGACGCTCGACCTACTGCGCGATGGCGCACTTGAAATTGTTGGCGAAGTCGTGGTGCCCGTCTCCCTCGTGCTCGCCGCCCTTCCTGGTGTGACGCTCGAGCAGGTGGAGCGGGTCTACAGCCACGCGCAGGCACTCGCACAGGCCGAGGAGTATCTCCGTAGTCGACCCTGGGCGCTCCTCACCACGTACAACACCGCGGGGGCCGGAGCGATGATTCGCGAACGCGGTGAACGCGATGCCGCCGCTGTGCTTTCGCCACGCGCCGCCGCGATTCACGGGCTCACCCCGCTCACCGGTCCAATCGAAGGGGTGCAGGGGAACCGCACGCGCTTCTGGATCGTGCAGCGCGCGGGCGGCGCAGCGACGCGCGTCAGCACGAGCCCGGCCCGCACCACGGTGCTGCTTGGCCTGCGCAATGAGCCGGGCACCCTCCTTGCTGCTCTTACGGTGATTGCCAATGCGGGCGTGAACATCAGCAAGTTGGAGTCACGGCCGAATCGGGTTGGGGAGTGGGAGTACATCTTCTGGCTCGACCTTGACGGCGCGGCCGACTCCCCCGAGATTCTCGGCGTGATGCAGGGGCTCACCGACGTGACGCTCGAGCGACGCATCCTTGGCAGTTACCCACGAGGCGAGGCGCTCTAATCACGCCGCGTCGGGCGCCGCTAGACTCGCCCCATATGGAGCCGCAGAAGATCCTTGTCGCAGGCGTTTGGGAGAGCTCGCCGAACCTCGTCGAGATTCGGTCGCCTTTTGACGGTCATCTGGTCGGCACCACCTACCTCGCAACTCCGGAGCAGGTTGAGCGCGCGGCCGCCGGCAGTGTCACCGGATTTGAAGCGATGCGCAAACTTGGCGCATGGGAGCGCGGCGCGATCTTGCGGGCCACCGCTGCAAAGATCACCGAGCGTCGTGAAGAGTTGGCCGCACTCCTCTCCGCCGAAGCGGGGAAGCCGATTCGCGACGCCCGCGCAGAGATTGATCGCGGTGCGCTGACCTTTAGGCTTGCCGCTGAAGAGGCCGAGCGGATGATCGGCGAGACGATCCCGCTTGACCTCGCACCTGCGAGCAAGGGGCGCCTCGGCATTACCCAGCGCTTTCCCGTCGGCCCGATCCTTGGAATCAGCCCGTTCAACTTCCCGCTGAATCTTGCCGCCCATAAGGTTGCACCCGCCATTGCGGTGGGCTGCAGCATGGTGCTGAAGCCGCCGAGCGCCGATCCACTCATCATGTTGAAAGTTGCGGAGATCCTTGTTGACGCCGGCCTTCCAGCAGGTGGGCTCAGTGTGATTCCAACCTCACGCCCCGACGCCGATCACCTCATCGAAGACGAGCGCTTCAAGGTGCTCTCATTTACCGGGTCACCGACCGTTGGTTGGTCGCTGAAGGGACGCGCCGGAAAGAAGCGCGTCATTTTGGAGCTCGGTGGCAATGCCGCGTGCATTGTGGACGCCACGGCCGATCTCCCATGGGCGGTGAAGCGTTCGCTCGTTGGCTCATTCGCTTATGCGGGCCAGGTGTGCATCAGTGTGCAGCGCATCTTCGTGCATGAATCGGTAGCTGATGCCTTTGAGCAGCAGTTCGCCGCAGGCGTCGCGAAGCTCGTGCTGGGCGATCCGGCGAGCGAGACGACCGACCTTGGCCCACTCATTGATGATGGCGCAGCGGCACGTACTGCAGAGTGGGTAAGCGAGGCGGTCGCCGCTGGCGCGAAGGTGATTGCCGGCGGGGCCGCTGCAGACCCGAAGACACCACGACTCTTCGCCCCAACAATCTTGGCAAACGTGCCGCGCGGCGCGCGCATTTGCAGCGAGGAAGCCTTCGCCCCCGTGGTGATCCTTGAGCGCTTTAGCGACTTCTCAACGGCTATCGCCGCTGTCAACGAGAGCCGCTTCGGCTTACAGTGCGGGCTCTTCTCCAACGATCTGGCGCATGTGCGCGCCGCCTTCGATCAGTTAGAGGTGGGTGGCGTGATCGTGAACGATGTGCCGACCTACCGCATCGACAACATGCCGTACGGCGGCGTGAAGGATTCTGGGCTTGGCCGCGAGGGTGTTCGCTGGACGATGGATGAGATGACCGAAATCAAGCTGCTCGTTCTCGCCGACCCGCAGTAGCGAGGCTATCCGCCGAGATTATCTTCTCCTGGCGAAGAGATTCGGGCGAGTGCCTCACGGACCGCCCGTCGCGCGCGCTTGGCGCGCCGCTTCACACGATCAATCTCGTGCTCGGAGAGTCGGATCAGATCACTGTGCTCACCCTCCACGAAAATCTCATGGTCGCGCAAGCTCTCGATCGGCGCAGGGGCTTCGGGCTCTGGCGCCGGTGCAGAGGGTGGCGGTGTGGCGCGACGTTCGGGGCGGAGCGGGGCGGCTGCCCGTCCGAGCAGTGCGGCGATCGCGCGCACCGCTTCAGGTGGCGCAGGAGTCTCTGTTGTCAGGAGGCCCGGATCGGCAGTGGGCTCCGCTGACGCCGGCTTGCGATCGGTCACGCGCTTCCTCCCCGTCGATCTCTTGCCAGATGGCCTCTCTATTCTCGCCGAAAGTGCTTCAGCCGGGGCGTGGCCGTTTGTGAGTTCCTGCAGCGCGGCGAGTGGATCGTGCAGCAACTCACCCCTCGCCTGAGCGGCAAGTTCGCCCCACGGCTCGCTCGGGGTGGAGTGGTGCTGCGCAACTCCCCAGAAGACGACGCGACCGAACGCGGGGAGCCGTACCGTCAATCCGTTTCGCACAAGTGATGCAGTTGACACGAGGAGGCTGCGGTTGGTGATTGCGTCACGAAGTTCAACAACATCGCCAGCGCGTTCGGAAACACCAAGCCGCTCGGCAATTGTGCTTGGAGGGAGCAAACTCGCGGGTGTCCCAGCGACTGAGCTCGATGGGGCGACCGCTGGTGAGGCTTGATGGAGAGTGAGCTCTGCAGCCGTATTGCTGTTGAGGGCGATCACGAGCGTGTGCGCACTCCCGGCCGCGTTGCTGAAGGCATACGCGCTTTCGCGCGCCGCCTCCTTGTCACTCTTCGCATCAAACCAGCGGAAGTCGGCGACGCCGGCGAAGAGGTGCCGCGCCCGCAGGAGTGGGGCAATCTCTCGGTCATAACGTTCGACGTGGTCGGGGCTGCTCGGGTCGCTCGTACGTGGCGCTCGGTACTCCATGCCATAGCGCTCACGTTGCCCCTCCCATTGACCGTGACCGAGCATCGGCACGCCAGGGAGTGTGGCAGCCAGCGTCGCCGCGAGAAGCGCACGGTCGCCAATGCCGAACCCCACAGCAGCTGGTTCTTCGTCTGGGGTGGTGAGGAAGTTGACATAGCGGCGCAGTAGCTCAGGGTCGTACGCCGTGGTGTCGCGCAGAATGGTGCGGTACTCCGTGTTCTTGCCGTCGCGCAGCATCGTCATGAATGCGGAGTT
>RFPZ01000067.1 GCA_009925905.1 Candidatus Aquidulcis frankliniae
GAGCCAAAGGCCAACGAGGTTGGCGAGGATCTCCCATGAGCCAAATCGCTGGACACCTTGAGCCATACCTTGTTTTGTCAGGGATGCTTTTTGCCATCGGGTCATTCGGCTTCCTGGCGCGCCGCAACGCAATCAGCATGTTGATGAGCATTGAGTTGATGCTGAACGCCGTGAACCTCGCAGCACTCGCGCTCGGCGCATTCATTCCGTCACTTGCGGGACAGGGTGCGGCCTTTGCGCTCCTGATCATTGCCGTGGCGGCGGCAGAGGCCACCGTTGGCTTGGCGATTGTGATCGCCATCTTCCGAAACAGGAAGACGCCGCTAGTCGACGAGTACGACACGATGAGGCAGTAGGCGATGTTCACTGCAGAGACCGTGGTCGAGGTAGGCGCACTTCCGAGCTACGCCCCACTCTTGCTACTCCTCCCACTGATGGGCTTCGCCTTCACAGCTGCAATTGGTCGCCGCCTGGGCAAGCTGGCTCACCTGGTCCCACTCGGGGCGATCATCGCCACCTGGGCGCTGGCCATGAGCCTCGCGATCCCCGCCCTTACGGGGGGCCTCGGTGAGGCCGGCGCGTCAATGCCCCTCTTCACCTGGATCGCCTCGGGCGACCTGAGCTTCGGGCTCGGGCTGCACGTTGACGCCCTCACGGGAGCCCTTCTGCTGGTGGTGACCACGGTTGGCGCCCTGGTGCACCTCTACAGCGTCGGCTACATGAGCCACGACGACAGCTACTGGCGCTTCTTCGCCTACCTGAACCTCTTCATGTTCTCGATGCTCCTGCTCGTGCTCGCCGATAACCTCCTCGTCGTCTTCGCCGCTTGGGAATTGGTCGGCCTCTCCTCCTATCTACTGATCGGCTTCTGGTACACGAAGACCGCACCGGGCCTGGCCGCCAAGAAGGCCTTCATAACGAACCGCGTCGGTGATGTCGGTTTCGCCCTCGGTCTGATGGGCCTCGTCGTGGTCTTCGGTTCGCTCGACATTCATACGGTGCTGGCTGGCGTTGAGGCCGGCGCCCTCGTTGGCCCTGCAGCTACCGTCATCGCTCTGCTCATCTTCTGTGGCGCCGTCGGCAAGTCGGCGCAGTTCCCCCTCCACGTCTGGCTTCCAGACGCCATGGAAGGCCCAACCCCAGTGAGCGCACTGATCCACGCGGCAACCATGGTGAACGCGGGTGTCTATCTCGTCGCGCGCATGAGCCCACTCTTCGCCGCGAGCCACGACGCCATGCTTATCGTTGCGGCAATCGGCATTTTCACCGCAATCTTCGCCGCATCAATTGCCTTCACGCAGACTGACATCAAGCGAGTCCTCGCCTTTTCAACGTTGTCGCAGCTCGGCTACATGTTTGCCGCCCTCGGTGTTGGCGCATGGATCCCCGCAATTTTCCACCTCATCACACATGGCTTCTTCAAAGGCCTCCTCTTCCTCGGCTCAGGCTCGGTCATTCACGCGGTGAGCGGCGAGCAAGAGATGACCAAGATGGGCGGACTCTGGCGCAAGATTCCAATTACGTACGCCACAATGTTGATCGGCACCGTCGCCATCGCCGGACTTCCACCACTCGCCGGCTTCTTCTCCAAAGACGAGATCCTCGGCGAGGCATTTAAGTTTGGCTACGTCTGGGTCTGGATCGTTGGCATGGTGGTTGCTGCAATGACTGCCTTCTATATGTTCCGACTGATGGGACTCACCTTCTGGGGGAAGAGCCGCGTGCACAATGAATCGCATGTGCACGAATCACCGTGGACGATGACGTTGCCGCTCATCATTCTCGCCGTGCCGTCAATTGCGATCGGCGCTGCGCTCGGCTTCCCATTTGCTGACGGAGTTCTGGTGCACGCACTTGAGCCGATCTTCCACCCAGCGAGTGAGATGCTGGGTCACGAACATGAGGCGTGGACACTCTTCGGAATTGATGGACTTCTCATGCTCGCAAGCGTCACCGTTGCCTCCATCGGCACCGTTGTTGGCGTGCGACTCTTCCGCAGCGACAACAATGAGTTCCTCGGCCGGGTGACAAAGCGGCTCCAGCCGCTCTACGACGGGAGTCGAAACCGCTGGTACTTTGACGATCTCAATGATCTCGTCTTCGTGCGCTTTGGTCGGAAGTTTGCCAATGCACTCTGGTGGTTTGATCGCCGCGTTGTCGACGGCACGGTGAACGGTGTCGCCTCGCTTACTTCGAGCGGTGGCCGGGGCCTGCGACAAATCCAAACCGGTCGCGTGCAGAACTATGCGCTCGGTATTGCCTTCGGCCTCGTTGCCATCGCAGCGGCGTACTTGGTGATCGCAGGATGAGTGATATGCCGATCCTCTCGCTGATAATCTTCCTGCCACTTCTTGGTGCGCTTGGAGTTGCGTTCCTCCCATCGTCGCGACCAAGCTTGATCCGCTTTGCCGCACTTGGTGTCTCACTGATCACCTTTGCGCTGAGCCTTGGCATGCTGCTCGGCATCCGCGCCCAGAGTGGCGAATTCGCCTTTAGTGAACAGCTCTCGTGGATTCCGTCATTCGGCATCACGTACCACCTTGGTGTCGATGGGCTCTCCGGAGCACTTGTCGTGTTGACCACGTTGCTCAGCTGGATTTGCATCCTGGCGAGCTTCGGGCCAATTCAGACGCGCGTGAAGGAGTACTTCATCAGCTTCCTGATTCTCGAGACGGGAATGCTCGGCGTCTTCCTTTCGCTCGACCTCTTCCTCTTCTACATCTTCTGGGAGGTCGTGCTCGTTCCGATGTATCTGATCATTGGTATCTGGGGCGGCGCCGATCGCATCTACGCCACGATCAAGTTCGTGCTCTATACGCTCGTTGGATCACTCCTCATGCTCGTGGCCATCCTCGCGACCGCATTCAGCCATCAGGCTGTCACCGGCTCATGGACGGGGGCGTTTGACCTGCTGGCGCTTCGGGGCACGATTACCGACCCAACACTGCAGATCCTTGGATTTGCCGCCTTCGCGCTCGCCTTCGCCATCAAGGTGCCGATGTTCCCGTTCCATACCTGGCTCCCAGACGCGCACGTCCAAGCGCCTACCGCTGGCTCCGTGATCCTCGCCGGCGTGCTGTTGAAGCTCGGCGGCTACGGGTTCATTCGCTTTGCGATCCCACTCTTCCCCGATGGTGCGCATCTCTTCGCGCCGCTCATGATCGCCCTCTCCGTGATCGCCATCATCTACGGCGCGCTCGTAGCGATCGTGCAGACTGACCTCAAGAAGCTGATCGCGTACAGCTCTGTGAGCCACATGGGCTTCGTGACGCTCGGCATCTTCACCTTCAATCAGCAAGGCGTTGATGGCGCGATCTTGCAAATGCTCAATCACGGCCTCATTACGAGCGGACTCTTCCTACTTGTTGGTATCGGCTACGAGCGCACACACGATCGCGAGATTGCCAAGATGGGGGGCTGGGCGGTGCGCACGCCAGTGTATGCCGCGCTCTTCGGTTTCTTCCTCTTCGCTTCGGTCGGCTTGCCTGGCCTCTCTGGGTTTGCCGGCGAGTTCTTGGTCTTGCTCGGAGCATTTATTGACAATCCGATGGTCGCAGGCGCATCAACATTCGTCATGATCCTTGCCGCCGTGTACCTGCTCTACATGTACCAACGAGTCTTTACTGGCCCACTCTCGCCGTTCCTTAAGGGTCTCGGTTCGCACCTAACCGATGTCACGCCAACTGAAATCCTTACCCTTGCGCCACTCGCAGCAATGATTGTCGTCTTCGGCGTGATGCCAAGCATCTTGACGAGCTCTTTTGCACAGAGCGTTGAAACGTTCTTGATGTCGGCAATTAGCGTGGTGGGGCAATGAACAACGATCTACTCACTCTGGCCCCGCTGATCACGATCGTTTTCGGTGCGATCGCTGTGCTGGTGAGCGACATGGTCACGCCGAACCGCAATCACGCCCCAATCGCAGTGGCGCTCGCCGCACTTGGCGCAACGGCGGCACTGCTCATCAACCAGGGTGGGAGCACGGCCAGCGCACTTGGTGGTAGTTATGTGGCGGGACCATTCGTCGCATTCGTTGGCCTGCTCGGAATCTCGATCGTGGCGATCACGCTCCTGATTGCCCCGGCATACCTTGCGGCGCGCAGGTATCCAACCGCTGAGCTCGCTGCAACGCTCCTCTTCGCCCTTGCAGGAGCAATCCTTCTCGGTGCTGCAACCGACCTCGTCACACTCTTCGTTGGCCTTGAGCTCATGGTTATTCCTGGTTACGTCCTTGCGGGATACGCGAAGCGCGATCCGCTCAGCACTGAGGGTGCCGTCAAGTACTTTCTGCTCGGTAGCTTCTCGAGCGCCATTCTGCTCTTTGGCATCGTGGTCTTGTGGGGAGTTGCAGGCACCGCCTCACTGAGCGGTATTGCAATAGCGCTCTCTTCTGGCGCAGCAAATGCAGGGCTCGCGGTTGCACTCGCGCTGATTACGACAGGCTCTGCATTCAAGATTGCGGCGGTACCGTTCCACTACTGGACGCCAGATGCCTACCAGGGTTCGCCAACGCCAATCACCGGATACCTTTCGGTGGGTCCGAAGGTTGGTGCCTTCGTACTTCTGATCAAGTTGTTTGTGATTGCCCTCGCACCGCTGGCCGCACTCTGGATTCCCGTGCTGGTGGTGTTGGCGGCGGCGACGATGACGCTCGGAAACTTGGTGGCACTCACCCAGAGCAACGTGAAGCGCATGCTCGCCTATTCGTCGATTGCACATACGGGCTACCTAATGGTCGGCATCGTGGCCGCCGGTGCAGGAGAGGTAGCGGGAATCGCGGGCATTCTCTTCTATGCGGCGGCCTACGCGTTCATGAACCTCGGTGCATTTGCCTTCCTCACCGCGCTCCAGGGCCGACCTGGCGCTACCACGCAGCTCTCCGATCTCGCGGGGCTTGGTCGCAAGCATCCGCGGATGGCGATCCTTGCGGTGATCTTCCTGCTGAGCCTAACCGGCATTCCGCCGACGGCCGGCTTCTTTGCCAAGACCTACGTGATCCTGGCCGCTGTGCAGGCGGGTGGGCCAGCCACGATCCTCGCCGTGATCGCAGTCCTCAACGCTGCCATTGCCGCCTTCTACTACCTGCGCGTCATCGTCTACCTCTTCATGCGTGATCCAGCGGAACCAGCCGTTCAGGTGGCTGAGGGGCCCATGCTGCGCGCCGGCCTGTTGATTGCCGCCATCGGCACGGTGGCACTTGGTCTCGCCCCAACACCAATCATCGAGGCGGTCGTTCAGGCTCTCGCCAAGTAACCGCTACCCCTACACAGGGGTGTAACAATCAAGCTTCCTGCATGACCATCTCCCTATCGCATCAGCGGGAATTCATATAAACTTCTGCTTCTATGAGCGCACAGCAGGTCTCCGCGTTGCCAGCCGCCACGGGCGCCGCCGTCTCCCGCCTCGCGGGGGAGCGTGACGTCATTGAGGCAGCCCGACGCGTGCACCGTGCCCTTGGCGATACCAATCGCCTCGAGGTGGTGCGCCGCCTCGCAGCTGGCCCTGCCACCGTCTCCGAACTCATTGAATTCACCGGCCTCTCCCAGCCGCTCGTCTCGTGGCACCTGCGCCGCCTGCGCGCTGCCGGACTCGTCACCACCGAGCGCTCCGGTCGCGAATCGATCTGCACGCTCCGCACCGCCACCATCGCCGAAGGGCACGCGCTGATGCTCTCCGCCCTTGGCATCGCCGATCCCGCCGCCTGGATCGCCCCGACCGCAGCGCTCCCAAATGCAACTCCGCTCGTTGACGCTGTTCGCGGCGAAGAGGCGTAACCATGGCTAAGCGCATTGCCACCAAGAAGACCAGCGCCAAGCGCGTGACGCAGGGGAGCCTCCTCACCACCAGCGAACGCACCAAGATCAAGCGCATCGGTGAACCGATCGCGCTGATGCTCGGGCGAATTGGTTTCTCGCCCGACGCACTCACCCTTGTTGGGTTCGGCATTGTCCTCATTGCGACCGCGCAGGTTGCCCTTGGCAACTGGGCGATCGCTGCAGGCATTCTTATCGCCGGCACACTCTTTGATGGCCTTGATGGC
>RFPZ01000068.1 GCA_009925905.1 Candidatus Aquidulcis frankliniae
TCACTTCGGCCACATTCACCCGGTGATCGCGGGAACTGAGACGGTAGAACGGCACGTTGAGCTTCACAAACTCGCGCCGTGCCTGTTTCCAATCGCATGACTCGCCGAAAAAGAGGCGTCCGGCGTCGTCGATGCGCAGGAGTGGACCCGCGCCGGATAATGCCCGGTCGAGTGCCGCCGCTGCTGCTTCGCGGAGCAGGGCCGGAAGCGCGGCGTCTGCTTTGGCGTGAAATTCCGCCATGAGGGTATCGGCTGCGCTCATTGGTTTTGCTTCTTCTGTTTGCGCGAATACCATGCCGCCGCCGCGATCTCGCACGCCACGACCACGAATACGAAGCCGAAGAACACCGCCCTCGGGTAGTAGTCGGCGAGGCGGATGATCACCGCGAAGAACCCGACGCCGAGTATGAACGATGAGAACGACATTCTACCGGCGTTTGCGGGGTTGAAACAACGGGATTTCCGGCGATGCCGCCGCCGCCGCAAGCGCCTGGGCGAGTGCTGTCCTCGCCGCCGTGACGTGGTGCGCCACTTTATCGGTCAGGTCGCGAAGGTGCGGTTTCGCCGCGATGAGCGCGGCGATTTCCGTCAAAGCGCGTGCGCCGTCGATGCACACGCGAAGCTCTTTTTGTATCAGGTCAGTGGCTTGCATTGGGTGGGTGTGAGTTGAGTTATTTCCTCGACGACTTCGGACGACTGGCCCGCCGCGCCTTTTCCAGCTTTTCAAGCCGCGCCTTGAGCGTGGTTTCAATCTCCAACGCCTCGGCTGCTTCGGCGGTGTCGGTGATGTTGCGGCGACCAAGCGCCGATGTGTGGATGAGTGTTTTTAGTAGGGCTGGCAGTGCTGACATTTCGCGTATCGTTTCTTGCGATTTATCGCCTTTCTGTAAAATCGTCAAATACTTTTTATTGCCTTTTGCTATTTTTTTCGTATTTTCCGCCTATGAGCTATTTTTCCACCGCATTTTCCTCCATCATTGAGCGCAATAAATGGAGGCAGCGCGAAGTCGCCGATATGACCGGCATCCGGCAGGGTTCGATCTCGGAGTATGTCAATGGCGCGACCAATCCCACGGCGGAACAACTCGCGAAGATTCTCAAAGCGGTTTCTCACGATGAGAAATGCGAGCTTCTGGAGGCTTCATGGCGCGACTTGGTGCCGTCCGAGGAATACTCCGGCCTGTTTTTAATCGAGCGGGTCGGCGAGCAATCCCGTCTGCGCGACGAGGCGGAGGCATGGTGGAAATCCGCGCCGCTCCCGTCGCCGGTAAAGTCCGCATTTGAAACCCTCGCCACCGCCGCGGCCCACGACCCCGATTTGCAACAGGCCATCGTCTCACTTGCCGAGTTCATCCGGGCGACCACGAAGAAGGAACGAAAGTAAAAGGAATCACACACCCACCCATCACGCCGCCCGCAAGGTGTCAAAACGTCCACTCGTAATAATGTCACTCCATTTCCCAGCCACCGCACCAAGGAAAACCCGCCGGGGAATCAACGGCTTTGCCGCCGCCAATGCCGCCCGCCGTCTCGCCGCGCTCCCGCGCTGGAATGAAGCCCTGCGCTTGCGGGAAAGCGGTCTGCGCTGGCGCGAAGTCGCCGCACGGCTCGGCGTGGACACCGCCCAAGCGCACCGCATGGCCTCCGAAGCTGAAGCTCACCGGCTCGCACGCAAATGAACCTCACCACCGATAACACCCTCATCGAGTTCCGCAACACCACCGCCCTGCACGCCGACCTTTCGCGCTGGTTGTGGAGGGCGCAGTATCCTTCCGGCCCGACGCCGATCACGCCGGAGCAGGTGACTTACGAGCTTGGAAAGCGGAACTGGCACGAGGCGGAATCCATCGCCGCCCTGCTGGAAATCCTCCGCCGGCATAGCGTGCCGGTGCACGACCTCGCCCTGCACGAAGCCTGCCAGCTACGCCCATGAGATTCAAAGCCACAAGCCAAACGCCGTCGAAGCGCGGACAACCCGAGCACCGGATGCAGGTCGCGCTGTTCAAATGGGCCAAGCTCGCCGCGGCGACGGATCCGCGCATCGGGCTGATGTTCGCCATCCCAAACGGCGGTGCGCGCAATGCCATCGTCGCCAGCAAACTCAAAGCCGAGGGCGTGAAGCCTGGTGTGCCGGATGTCTTTCTCCCTGTTCCCGCGGGCGAGTATCACGGACTCTGGATTGAGTTGAAAGTGAAGCCCAACAAGCCATCGCCGGAACAACAGGACTGGATTCGTAAGCTCATCCTCGCCGGGTATCGCGTGGAGGTGGTGTATGATGATTGGGACCGCGCCCGCCGTCTGGTCGAGGCGTATCTTCGTGGCGAAGGTCCGTTTTGAACCTTGACCCGATACGCTCCCCGCGTATATTCCGCGCCGGAGTATGGCAGACACCGTTACCGACTGGAAAGCATTCATCACCGCGAAACGCGCAGCAGCAAAGCTGTCGCAATCCGAGTTTGCGGCACGGTTCGGTTTCAACCTTCGCACCCTGCAAAATTGGGAATGCGGCCGCAGCCGTCCGCACAAGTTCCTTCGTCCGTCCCTGCTTCGGAAGCTGTCAAAAATACACGTTGACACATACGCAACGTGCGTATAGCTTTCGCCCGTGATGCCAGTTCAATCACGCGGGGCCGCTGTAAATATCGTTGGTGAAAAGCGCAGCGTAACCTTTGGTTCGGACTTTCCGCGCCGGCTGGCTCACACTTTCGCCAGCATTCGTTATGAACACACCCGCCGATACAATGGTTCTCGATGATGAACCGACCGCAGAAGAACGCGCCGCCATGCTGAAATCATTTTTCGGCGAAGTGAGCGCAGTCACTAAGGAACGCATCGCCGCAATGGAATCGGCTTTCCTCGCCGTGCCACGACTCGCCGAAGCGATGGCGCAAAGGACGGATCAAAGCTACACCATCCGCAAGCTGTTGTTCTCGCTTTGGAATGGAAAAGCCGCCGATGTGTCCGATGTGATGACCCTCGACTGGTCGCTCCGTAAAGACGTGTGCGCCGTGATCCTCGCGTTCGGATTCGAGGACGGCCCGCGGAAGTTCTGGTATGACGAATTGATCAAGCTGCTCCGCGACGCCGGCGGGTATCGGCTGGAGAAATGGTTTGTGCAGGAAGGGGACGAAGCATGATCGCGTATAACAAGATACTGCCACGTCAGGCTCTTTCCATACGCCAGCCTTGGGCGTGGCTGATTGTGAACGGTTGGAAGAATATCGAAAACCGGACGTGGCGGACCAGTTATCGCGGGCGTGTTCTCATACACGCGAGCAAAGGAATGACTCGCGATGAATACGATGCGTGTCGGTTATTTATGAAGGGGTTTTGTGATCCAGACCGCGACATCAAGCTGCCAGCTTTTGAGCAGTTCGACCGCGGCGGCGTGGTCGGTGTGGCGACGATTCTTGATTGCGTGAATAACCACGCAAGCGAATGGTTTTGCGGAGAATGGGGCTTTGTGATGGCTGATGCTCGTCCACTCCCGTTCCACCCATGCAAAGGTTCGCTTGGTTTCTTTAATGTCGATTACCCGGATTTCACAGGATAAATGCCCATCTACTCCGCCGGCAAAGGTTCCACCCGCGTCACCGTGAATCCTCACGGGTCGCGCTTTGTCGTGACGTGGTATGATACCACCGGCACGCGGAAACGCCGGACGCTGCCGGTGAAGACGCAGGCCATCGAGTTTGCGCAGAAGGTCGCGCGGGAGATTGCTGGAGGGCGTCACGGTGCGCTGGCGTTGAACGATGCCGACCTCGCCGAGATCACCGCCGCACGGCGGGCGATGGAGTCCGCCGGCGTGCCGTTTCTCGCCGGCGTGCAGGAATACACCCGCGCCCGCTCCCTGCTTTCTCCGGGGGAATCGCTTGTGGCCGTGGTGCGCGATGCCGTGGCGAGCCGCCGGACCTCGGGGCCGGTGCCGCCGACGGTCGAGGCGGTGAAGCAGTGCATCCAGTTTCGCGCCCAGCGCGGACGTTCCCGCCGCCATATCTCGGAGCTATCGGGCGATCTGCGGGAGTTTGCGAAGGCGTTCCCCGATTTCCGCGCCGCGCAGCCCGATGCGCTGGAAAACTGGCTGCACAGCCTCCGCACTCGCAAAGCCCGCACGGTGGACGGCATCCTCCGCCCTGTTGGTTCGCCGCTCTCCATGCGCCGACGGGATAACATCCGCGATTCCGTCGCGCTCTTTCTCAATTTCTGCCAGTTGCGCGGATGGCTCGGGGGCGGTCCCACTGCCGCCGCCGCGGTGCCACGGCTGGCGAGCGGTCCCGAAGTGGTCACGCTCACGCCGTCGCTATTCGCCCAGGTGCTCACATGGTTTGAAGCGGAATGCACGGAGCTTTTGCCGTGGGTCGTGCTCGGTGGGTTCGCCGGGATGCGGTCCTCGGAAGTCCTGCGGCTCGAATGGTCGGCGCTTCGCTGGAATGCCGGCGTGATTACCGTCACGGCCAAGGTCGCGGGCAAGGTGCGGGTGGGTCGGAAAATCCCGATCCACCCCGCTTTGCGCGAATGGCTGGCGCCGTGGTCCGCGCACACGATGGGACGCACCATCGCCGCGTCGCCGGAGCCATCCCGCGCCATTTCCCGCGCGTTGTCCCGGATGTGCAAGGCACTCGGCTGGACGCATTGGCCAATCAACGCACTCCGACACTCCTACGGCTCGCACCGGCTGGCTGCGGTCGGCTTCGACTTCGCGCAGACGGCAAATGAAATGGGCACCTCGCCCGCCATGCTACGCAAACACTACATCAACCCGCCCGACCCGTCCGACGTGGAAGCGTATTGGAGCATCCGCCCCGCGCGGACTGCGGGGATCGTGCCGATGAACGCCGCTTTATGAAAGAAAGACCGATACTATTCAGCGGCCCAATGGTCCGCGCCATTCTCGACGGACGCAAGACGCAGACGCGGCGGGAAATCAAGAAAGGCAAACCCTCAGGATTGTGGGGGAGAGACGCGAAACTTGGTGAGTCGCGTTTATTCTTCCCAAGCGAAAACGCACCAGCCGGAGCCGTTCCTTGGTGGGAATGCGGCGGAATTAACGGCGCGAATGAATACTGCCCATACGGGCCGTTGGGTGAGATTCTATGGGTGAAGGAGAAATTTGCTGTAGAGAATAAAAGCTACATTGAGGAATATAAACGCGAACCGTGGCGTGGAATCCCTGATAGAGACACGGCCCGCACGTTTTACGCGGCGGATAAGGTAAATGAAAGTTGCGGAATCAAATGGGTT
The DNA here is from genome assembly GCA_009925905.1 of Candidatus Aquidulcis frankliniae. GTDB lineage: Bacteria > Chloroflexota > Limnocylindria > Limnocylindrales > Limnocylindraceae > Limnocylindrus > Limnocylindrus frankliniae. Next base: position 5,242 of record RFPZ01000068.1, read on the forward strand.
TCACCGCGCTTTATGCCGAAATGGGCCTCTCGCATTAAACTCAAAATAGTATCCGTCCGTGTGGAGCGGTTGCAATCCATCACCGAGGCGGATGCCATCGCGGAAGGTATTTACTTCGACCACGACTTTGACGGCTACGTGTCCGACAACGAAGGCAGGCACTATCACGGCAATTCCGCCGTCCGCTCGTATGAGCACCTTTGGCACTCCATCAACGGCCCCGAGTCATGGGAGCAAAACCCGTGGGTATGGGTCATCGAGTTTCGCAACGTATCACCAATCTAAAAACACTATGGCAAACCTAAACAAAGTCATGCTCATCGGGAACCTCACGAGGGAACCGGAAATTAAGTACACGCCGAAAGGCACCGCCGTTGCCGGCTTCGCGCTCGCCGTGAACCGCAATTTTACCACAGAGAGCGGAGAGAAACGCGAGGAAGTGACCTTCGTGGACCTCGAAGCCTACGGGCGCGTGGCCGAGATCGTCGGCGAATACTGCAAAAAGGGGAAACCGCTCTTTGTGGAAGGCCGGTTGAAGCTCGACACATGGGACGACAAGGACACCGGCAAAAAACGCAGCCGGATGAAGGTCGTGGTCGAAAACATCCAGCTTCTTGGCGGACGCGATGGCGTGCCCG
>RFPZ01000069.1 GCA_009925905.1 Candidatus Aquidulcis frankliniae
CCTGCTGCTCGGAGCCGACCGGAATCACCTGGCGGCGAATCGGATCGTTCGGATCCTTCGGGTCAATCAAGCTAATGAAGTACGGGGTGATGTCGACGCGGAACTTCCCCTCGGCGGAGAGGCCTTCGCGTTCGTCGTCAGTCAGCTCAAGGATCTCGCCGATCTCTTCGAGCGAGTTGACGCGGTTGCTCAGCTGCCAGCGCCAGTCGTCCCACTGCTCGTTTGGCACGTCAGCCCACTTTGGAGCGCGGCGGCTGCGGAGTGGCAGTCCGTCGGGGCCAACGGCCTTCGCTGGATCTCGTGGATTCACCCAGGCAGCATCGGCGGCGGCGGTCGCGGCGGCGTTGCTCTTTAGGATCTCCGTTGCGTCCATCTCGTGCCTCCTACTCCCAGGCGGGTGCCCCTTGGGGGCTGGATAGGGAGTATGCACGCTGAATAGCCGTCTGGGTAGACCTGGCGCGGCGCGCACTACTTCTTGAGTGGCTTCTCCTTCGGGAGCGCCAAGCTGGCGGCGAGGCCGAAGCAGACAAAGATGAAGGCGACGATGCCAGCCCCGCGGGCTGCATCAGCGAAGGCCTGGCTGAGTGCGGCGGTGACTTTTTCGCCAAGGCCCGGGATCGCGGCGAGCATCGGGTCGCTCGCGATTGCAGGGAGCGCCTGACCGGCTGATCCCTTCATCGCCTCAACGATGCCGTTGATGGCGGCGGGTGGCGCGGCGGCAAGCTCAGGAAGCTTCTCAAGTGCGCTGCGCGACTGCTCGCCAATCAAGGTAAAGAGCGTGGTGCCGATGATGGCGATGCCGAGCGCTGAGCCAATCTGTCGAGTCGTGGAGTTAGTCCCCGACGCAATGCCTGCACGCGGGATGTCGACCTCGGCGAGCGTGACGTTGGCGAGCTGCGCCGTGGCGAAGCCAACGCCGATGCCGTAGACCAGGAACGGAATCATGAGCTGTAGGCCGGTCGACTCTGGGGAGATCAGCAAGGCGATCGCGCCGATGCCTACCGCCTCGAGGAACATGCCGAGCGTTACCACGCGGCGGGCGCCCCACTTCTTGGTGAGGGACGGCGCCATTGGCGCAGCAATGAATGAGCCGAGCGCGAGTGGCACAAAGCAGAGGCCCGTCTCAAAGGCGCTGTATTGCTGCACCGCGGCGAGGAAGAGCGGGATCGCAAACAGTACGCCGAACTCACCGAGGGAAACGATGGAGCCCGCGATGTTGCCGTAGCGGAATGTTGGAATATCAAACAGCGTGAAGTCAATGAGCACCGTCTTCTTGGCGCGGAGTCGTGCGCGCTCATAGAGTGCGAAGAGTACGAGTGACACGGAGCCAAGTGCGAGAGCCACCGGCACAACGGAGACGGCGGCGATTGGCCACCATGCCCACGCAGCGTCGCTGCTGAAGGTTGTTGATGGCGCCCACCAACCGTAGGTGTAGCCCTCAATCAATCCGAAGACGATGCCAGCAAGGCCAAGTGTAATCAGCACTACGCCGCCAACATCGAAGCCCTTGCTCTTTCGCTCGGTGCGCGTCTCGGCGACAGTAAGCATGGTGCCGACGATGGCGATGATTGCGATTGGCAGATTGACGCCGAAGGCCCAACGCCACGACGCGTTGGTGGTGAGCCATCCACCAATGACCGGACCGAGCGCGGCCATACCGCCAATGACAGAGCCGTAGATGGCGAATGCAATCGCGCGATCCTTACCGCGGAAGGTGGAGTTGACGATGCTCTGTGTGGATGGCGCCATCGCGGCGCCGCCGAGACCTTGGAGAAGTCGCGCAGCAATCAGCAGCTCACCGCTCGGTGCAATTGCTGCAAGTACGGATGCCGATGCGAACACGGTGGTTCCAACGAGATAGAGGGTGCGCTGGCCAATGATGTCGCCGATGCGGCTGAGGGTAATGAGCGCTGCGGCAAAGACAAGTGCGTAGCTGCTGTTCACCCACTCTGCGGTGCTTGGGGTGATCTTAAGGTCGGTAATGATGCGCGGCACCGCCACGTTCACAATGGAGGTGTCGACGATGATCATCGCCAGCCCCAGTGCGAGGCAGGCGAGTCCGATCCAACGCGTTGCTGCTGATGCCATGCGCGGACGGTAGCAGAGTCATCCTCACGACACAACATGTGGTGTCGTCACACCTACTTGCGGCGAGGGCTTGTATTTCAATGAAATATAAGTACGATTCACATATCAAGCCATCTTGGCTTGCGCTCTGTGGGTTCTCAGCCCCACCAAGTTTGGTGGAGGTTTTATGTCAACCAAACTCCGCACGGCGATTGATTCCGAAAAAGAGATGCGACGTGGTCGCAGAAAAGCTCGCCGTGCAGATCGCACCGCGCGTACTGTCGCGATCGTCGCGTTGATCTTGTCTGGGGGGTTTGCCGCTTTTTCCGCAATAACCCCATACCGAAGTGCGGATGTTTTGGCGGGAAACGTGGGGCCTACAGGGCCTGCCGGCGCAACGGGGCAAACGGGATCTGCGGGACCGACAGGTGCGACGGGTGCGACGGGTGCTGATGGTGCGATCGGCCCAACGGGCACCATCGGACTTACTGGCGCGATGGGACCGGCGGGACCAAACGGCTCGACGGGTGCGACCGGCGCGGCGGGAGCTGATGGCGCGATCGGCCTACCAGGATTAGACGGCGCATCGGGCGCAACCGGTGCTGATGGTGCAATGGGACCAGCGGGACCGACAGGTGCAACGGGTGCCGATGGTGCATCTGGCCCAACGGGCACCATCGGACTTACCGGAGCGATGGGGCCCGCGGGACCAGCGGGACCGACAGGAGCGACCGGCGCAACCGGTGCGACGGGTGCAACAGGCGCTAATGGTGCTGACGGCGCATTGATTGGATTCTTCATTATGGCGAGTAGCGGCGGTTCTAACCTTCCTGGCAGCACCGCTGCGTATTTCGGGAATGCGCATTCTGAAGATGAGGGTTCCGCGCATCACCCAGTTCAAACAGGGTTTATGACGCCATTCAACGCAACGTTTACGTCGCTCTATTGCAGGACCGCAGGAAACCTTTTCGCTCATACCCTAACGATCGTTGTGGTGGACAGTGCGGGAGTTCAAGTTGGAACAGGATCTTGCGTTATTCCTGTGAACGGCCAAGCGCCTGCATCTCAACCAGCATCAATGTCGTCACTCACGCTGATCGCGGGCGAGCTGTACTCGTTTCGAATTACGAGCGGTTCTGGACACCTTCCTGTAGGTGTAACGGTCTATGCGTCGCTGAAATGAGCTGAGGATGGCGTATTGATGTGTGGGCCGCTAGACCAGTAGTGCGATAGCCCCGCGGCGGATAGAGAAACGTGCGGGCAGCTGCCCCACGATCTCTCCGTCGGCCTCAATCTCTACTGCACGTGCACCTTCACCGCCCGCCGGTGCCGCGAACACATCGGATCCTTGTGAGACGGTCACCTTCGGGTGCGCGTAATGCGTTCCCTTATAGACGAGTGGCAGGCTGACCACAAAGTCGCTGCGGGCAATGTCGCCAAAGCGCACTACCTCAAATCGGCCGTCATCAATGCGCGCGGTTGGTGCGACATGCATGCCGCCGCCGAACCATGCGCCGTTGGCGATTGCCATCGCAGCAACTGGGCCTCGCTCAGGCGCATGTGTGTCGACGCGCGCCTCCACAAGATCGGGCGCGTAGTTCAGGCCAGCGCGAACGGTGGCGAGGCCGAAGGCGAGCGCGCCCGCGTGACGCTTTAGTTGCGGGTACTGCTCCAGCGCATGCGCGATGCGCGCCGTCACACCAAAAGAGGCGATGTTCAGAAAGAGGCGCACGCTCCCGTCGCTGAGTTCAATCTGCCCAACATCAATAGTGCGCGTGGTGGCGGCGCGAGCCAGGTGCCGAGCAGCCTCAATCGGCTTGCGCGAGATGCCAACCGTTCGCGCAAAGTCACGGCCAGTGCCTGCGGGGATCAACCCAAGCTGCACGTTCGAAATGCTGCCGCCAGGCTGTCGGAGGCCGTTAAGGGCCTGGCTCGCTGTGCCATCGCCGCCGAGCACGGCGATGCGCGTGACGCCGTTCGCCACCGCCTCGCGAACGATGCGCTCAGCCGGGCGAACTTCACCTGCACGCGTCACGGCAATCTCGAACTCGCCCCAGGGCTTGAGCTCTTCGAGCACGCGCGAGAGCACACGGCCGGCGCGACCAGCGCCCGCCGCAGGGTTCACCACAAGGAGCGTGCGCGGCGTGTTCACGGCCTATCGGGCAACGAGGAAGCCGCGGCCGATCGGATCGTTCTCGTCGAGTACGTAGCGAGCACTCCCCGTCATGTGCGCGCTGCCGCGCACCTCGGGAATCACGGCGTTCCGACCAGCCCACGTTTCGGTACGCACGACACGGCCGCGGAAGACCGACTCACGGCCGAGGATTGATTCAATCGCAATCTCTTGACCGGTCTGCACGTCGCCACGTGCGTGAAGCACGGCGAGTCGTGCCGACACTCCTGAGCCGGTTGGGGAACGGTCGACCTCTCCCTCGGCGAAGAGACAGAGATTGCGTGAGTGATGTGTCGCATCTTCAGGCGGCCCCGAGATGATCGTGCCGTACAAGAACGAGAGATCCTCTTCTTCGGGGTGCGCAACGCCAAGCGCCGTTGCCAGTGCACCACCAATACGAAGTGCGGCGCGACCCGCGTCGGTAATCGCTCGACCCGCAGCGGCGATCGCGGCGGCGTTTTCGGCACGCATCTCGATACCGAGTTGCGCCGCATCGATGAGTGCATAGAAGGCGCCGCCGTAGCCAACATCAACGGTGAGTGATCCGTAGCCAGGAACATCAATGGCGACATCGAGCGCGGCGGCGAACGACGGCACATTCTCGAAGGTCACCTCGTGCACACGTGGGGTGCGGTTGGCGGCGCGCGCCGCAGCGAGCTCGCTCTCGTGCACGTGTGCAACGGCGCGCACAAGTCCACACGGTGCATCAATGCCAATGGGCGTTGCGGTACCAGTTGGCATAATCGCACCGCTCTCGACGAGCGCGGTCGCGAGTGCAATGGTGCCGTGGCCACACATGGTGGAGTAACCCTCGTTGTGCATAAAGAGCACACCGACCTGCGCCTCGTCGTGATCGGGTGGCACGAGGATGCCGCCGTACATGTCGGCATGACCGCGTGGCTCCCACATAAGCATCTGGCGCAAGTGATCGTGCTGCGCCAGTGCGGAGCGGCGTCGCTCAAGAATGGTGTTGCCCTCGAGTTCGGGATAGCCGCTCACCACAATGCGAAACGGCTCACCGGCGGTGTGATAGTCAAGCACCTCGATTGCAGCATTGTCTGCTGCTGGCGGGGCGTCGATGCGCAGGCGCGGTACAGGTCGACTCATCGCGCGAGCAGCGTTCCAACATTCTGTTTCTCGGCAAGATCCAGAAGTAGTTCGGCGTATGCCAAGTCGCAGGCCGAGATACCGAGGTGATTGACGAGCGTGGTGACACGGCCTGCGCTCTCTATACGCGTGTCGCCGATCTGCGCGTTGGCGGCGGGCCAGCCGCTCAGCTTTGGTGTGCGGCGCGTGTCGTCGTACTGCGCGGCGCTGTCGGTGATCACGCGAATCGGTCCACGCGCGCTGAGTGCCGCAATCACGCCGGCGCTAATGGTTGCGGCGTAATCAATCACCAGCAGCGTGGCACCAGGCTCAATCAGCTTTACGTCAATCGGGCGCGGCGGGGTATCGAATGCCGCCGCTGTGACGATGATGTCGGCGCCACGAATGGCATCGTTCACCGACTCGGCAACGCGATCGCCAGGTCGCAGCGGCAGTTCGCTCGCCGGTCGGCGCGAATAGAAGGCAACGGTGATGGCAGGGTGGAGCGCGGCGAGGACGGCGCGG
>RFPZ01000070.1 GCA_009925905.1 Candidatus Aquidulcis frankliniae
AGCTCAAGCCTGTGGCTCCTGACCAACTACGCCAATGTTCAGCGGCTTCCAGTGCTGATCGCCGCCTTCAATGTCGGCAAGATCCTCAAGTCGGCGCACCTCGTTGAGGCTGCGGATACCGTTCTGCAACTGGATTGCGTAGGCATCCATTCGCTCCTTGGTGGTCGGTCGGAGGAGGCCGTCCATCGTGAACTTGATAAAGGTCTGATCTGCGCCAGGTACGAGACGCTGCAAGCCAGCCTCTAGGCGTGCGACGAGTGGTCCAAGACCAAGGCGCAGCCACTCAATGCTGACGATCTCAACGCTGTTGTAGGAGGTGTTGCCGCCTGGGTATTGAAGCAGGTGCAGCGGCACGCCCATCAGACGAGCGATGGACTCAACGCCCCAGTGGAGCGTCTCAACCAACTGCATATCGCTGATCTTCATTGACATCTGCTGGAAGTCTGCGCCACCGGTCAGCACCGCGATCTTGTGCATCTTCTCGATGCCCTCGTGACGGCGGCTGAACGAGTTGCGAAGTGAGTCAGCCTGATCCTGCGTCAGTTCGCCTGGGATCTTGATGACGGCTGAAGGCGCTGCGCCCTGCTCGTAAAACTTCGCGCTGTACAACTGCGTGGCGCTGGCAAGGCCGAGCGTCGTGCGGTGCTGCTCAACTGGCGACGGAGCGCGATAGTTGGAGCCAGTCGCAAACAGCGGAATATGCAGGATTGCGTCAGAGGTCAACTCAACGCCCACGCCATCCTCGCCTGCGACCACATAGACAGGAGCGCCGTCTACGACCTTGATCGTCACGCGGTGCGGATCGAGCACGCGCATCTCAACGATGTCGCCGTTGCGATTCTTGATGAAGAGCACAAAGCAGTTGCCGTCAATGAGGAGTGACGACACCATTCGGTGCTTGAGGTCGAAGCCAGTGAAGTTCGGATTGTTTGGTTGTGGCGTGGTCAGCCACGATGGTGACGGTCGGTATGGTCGGCGTGTGCCGTCAATGCGGATATAGGTATCCCACGGAAGCGACGCGACAGTGTCAGCGTAGAGCTTGACCGCTGCGTAATAGGCTCCGATGGAGAGTGCCGTCTGGCTGTTGATTGCGACACCGGCAGATGAGACGGATGGCTGATTGTCGGTGATCCAAGTGCCACCTACGGCACGCTGCTCACCAAGGATGCGGCGAAGGATGCTCACTTACGGTCTCCTAGCGTATAGCCGATAGCGGCAAGAGCCGCGCCCAATGCGATGAGTCCTAATGGGAGAGAGAGTAGCGCGAGACCTGCGATGACAAGTGCGCCACCCACAACTTCGAGAAGGTTGCTAATCATAGGTTGATCCACTCCACTTTCGCTGCTTGCTTAGGTTCTACCTGTAGGAACTTTACACCCTGGAAAGCGACCACGGCAGACACGGCTGCGTCTATGCGGTCAGGTGAGGCCTTGTAAGCCTTAGTTAGCACCTGACCATAGCGCGTCAGGCGCGTATGCACATTGCTGATATGGCGAGCCAGTAGGGGCGAGCCGTCGTGGCGTAGCCCTTCGCCAGTCGCTACGGCGGTGAAGAATCGGTCTACGGCTGGACCCATCCGCTCAATGGTCGCGGTAGGGAAGACTGCCACGCGCTTGCCGTACCGGCGCGTCCACTCCTCGATCTCGGAAGCCCAGCCAGGAGGGTCAGCAAAGATGGTCGCATCGTAGGTCTGCATCACCTGATCGATGACCGCGTCTACCTCGCCGCGCGGCACAGTCCAGTCTGGGTCGCGGTTGGTCTCTGCCTTCTCCCACGCCTTGATCAGGAAGATGTGACCGTCCATCGTGCAGGCGGTAATGACCGTTGCGTCGCGCGCATATGAGCCGTCAAAGCCGATGCTTAGCCGCTCGCCTGGAATGAGTGTGCGCTCGCGGTCTGCCAGTTTCATCCACGCCTCTGCGCCAATCCAGCGGTCTGGCGGCTGCACGAAGCGGTTCAGGTGGTAGCGCTGCCACTCGTGCATTGGCACTTCGTTGGCGCGTGCGAGCAGTCGGTCAATGTCTACGAATGCCGGTGCGCTCGGATTCGCCTGCTCAAGCGCAGCCCTGCGGCCAGCGTCGGTCTCTAGGTCGTGGCTGTCAGCAGCAGCCCACCACTCGACTAGGAACGATGGGTCGGTGACCTCGCCAGAGGCAATGCGCTTGGCGTAGGTCAGCATCCTGCCGAGCAGTGTGTTCTCGTCAGAGCCTGCGGTCGAGATGTTCAACTCCAGCGCCTCGGCGCGCTTGGCGAGTGAGTTAGAGAGCACGAGATGCACGCGCTCCTTGTTGCCTGTCCACTCGTGCAGCTCGTCTGCGATAAAGCAGGTCGGTCGCCCACCGTCGTTGGTTCCTGCCGCAGCAGCCACGCGATACATCCGCCCAGGGCGATCCTTGATCAGGATCTCGGTGTCGTAGACCTCAAACAGTTTGGCAAGTGGACCCTGTGTGAGCATTATCCGAGCCGTGCCAAAGAGCAGGTCAGCCTGCTCGAATGAGGCCGCAGCGATAGGGATGTTCGGTGACTTCGGAGCCTTCGGTCCTGCCAGTTCTGCAAGGGCAATAGCCGCGAGCAGCTCGGTCTTGCCGTTGCCTTTCGGCGTACCCAAGAGCGCACGCTTCACGGTGCGCTTCTGCGTGGCTGCGTCGTACTCGTAGAGCCGCCAGATATAGGCGCGCTGCCACGGCTCTAGTCGGAACGGCTCGCCGAACTTGTCGCCCTCACCGTGAACTAGGTTGGTCTCAATCCACCGGCAGACCAAGCCACCCCACGACGGTGGCGGTGGATTACTGATCGGCGACGAGTAGAGCGGCCTCTTCTGCGGAGTCAGCGTCGGCTTCGACATAGCGTGGGTCGGCTTCGGCTTCGGCTTCCGCGATGGCTGCGTTGGCGATTCTGGCATTGAGTTCCTCCAGGCTTCGTGCTGCTTCACCATACACGATGCCAAGCGTCAGACCTGCCTTAGGGTGCAGACCAAAGCGATCCTCCAGTTGGCGGATCTCGGCATCAACGGCGGTGCGCTGTCGGTACATCGGATTGAGAATCTTCTGACCCTGAGAGCCAGTAGTCATCGGCTCCTCGCGTAGATAGATGTCCATCCGCTCGCGCTCCTCGTACATCGAGAAGAGCCGCTCAAGCGCAGGCATCTGCGCCGGCTGCACGACCTGCGCGAACGGCGAGCGCCAGAAAGTCTCCCAAGACTTGAGCCAGCGCTCGGTGAGGTGGCTCGGAGCTGGTGGAATGGCCGCAGGATCAATGGCGATCTGGGGCAGCACGCCAAGATCTTTGGTCGATCTGTTCTGCCGTTTGTCTGCTGGCTTCTTCGCGCTCATCTAAAAAAACTCCCAACTGTTCGTAGGACCCACACCGTACAGGAGATTGACGAACTCGGCGCTGGGTACTGTAGGGTGATCGTAGCCTAGATTACGCATAGCCCTGGGGTAGCACGGTCGCCCTTGGAACTGTTGCAGGCAAGACACGCGAGCTGGACATTCACCCAGGTGTGAGATCCGCCTCTGGCTAGAGGGATGATGTGATCAACAGTCGGAGCGGTTGGCATCCAGGTGCGACCATCCCAATAGCGCCATACCGATGGGTCAGCACAGGTGATCTGGCATATCGAGCACTGACCTTGTGAGCGCTCATACAGAGACTTGTAGTCAATGCCCCTGTCATACGCTCCGTTCCTAGACTGGCGTAGCCTACGGATCTGCCTCAACTGTCGGTCAGCGTGCTCTTTGCAAGAGTCGCAGCGCCAGCCCTGTCCGTACCGGTTGAAGGTATCGCCACATCCTGTGCATTGCTTTGGCATTAGCCAGCGCAACCGATTACGCAGTTGAAGCAGCAGCAGTCGCCTCTTCTTCCCTTCTTCCGCTGAGTACTTCCTGCTCTGCACGATTGGTGGCTTGCTTCTTAGCAGCTCATACTTGGGAGGACCGCAGCGCGGCCGTGGGCTTGGTCTGCACGCAATGCTGCAATAGCGAAACTCGCCTGCATACCTGCGCGCTCTATAGCGCACAACTGGGTACTGGCAAGTAGCGCAGGGTTCTTTCGGTAGCCAAGGTCTGTTGGCTAAGTACCAAGCATTGGTTTGCTGCTCGCGCTTGTGTCGATTGCAGCCACGCTTATGAAACCATTTGCGAGCGTCGCTCGTAAGGAACTCTCGTCCGCATCCACGGCACTCTCTAAGGAACTCTAGTGGTTTGTATCGTGCTGCCATCTAGCCTCCTGATCAGGCTTGGTGCAGGGAGAATCAGGCTCCCTGCTTGTCCACCTTAGCACGGTCACGCTTAGCCCAGCCTTTGCCCTTGAAGACGATGGCGGACGGCGTGACCTGAAGGATCATCCACGGACCACACTCGCATCGTGGTACGACTGGCTCATAGCCTGACTGCATCCGCTCTTCGACCTTGCCGCAGGTCGGACACTTGAACTCATAGATCGGCATCTGGCTTCCAATCCTTCCCAGCCCAGTAGGGCTTGCCTTCCTTGCGCTCTGCCGTGCGACGGCAGTACGAGCACTCGCCGCAGGTCGGTGCGTCTGGCACTAGGTCGCGCTTGCACTTGTTGCAGTACAGCGTGCGAGAGCAGGCGCGGCGCTTACCCATCCCACGGATGTCGGCCATATCGCAGAGGTGCGCGACGGTCACTTAGCCTTCCTTCGCTGTGCGCGGTTGAGTGTGACTGGCTGCTCTGCCGGTACGCCAAGTTTGATCTCGCCCTTGAAGATCTTCTGGAAGAGCGGCTCCCACTTGGTGAGATAGACGAAGTCAGCGTCGTACTCGTACATCTTCTTAGCCAGAGCAGCGCGATCAACGCGCCCCATCTTGGTGTCGGTATAGTTGTTCTCCAGCCCTTGCAGGATGTGACCGATGTGCGGAATCTTCCACCACGACTCCTGCATCTCATCCCACTCTGGCTGACCGTCGGCGATGTAGCCGTGATCTCGCACGAGCTCAGGCTGTGCCGTCCAGTCGGTCACGATGACTGGCGTGCCACACGCCTGCGCCTCGATCACAGGGATGCCGAAGCCCTCACCTCGTGAGGCGAGCAGCAGGACATTGGCGGAGCGCATAATCGCAGCGAGCGTCTCGGCTGGGATGCCAGCGCGCATCTGGCTGCTGTTTACCCATCGGATGCGATCCTCTGGTGCGCCTACTGCCTTGAGTACAGGGATGAGGTTGATGCCGTCTAAGTGACCCCAGCGGTCGGTGTGCAGGTACAGGTAGGCATCCTCGTGCTCCTGAGCGAAGAGCGCCCACGCCTTGAGCATCTCTGGGAATGACTTGCGCTTGCCCTTGTTCATCGCGGTGATGACGGTCAGGTGCGCGTCCTCCGGTACGCGGAGCACATCGCGGCAGGTCGGCCCTTCGTGCGTCCAGACTTTGGTGTCAATGGCGTGTGGGATGTAGACCAAGCGGTCGCGTGGTACGCCTGCCTTCAGGAGCGCCTGCTCGCCGTGCTTGCTCATTGCGACGATCAACTTGTTGCCACCCTTGATGCACCACTCCGCTACGCGCGGCGGCACAGGGTCGTGATCGATGGGAACCCAGGCGACGATAGGCAGATGGTGGTACGCCTCGTTGATGGCGACCCACACATCAAACAGGGTCAGACCAAAGCCGCCCTGCGATGCGGCCATCGCGATGTTCTCTGGTCCAGAGTCATTGGCGTACTTGATCAGCCCCTCGGCAAAGACCTGAATGCCCTCAACCTCCATATTCGTCGGAGCGCCGTAGTTGGCTGCCACGCCTACAGGG
>RFPZ01000008.1 GCA_009925905.1 Candidatus Aquidulcis frankliniae
GCTCGACGAGCCAGCCGCCGGCATGAATCCGAAAGAGACAGAAGAGATGACCGCGCTCATTCGCCGCATCCGAGACGATCTGGGGATCACCATTCTGCTCATCGAGCACGACATGCGCGTCGTGATGGGCATCTCAGATCACATCACTGTGCTCGATCACGGCGAGAAGATTGCCGAGGGCCTACCAAAAGAGATTCGCACCAACCCGAAGGTGATCGAGGCCTATCTCGGTCGCGGCGCCGCTGCGGGACACTGAGAGGAGTACGACGATGGCACCACTGCTTGAACTGAAAGATGTGCATACGTATTACGGTGCCGTGCACGCCCTGCGCGGCGTCTCACTGAAGGTTGAAGAGGGCGAGATCGTCACGCTCATTGGCTCGAATGGCGCTGGAAAGACGACGACTCTTCGAACCATTTCCGGACTCGAGCGCGCCCGTTCGGGAAGCATCAAGTTGAAGGGCAAGTCCATTGAGAAAGCTGAACCGCACGAGATTGTGCGCCTCGGTGTTGGGCACAGCCCTGAGGGTCGTCGAGTCTTCGCCCGTATGTCGGTGCGCGAGAATCTTGAGATGTGCGCCGATCCTGGTGGAGCAGATCTTCGACATCATTACCGAGATCAACTCGCGCGGCACCGCAGTGCTGCTTGTTGAGCAGAACGCCATGATGGCGCTAGGCATTGCAAAGCGCGGATACATCTTGCAGATTGGCGAAGTTACCCTCGAAGACAGCTGCGCCAAGTTGGCGAAGAACCCGAAGGTTCGCGAGGCCTATCTAGGCGTCTAGCCGGCGACCTTGCGTAGCGCTCGAAAGAGCGCTCGCCCATCACTTCGGTCAGCAATCTCTTTCGGCATCTGTCCCGCCGCAATCCCCAGTAGTCGTTGATGCGCGGCGATCGCGCGAGCCAGCCCAGTGATGTGTCGTGCTGGCTTTGCGCCACGCTCCCACCAAAGCCCGTCAATGGTCATGGACCCCGTCTCCTTTACGCGCCGGAGCTGAATGCGGCCGACGATGGTGTCACCCGCATGGATCGGCATCACGTACGGTCCGTACACACGGCGCCGTTCGGGCGTGTAAATCTCCCAGCGGTAGTGGAAGTTGTAGAGCGTCTCAAGTCGCTTCCGATCATGAATGAGCGGGTCAAGCGGCGACAGGAGGGTAACGGCGTTTGGGTCGGCGGCCACCGGTCGGGTGCCAGCGGTGGCGCGCATTGCCGCCTCCAAAGCGAACCGCTCGCCGCCGGGAATTCGCCAGGGCCCTGGAAGGCCGTCAATCTCAATGTTCAGCAGCGCGCCGCGCTCCGTTAACCGGCGCACCAGCTCTTTGCGCTTGAGCGGCCAGTCGGTCTGCACCCAGACGCCATTCGCAGAGGCAAGTCCAAGGTCGCGGTGCCGCGCCAAGAAAGTGTGCTCAATCTGCTCCTCTTCGGTGACGCGGCGCTCCAACACGTTCCGCGGGATCAGTCGTTCGGCGAGGTCAAACCAGCGGCGTGAACCGTCGCGGCGGGCCAGGTGGAGTAGACCAGCGAGCTGCAACATTTCAAGGGCGGCTCGATAGGCGGGCGTTTGCCCCCACGACCAAGCCACAGATTTCGACGGGCCAAAGTCGGCGGCGCTGAGTGGCCCTTCGGCGGTGATGCGCGCCATGATCGTGTCGACCCATGGTTTGAGGCGCTTGTAGGTCCCGTCGCGCCAGTAGCGCTCGCGGCGTTTGTCGGCGGGGCGGCGGTAATAGGCGAGTTCACTCGTTGGCACGATTACCAGCACCCCGTTGTACTGCTCTACCAGCGCCCGGTGGGCGGGAACCTTGGCATAGAGAAGTTCGTCGACCCAGCGCGGCTGGAACCCATCGATGCGAGCGTGGCAGACGATCTCGTGGCTTCGCCCGGCGAGGTCAACGGGGTCGAATTGCAGCGAGCCGAGTCGCTCGACGAGGGCGAGGACCGAGCCCTTGCTGGCGGGGAGTTGTCGCGGCGGAAGGAGTAGGTGGCGCTCGGCGAGGAAGCGGCGGGCCGCCGCCTTCGAGACGCGCAGTGGCGCGTCGCCTGCGCTCATGTCAGTGAGAAGCCGCCCCACTGGCGATCGTCCGATTGCGCGCTGTGACCATGATGGCAACGCCAACTACTACCACGGCGCCACCGGCAATAAGTTGCGCCGAGATCGGCTCGCTCAGGATGAGGCTGCCTGCAAGTACGGCAACGACCGGGTTCACGTAGGCATATGTCGAGACGAGACCGAATGGCGCAACGCGCAACAACCAGGTGTAGACGTTGTAGGCGAGCAGGCTGCCGACAACAATCAGGTAAGCGAGCGCGAAGATCACGTCGCTGCCGAGCGCGCCAAACTGCACGCTGCCCCACTCGCCGAGTAGGGTGGCAACAATCGCACCGCCGATGGAGCCAGAAAGCATCTGAATTGCTACGGCAACGCGCGAGTCTGCTGGCGTTGCTGCTCGCCGCTGACTCCAGATTGAGCCTCCACCCCAGCTCAGTGGGCTAAAGAGGATGCAGGCGAGACCAAGTGGATCAAGGCCAGCGTCACCCGCGTCCGGCGAGATGAGGATGATGACGCCCACGATGCCAACGGCAATGCCGAGAATACTGAGCGGCGCAATGCGGTCCTTATAGACAACGCGCCCGATCACTGCCACCCAGATTGGCAGGAGGGCAATGAGCAGTGCGGTGATGCCCGACGGTATCGTCTGCTCACCAAAGGAGGTCACGCCGAGTCCGCCCACATTGAGGGCAATACCAACAATTGCCTGGTCGCGTATCTGTGCGCGAGTTAATGAGCGCAGCGCATCACGAGCGAAGATCCCCACGAGCGCCAGCATGGCGAGGCCAGCGAACGCGAAGCGGATGGCAACCATGGCGAAGGGCGGGATGGCCACACCTTGATCTGGGTCGACCACGACGCGAATGGCGAGGTAGGTGGTACCCCACACGATGTAGATGGTGAGCATCGCCAAGGCGATCGCCAGCGGCGCGGCGGCAGTGAGTCGCGGAGCTGAGCGTGCAGCGGTTTTTGCCATAGCGCTGATGCTAGCCGAGTGCGATCAGAACCGCGCCCGAGACGATTGCTACTGCACCACTAACCCGAAGAAGGATCTGCATCGGGCTGCTCGCCTCACGCGCACGAAGTAGCCCCCAGCCTGAAACGAGAAGGATTGCCGACTCTCGAAGAGGTACAACAACCGAAAGCGGTGCTATCGCAAACGCCGCCATGACAAGGAGGTGGCCGCCGATGATGAGCGATCCAGTGAGCGCGAGATTCGGTGTGGTCTTCCACACAAGCCCACGACGCTGGGCAACGAGCAGATAGAGGAGCCCAGTCACTCCCCAGGTTAAACCGAGAAAGGGGAGGGCCCCCGCCTCAAGAACGCCGAGTCGTTCGATCGCTGACCCACCCGCTGATAGGGCTCCGGCAGCGATGGTGAAGAGGAGCGCAGCGCCAGAGATCCCTTGACGAAGCCCCTGCCATGGTGGACGTAGCGCTACGAGGCCGAGGATGATGAGCAGTACCCCCCATGGCTGCGTACCGATCAGTTGCTCGCTTAGAAGCACCGTGCCAATGCCAACAGCGACCAGTGGGTTGATGCCGCGCACGATCGGATACACGACAGAGATCGGAGCGCTGGCGTAGGCGCGGGCAAGCGCCATGAAATAGGCCAACTCCGCAGCACCAGCAGCCAGACCAAGGACGGCGGCACGCGGGGAGATCTGTACGAGACCCGCCCCCCATGCACCGAGTACGAGCACTCCAGCCAAGAGACCTGGCGTAATGACCGCGAGGTTCGCCGCCGTTTCGGGATCACCCGTTCCCTTGAGGCGAATGTTCCACGCTGCGTGCGCAGCGGCTGAGCCTGCAATCAAGAGCAGCGCAGCAATCGGCATCTACGTATCGTAGGTGCTCTGTGCTCGCGTATCCTTCTGCGATGCGCTCAAGTCGTCTTCCATGGATTCTGTTGGTCGTCGTCTCGGCGATCGGCTATGGGTCAGGCTCACTTTTTGCAAAGGCGATCTACCCAACAGGCTTTGATTGGCTTGATCTGTTGGTGTGGCGTCACGTGCTGGCCGCGCTCATCCTCGGCGCCATCGTGCTTGTGCTTCCTGCGGGTCGCGCGGCCCTTCGTGAACTTACGCTCAAGCGTGCGCTCCGCTCCTTCGCCATCGGGCTCTTCTTCACCGCCAACGCCGCAACCTACTTTGGGAGCCTCACCTGGATCGACGCGTCGCTCGCAGGACTCATGACCTATGCCTTTCCGGCAATCGTTGCCGTACTGTCAATCTTCTTTGCGCATGCACCATCAGGTCCGCGTCCCTGGATCGCCCTCGCCATCGCCACCACAGGCGTTGTCCTTGGTGTGGGCGGCATCCCCGAAGCGAAAGAGCCGGCGCTGATCGGCCTCGTCCTTGGCATCGCCTCGCCGATCATCTACAGCTGCTACATCATCCTGGCCGCACGTCTCGGCGGCGAAACCAAGAGCGGCACCGGCGCGTCGAGTCGCGGAGGCACCTCGCCGCTCGCAGCCATTCCAATCAGCCTCTTCGGCACTGCCGTGGGCATGCTGCTGCTTCGTGCCGCCCTCGGACGCGATCTGCTGCCCACCCCGATCCCTGACGCGGCCCTCCTGCCGATCATCGGCGTCGCGACTATTGCAGGGATCATTCCGATTGGTGCCTTCTATATCGGGGCACAACGGCTCGGCGCCGCGCGCGCAGCACTCATCAGCACCGTTGAGCCGATCTTTACGATCGTGGCGGCGGGGTACCTCTTTAGCGAGAGCCTGACCGCGATTCAGTTGGTGGGCGGGACACTAATCCTCGGGGCAGTCTTGGTTGCGGAGTGGGGGGCGATCCGTTCCGTCAGCCCGCGCCGAAGCACGGGGCCAAAGCGGGAGCGAACGCGCTAGGCGATCACCTCGTGGCAGGCGCGGCAGCGCGCCTCGTACGTGTCATCACCAGCCATGCCGCCGATCACAATCAGTTCATCGTCAGCGCGTGCCGGCTTGCCATCGCGTAGTCGTTGGGTGCGCGTCGCCTCGTTTCCACAGACCACACAGATTGCGGAAAGCTTCGTCACCTCATCGGCGCGTGCCATGAGTTCGGGAATGGTGGCAAATGGTCGCCCGGCAAAGTCCTGGTCAAGGCCGCTCACAATCACCGTGCGGGGGGCGGCAACGATCTCCTCAATGATGGCGGGGAGCTCTGAACCGAAGAACTGGGCCTCTTCAATCGCCACCGCATCAGGGTTGATTCGGGCAACCTCGTCGCGTATCGCTGCAGCGTCGGCGGCCACCACGCTCGGGAAGCGAGTGCCGGTGCGGCTCACCACCTCTCCTGGGGCTACTCGAGTGTCTCGGGCCGGGGTGATCAAGAGCACGCTCTGCCCGGCGATCTGCCGGCGCGTGAGAAGGCGAACGACCTCGGCCGTCTTGCCGCTGCTCATGCAGCCAGCGATGACGTGGAGCCAGGGGCGACGTGGAATCGGCATGGGCGGGATAGTAGCGGATCTCGTAACAATCGTCTTTTGTGGACAACTCACTACAGAATTAACAGAACGGTAACCAATTGATTACGAAGCGTTGACCCCGGGGGTAGAGGATTGTGGTGCGTCGATTTATCGGCGGGTACGTGGCGCCCAGCCACAGTGAGTAATCAAGGAGTTGAACGTGAAGCTCAAGTCTCGCTTCAAGGTCGCCGTAACCGCAGCGCTGACCCTTTCGGTCATGCTCAGCGGTGTCGCGAGCGCAACAGCACCTACGATTGACGTTAACGCTGGTCCGAGCGGCGGGGACACCGAAGGCAAGATCGAAGGATCTGGCGCGACCTTCCCATGGGAGCAGTACAAGAGCTGGTTCACCTCATTTACTGATGAGAACCCACTCTGCAACACTTCCAGCTCGGATAGCTGCACCGGATACGACTTCTTCCACACCTCCGACACCGATGGCCTGATCCTTGGCTACTCCGGTGGCGGTTCTGGTGCTGGCGAGAGCAACTTCTACGGTGCAAACCGCATGACGGCGACCCAGATGTTCTCGGGAACAGACGGCGTGCTTTCAACCGCAACTCGCAACGCCATTGAGGCAGTCGCGAATATCGGCACCAACTACACGGTAATTCCAGCAGCGGCTGGCCCAATTGCCGTGGTTTACAACCTTCCAGGTCTAAAGCAGAAGATCTCTTCAACATCGACTCGAACGACTGCTGCCACCCTGCGCCTCAACGCCGAGGTGATCTGCGGGATCTATTCCGGTCAGATCAAGAAGTGGAACAACACGAAGATCAAGGCCCTGAACCCACTTGTGACCAACCTGCCGTCGAGCGACATCAAGGTGGTTGGCCGCAGCGATAGCTCAGGCACAACCTTTATCTTCACCTCGTACCTTGGCAAGGCCGCCGCTGCGGCTCAGAATCAGTGCGGTATGCACAGCAACTTCACCTCAAACACTGAAGCGAACTTCAACGACAGCCCATCGTCGGCTACGGACTTTGTTCCAACAAAGACTCAGCCAGGGACGTACTTCGCTGCAATGCGAACCGCCCTTGGCGCTTCCGCGATCGTTGGTAAGAGTGGCAACGGCGGCATTGCTCCGTACGTGAAGGCCACGACTGGGACGATCTCGTATGTCGAGAGCTCATACGCAACTAAGTATTCGTTGTCAACAGCTGCACTCGAGACAAAGAGCAAGTTCACGAGCGGCACGAACAAGAATAAGTTCAATTACCTGAAGCCGACCGCTGCTGGCGCAGTGGCCGCGCTAACCGCGCACGCAGCCGTGGCTGGTCAGGATCCAATCAATCCAACGACCAGCTACGTGCAACCAGTGTTCGCAACCGGAACCTCGTCGTACCCAATCGTTGGATACTCGTGGTTGATCCTCTACACCGACTTCAAGTCGGCGACGAGCGCGACGGTTGGCAAGGGACAAGTTCAGGGCCTCGTGGCCTTCTTGAATTGGGCGCTGACGAGCGGTCAGACGTCCACGTACCTCGCTCCAGGATTTGTCTCTCTGCCAAGCTCCGTGCGAACCACGGCAATTGCGCAGCTCAAGACGATCAAGTGGGACGGGACCGCCGTCTGGCCATAAGTTTGAATTAGCCTGCGTGTAGCGGGCACCTGGAGGGGTAGGCGCATTGCGTCTGCCCCTCCAGTCATCTAACCGTCAGAATGCATCTGAACTGGAACGCAATGGGGGGTAGTGATGGCAGGTCTGGAGTTGCGACGAACAGGAGGGCTGTCGGCCGACAGCTTCTTCCGACGCATCACCGGCACCGGGCTCATCATTCTTGTTGTCGCGTTGGCCGGGCTCGTTGTTGCTTTCGTCGGCTATAGCAACCCACTCTGGACCATTCAAAGCCCAATCGATTTTTTGACCAGCTCGACCTGGTCCACTGGGACAATTAACGAGAACGGTGAAATCGTCGATGCGCTCTACGGAGCGCTCGGCGCCATCTTTGGAACGGTTGCCACCAGCCTCATTGCCGTGCTGTTCGCGGCACCGATTGGCATCCTCGCCGCTATCTTCCTAGTAGAGTTTGCCCCACCTCGACTAGCTGCACCGCTGACATTTATCGTGGAGTTAATTGCCGCAATTCCATCGGTTGTCTTCGGACTTTGGGCTGCTGGAGATCTTTCAAATCGACTCCGCGACACGATCGAATGGTGGATTGCGTCGTCGTTTGGGCGCTTCATCCCGTTCCTCTCTGAGGATCCGGAATCGCCTGCAGCGGACAGTGTGTTCCGCGCGGGATTCCTCCTAGCGATCATGATCCTTCCTATGGTCGTTGCCGTGAGTCGTGAATTCATTCGCTCCGTTCCGATTTCTCTCCGTGAGGGCTACATTGGAATGGGCGCTACAAAGTGGGAGGTCATTCGCGATGTAATTCTCCCAACAGCCCGCATTGGCCTCATTGGCGGCGTGCTGCTGGCACTCGGTCGCGCAATTGGTGAAACCATTGCAGTAACCATGGTGATCGGCAACGCTGAAGGTGTTCCTTCGTCGCTCTTCCAGCCTGGCCAAACTGTTGCGAGCAAGATCGCCTCGAATATTGGTGAGGCGTCGGGGCCAGTGGCAATCGGCGCGATGGCTGCGCTCGGACTTTCACTCTTCCTCATCACGACGGTGATTAGCCTGGTCGTTCGGGTTCTGGTGCGTCGATTCGCGGTGACGGGAGGGCGATCGTGAGCATGCCAGAAGCATCAATTGCCAAGCTGCTCACCCAGCCGACCTCTGGCGAGCGGGCACGCCAGCGAACGAACAGGGTGATGCGCGTCCTCGTAGGCGTCGCCGCCTTCCTGGCAATTCTTCCACTAGTGGCGCTCATCCTCTTCGTCCTGCTAAAGGCTGTCCCGTTCCTAGTCCCATCGTTCTTCTTCAATAATCCGCTCGATCAGGAGCCCGGCATTCTTAATGCGATTGTTGGCTCACTGCAGCTCAGTGGGCTCACCGTCCTCATCAGCGGACCAATTGGCATTGCTGGTGGGGTATACCTCTCCGAGTTTGCTTCGCCGCGGGTCGTCGCCATCGGTGAGACGGCGATTGACGTAATGCTTGGAGTTCCCAGCATCGTTGCTGGTGTGGTTGCCTACCTAATCCTTGTGCCCGTACTCGGCTTCTCGGGCTGGGCGGCTGTTGCCGCACTCTCCATCTTGACCCTACCGATCATGATGCGTTCAACTCAAGAGGTGCTTCGCCTCGTTCCTCAGGCAATTCGTGAGGCCTCGCTTGCGCTTGGCGTGCCGGTGTGGAAGACAGCACTCTACGTGAGCGTGCGCACAGCGCTGCCCGGAATCCTTACCGGAGTGATTTTGGCTTTTAGCCGCGCGCTCGGCGAAACAGCGCCGCTCCTGATGACGGCCCGAGGTACGAATGCCGAGAACTGGCTCGACTTCAGCACCACGATGAATGCCATGCCGATCGTGATCTACCAGTACTCCAATGCCGCGAGTGACCTGCTCATTGGTCAAGCATGGGCAACCGCGCTAATCCTGATGGTGATTGCACTCACAATCAACGTGCTCGTTCGTGGTCGAACTGTGAATAGCAGAACAGCGTAAGGAGGGAGAACATGGCAGCAGAGAAGCACAAGGCGGAGAACACAACAGCAGGTGCCAAGGACGAGCTTGCGCAGGCTTCGGCTCGACCAGCGGCACAAGCCGCGCAGCGTGCCTCGGCCAGCGAGGGTGATGGGGGTCGCCTGACGCTTGAGAACGTCTCGGCGCGCTACGGCACATTCCGAGCCGTGAAAGATGTGACGTTGGCGGTGCGACCAAAGAGTGTCACGGCCTTGATCGGCCCGTCCGGCTGCGGCAAGTCGACGCTCATTCGCACCATCAATCGCATGCACGAGACCCTTCCAGGCGCGACAGTCTCCGGCTCCATTGCCCTTGATGGCGTAGACCTGTACAGCTCCGACGTAGACCCAGTTCGCGCACGCCGCGTTGTGGGCATGGTTTTCCAGAAGCCGAACCCGTTCCCAACGATGTCCATTAGCGAGAACGTTTCAAGCGGCCTCCGACTGACGGGCGGAGCCTCGAAGAGTGAAATTGCAGGGATCGTTGAAGACTCCCTCCGACGCGCTGCGCTCTGGGACGAGGTGAAGGACAAACTCAACCAGCCAGGCACTTCGCTCTCCGGTGGGCAGCAGCAGCGACTTTGCATCGCTCGCACGATTGCCGTGAAGCCGCGAGTGGTGTTGATGGATGAGCCGTGCTCAGCACTCGACCCAGTGGCGACCCTAAAGATTGAAGAGCTCATTCGTGACCTGGCCGCGGAGTACACGATCGTCATCGTGACCCACAACATGCAGCAGGCTTCGCGTGTGTCAGATGAGACAGCCTTCTTCTCGATGGATGATGACCGCGCAGGTTATTTGGTGGAGACCGGCCCAACGGCTGAAATGTTCACCAATCCGAAGCAGGCGCTGACCGAGGGCTACATTCAGGGGCGATTCGGGTGACCATACGTCACAACATCGCGGCTCTCCTCTCGATCGCCTTAGTTGCGGTCGCCTGCCGGCCACCCATTGGTGGGAGCGTTGAGCCATCCGCATCATCGATTGCGGGCGAGCTACGCCCGTCGAAGGAGATCTCGGTCACGGTGCACCTACCCGGCGCTCCTGATGTGTTGACCGCCCCACTGGCGTTTGCCGCCGCATCAGAGACGATTGCCGCCGCTGGGATCACCCTGAACCAGGTTGCCCCAACTGCAGGTGAGGCACCCTTCCCGCTCGTTGCCTCTAAATCCCGCCTGCAGCTCTACTTCGCCACCCCAGCTGCGGTGCTCGCCTCAGAGACGGCACGCTCATCGCTCGTTATGATCGCCAACCTGCAGCAGACCACCTCGATGGCGCTCGTTGCCCCCGCAGGAGGAGCGGCCACAGCTGTCGATTTGAGCAACACAACGATCCTTGTCCAGGGGATGGTCGGCGACGAAGTGCCCCTCTTGGCTCTCCTCGCGCGGGAGGGTGCCGAGAACGTGACGGTTGAATTCCCAGCGGACTCCTCGATTCCCCTTGACCTCACTCCACTCTTTGACGGAACGTACGCTGCCGCCTTCCTAACAAGGTATGACGGGCTCGCGCGTGCCCAAGAGTTCATCTCTTTTGAGACGGGACTCCCGGTCGGGCCTGACGGCATAACCGTTATCGACCTGGGTGACACGTCTGGCGTCAACGGCCTTGGGCTCTGGATGGAGGAGTCTGTCATCTCCGATGAGGACTTTAATATTGCCGCAGCACTCATTCTGATCGGCCTCACCGATGGCCTCGCCTTCTGTCGAGATGAACCTACAGAGTGCGCCTCTGTCTTTGAGCAGGGCGGAGAGACCGATCGATTCGGCGACAGCCTCGCTTGGTCCGTTGACCAGTTCAATTCCTCCGTGTGGCCCGCACCAAAGGGTGTGCTTGACGTCTCATCTGTATCAATTGATGGGATCACGGTAAACACGTCAATCCTTGAACGTGCCATCGCCAATCTCCCTGCGGAGATTGATCGAATTGGTGAGAGCTGGGAACCGAGCGGAGTCACCCTACCGCTGGAATAGCAATGCGGCGTTAACTGGCACCTACACCCCCTGCAGTAGGATCTGCGCCCGCCCAATAGCCCGCTCGTAGGAGTCGGTATGCAAGCAGATCGAGTTCTCATTGCGTCGCGCCACATGGTGCGCGCGACGGTAGTGGCTAGTGCGCTAGTGATTGGTGCGACGGTTGGCCGCACCAGCGCCGCGTTTACCGCTACGGCACCAGTCACGGGTGGGGTCAGCTCGGGGGTGGTGTCCTTGAGCACTGGCGGTGTTGAGCAGCTCACCTTTGGTGGCGCAACGCTTACCAACATTGGCCCTGGCGCAACGTTTAGCCAAACGGTCACGGTGGTGAACGAGTCAACCGTGACAACGCCGTCGAGTCTCACTGATATCGCGGTGTGGGGCGATATCACGGGCACATCGCTCGAGCCTTCGGGGCTCGGTGCCGTTCTGCAGGTAACCATTACACGGAGCATTGGCGGTGGCGGTGCGCAGACGCTCTACAACGGGGCGCTCCATGGACTCGCTGCGTTCAGTTCATTTGCCTCGCCAATTGGTCCGGTGTGGACTTCGGAGAGCGGCGGCACGCTTACGGGCGAAACTGCGAAGAGTGCAGCCTACACCTTCACATTCACGCTGCCAGCAAGTGCCACCACGGGAGCCGACTCGGCTGTTGCTGTGACCTTTACGTTTGAGGCCCGCAACAAGACGCAATGAGCTGGTTCCGCTGGGTCGCCGCTTGGGTGATTGCCATCGCGTGTGCAGCGCACGTTGTCGGCGTGCGCATGCTCGTTGTTTCGGGGAACTCAATGAGTCCGAGCATTCGCGATGGCGATCTCGTCTTGACGGTACGTCTCTGGTTGGGCGACTCGGTGGGGGACATCGTGCTGCTCAAGCGACCGAGCGATGGTCAGCTGCTCTTGCATCGGGTGATCGAACAGGGAGAGGGGTGGCGGCGCACCAAGGGTGACGCCAGCCTTCAACCGGACGCCGAGCGCATCTCTGATTCGGCGGTGCTCGGTGGCCTGGCTGCAGTCATCCCGACCGGACTCTTGACGTCACTCCCGCTTCAGCACGTTGCGGCGCAGTTCAGCGCTGGGAGTCGGGTTGGTTTGAGCATCACCTCTGCGTCAGGGGCGCGCGTAGAGATCGGAGCCCCCGTGCTCTCGGGCACCGATGCGTTGGGGCAACTGCTACCTGGTGGGCGGGCAACGTGGCTGCTCACCCTAACGCCATGCCCGACCGGAATTGCGGGCGAATGTTCTGGGACGACGAACACGCTGCGCATTGATCCGAATCGATTTGTACCTAGCAGCATGGGCGGTGTCGCCCGCTCATTGCGGGCCACTAGCACGTGTCGCCCCCTTGGCACCACGACTTGGACAGCGTCCGCGGATTTCTTTACTGCCACCTGGAGTGCGGCAAACCTTGCAACAGGACGACTTGCAACGCTCTCCTCAGGTGCCGCTGCGATCGAGTGTCAGGTGCAGGTGACACTCCTTGGGGATCTCACCGCCGCAAATAGCGGCATGGTCCTGCCACTCCGGTGGGGGCCAGAGTGATCCTGCGCCGTAGGTGGCTCCGCGTTGTCGCACCGCTCGCACTGATCGCCCTTGCCACATCAGGCGCCGCCTGGTCCCCACGCCTTGACCTGCCTCTCACCACCGGTGCGTGGGGCGCTCCCGGCGGCGTCAACAGTGGGCTGCTCCTCTGGTACGACACCGCAGAGGCTGGCACCATGTCGCTCGCACCGCGTCTTCGCTTTTGGTTCGACAAGTCGGGCCAGGCGCAACACGCGCCAGTAAGCGCTGGACCATACCAGCCATATCCAACACTTGCCTCAGGGGTGTCCGGCCTGCAGTTCAGTGGTGCAGCGGTGCAGCTATCGACAAGCATTCCCTTAGAGCCGATGACGGTGATGCTGGTGTTTCGTCAGGCAAACGAAAGCCTGAGCCATCCGCTAGTGGGGAGTAGAACGCGCTTCTCTGGAATCTCCATGGAGCTTGGTCGACTGCGCGTCTATAGCAACGGGCAGGCAGTTGGTGCCTCAACAGCGCGCACCCTTACCGGTCTCACCATAACAACCGTACGTACCGCCGCTGGGGGTACTGATGGCTTTCAATACAACGGCGGGCCAGAGACTACCTTCAGCCTTACGAGCTCCGAGTCCATCAACTGGATTGGGGGGATGTTCGTTGCAGGAACGCCTAAGTACTTTGTCGGCACGATCATGGAGGTGCTGATTTGGGGGCGATCGCTCTCGTCAAGCGAGCTTCAGGCGGCACACCGTGCGCTGGGCGCGAAATGGGGGATTAGCGTCCCTTGA
Organism: Candidatus Aquidulcis frankliniae; assembly: GCA_009925905.1. GTDB lineage: Bacteria > Chloroflexota > Limnocylindria > Limnocylindrales > Limnocylindraceae > Limnocylindrus > Limnocylindrus frankliniae. Next base: position 13,355 of record RFPZ01000008.1, read on the forward strand.
AGATACGGCGCGGGAGTTTGATTGCGAGTCTTGTAGTGAGCGTGAGCCCTGCAGCGCCAGCAAGCGCATACGGAACGGCGATAGTGAGCAGGTACTGCGGCCACTTGGTTGGCCAGACGAGTAGCGCAATCGCGCCAAGCCCAAGCCAGATCGCGTAGACTGGCCGTTTGCGGACGAGCGGCACGATTCCGACAAGGGCGAGTGGCAACATCCAGGTATCAAACTTCACAAGAAAAATGTTCTGGCCGTCGTGCCATGGGACAGATTGTGTGAGCCAGATCAACTGCTGCCACATTGGGTAACCAGTGGATTGCACCTGCTCGCTCGTCGCATAGGCGGGGTGGTACGCCGCACTTGCGATCAGGCGGCCAATTGGATCACTCCAGAGATATGGATTCACTGCGAAGAAGGCGATGGCCGCGATGACGCTCCAGCCAATCGCATCCTTGATTTTGAGAGACTCACCTCGTCGTGCGCGGCGAATGCGGTCAATGACGATGGCGAGCCCTGCAATCGCATACGGGTACTTCGCGCCAACAGCAAGGCCAATCCCGATCGCCGAAGCCACATAGGCGAGACGACGGCGTCGTGCGTTCGAGATTCCGCGTGCGAACTCATAGAGTGCCACGCTGAGCAGTGAGAAGAGGAGCGGGACTGATTCGAGCATGACCTGACTCGTGTACTTGATGACCCAGGTGCTTGTTGCGAGGAAGACCGCAGCGACCGGGTTAACGAGCGCCAGGGTGGTGACGGCGATGACGCCGAACGCCGCCTCCATGCGGCGTACCGCCGTGAGCGTCGGGCGATGCATCAGCTCGTATGGGTTCGCGGTCACTGGGAGTTCTGGAATGCGTTGGATCGGTTCCGTCCCCATCATCACTGCGGCGATCAGAATCTTCACAAACTGTGGGTGCTCAATGCGATAGTTGTTCTCCAGCAGGATCGAAGGATTTCCGGTGCGAATCTCATCGGCAAAGATTTGTCCGGCACGCATGTAGTCATCTTCGTCAAAGTCAACGGGGAGTCGCGCCGCCTGAGCGTGGAGGATCAGTGAAAGAGCGGTGATCAGCCCAACGGCGCCGAGCTGGAGCGCGCGCGAGGGGCGCCTCACGCGGGAAGCTTCGCGGCTGAGGCCGCATCGAGCAACCATGTTGCCGCAGGGATCAGCGCAGCCTTCGCTGGAGCTTCAATCACCGTTGTGGAGCTACTGAAGATCCGTGCGAGCGCATCGGCTTTCCCAGCACCAGGGGCAAGAGCGATTACCTCTCGTGCGCTGCGGACAATCTCAACCGAGAAGGAGAGTCGCGGCACGTGTGGCTCGATGTGGGTCGGGGCTGGAACTCCCGCGGCGACCGGCGCTCCGTCACGGGCGAGCGGTGAATCGGGGAAAACGCTCAAGCAGTGGCCATCTCCGCCAATGCCGATCAGCACCAAGTCAAAGATCGGGAAGCCCGTTTGCGTGTGCGGCACCCCAGCACCGCGGAGCTCGGCAAGGTAGGTGCTAACGGCGCTTGGCGCATCGGAGGCGGTTGTCGGCCAGGGGTGAACGGCGCTGGGCGAAAGTGGAGAGGGTGTACCGTCGGCCCCCCCACTCAGCAACTGGGAGTCGAGGGGGACCACGTTTGAGAGTGGATCAACTCGTGGCACGAATCGGTCATCACCAAACCAGATTTGCGTCTGCGCCCATGGCATCCGTGCCTCCCGTGAAGATTCACGCAGTGCGCGGTAGAGCGCCGCGGGTGTTGAGCCGCCAGTTGTGCAGAGATGGAATACTCCGCGCGCCGCCACGGCAGTGATCGCCGCTTCAACTACTCGGTCGGCTGCTACCGCTGCAACGTCCGATGCGTCATTTAGGATGCGGACCGTCGCGTCGCTCATCCGATTAGCGCGCACATGGTGCGAATGATTGCCGGTGAAAGAGGATCGATCTCGCCAAACTCGAGCGACTCGCTCAGCAGTGCCGCCTCAGTCCAGCGCGGGGCTTGGAAGGTTCGCTCATGTACCACTGCTCCGTTGATCATTGCGATCGCTCGGGTAGAGGTGGAATCGGCGCGGACCTCAAGCTCAAAGTGATCGCCACGTCGGTCTGCTGCGATGCGCACGGCAATCGTTGTTCCGGCACCGAGCACAGAATCAACAGGGTGCAGATCTACGGCAATAGCGTGTCGTGATGAGTCGCGTAGGTCGGCTCGCCATCCATCGTCTTCGCTCAGATAGAGGGGAGTTTGCACTGTGGCGTTGAGACGCGAGGCGAGCCACGCGACGTGATACGCGGGACGCACAACATTGATGGCGGCGTTTGAACCCTTCCCTGCAGAGTAGTCAATCGAGATCTTGGTGATCGCCGTAAGAAATGGTGCGGCGGACTCCTCATCAAACATCGTGGCGATGGAGTCACGCCATCGACCCTGGCGCAAGAGTGCAAAATCGGTGACTGCGACGCCGGCGCTCTCGGCAGCGGCAAAGAGGGTACGAATGGTTGAGAGCCCATTGCTCGGCTGCGTCGCGCCGTCAATGATCACACGGTCAACGCCTCGAAGAAGTTGGCGTACGTCGCTTTCTGCAGCGTTCACGGGGGCATCCCACCAGAGGAGCGTTGGTAGGTCATGAAGGGAGAGCGGTGGCACGATGCTGGCAAGGTGATGGGCCGCAGGGCCACCGACATCGATCCAGAGAAGTTCGGTGCAAGCGGAGGTGCCGTCGCCGCGCGGCGTGACGGCGCAGAAGACTTCGAGCCGCGCAGCAAAAGTTGCGGGGCCTTCTGGATCACGCGGAACAATGAAGAGAGTGCGCGATGGATTTCTTGGCAGCGTTGCCAAAATGGACGCTGCATGTGCGGCGCGCTCTTCACCATTGGCCACCACAGCAAGATTCATGACTCCGGTTCGGACTGCGATCGGCTCGGTTGTTGCTGTGTCAGCTGGCGAGTCTGAAACGAGGAACCGGCGTGCCTCGCTACTCGCCCAAAGCTTGGCGAGGAGTGCGTCAGCTTCAGCAACGGTCGTGGCACGTGAAGACCAGCGCAGTGAAGATGCGAGGATGGAGTTGAGGCTCATCGGTGGTTTGCCCCTACCGGCTTAGAGGCGGCGCCAGCGGCGCCCCTCTCGTGTGAGCAGTTCGTCTGCAGCCTCTGGACCCCAAGTGCCCGATGTGTAGTTCGGCAGCTCTGGCTCACCGCCAGTGATCCAAGCGTCAATGATTGGATCCACGATGCGCCAGGCCGCTTCAACCTCATCTGCGCGCGTGAAGAGCGAGGCGTCACCTAGCAGGGCGTCGAGGATTAGCGTCTCGTAGGCGTCAGGGCTTTCCACGGTGAACGCCGACCCGTAGGCAAAGTCCATGTTCACAGGTCGAACATCGATTCCAAGGCCGGGAACCTTCGCCGCAAAGCGCATCAGGATTCCCTCGTCTGGCTGAATGCGGATGACGAGAAGGTTCGGCTCTGGCTCTTCGCCGATCGTGGGGAAGAGATGCTGCGGAACATCCTTGAACTGGATGGCGATCTCCGTTGCCCGTTTCGGCAGGCGCTTCCCTGCGCGAAGGTAGAACGGGACGCCCGCCCAGCGCCAGTCATCAATCTCTAGGCGTGCCGCGACGAACGTCTCGGTCTCACTTGCGGGGTCAACTGACGGCTCGCTTCGGTAGCCGGGAGTCTCGGTCGCGCCGACCCATCCTGGGCCGTATTGACCGCGAACCACTGACTGATCAACCTTTTCGACAGGGATCGGTCGAATGGCGCGGAGCACCTTCACCTTCTCGTCACGAAGCGCCTCAGCCTCGAGGTTAGCCGGCGGCTCCATTGCCACGAGCGTGAGCAGCTGGAGCAGGTGATTCTGCAGAATGTCTCGAAGCGCGCCCGTCTCTTCATAGAATGCCCCACGACCCTCTACACCGATCGACTCCGCCACGGTGATCTGCACATGGTCGATATAGCGCCGGTGCCAGATCGGCTCAAAGATCAGGTTGCCAAAACGGAAGATCAAGATGTTACGCACCGTCTCTTTGCCGAGATAGTGGTCAATGCGATACACCTGCGATTCACGGAAGACCTTGCCCACTTCTCGATTGAGCTTCACCGCGGTCTCGAGGTCGCGGCCGAATGGCTTCTCAATGACGATGCGACGCCAGCCACCATCGGCCTTCTCATGATCGAGCCCTGCAGCGCCAAGGCTGCGCACGATCTCAGGGAAGGACGAGGCGGGTGTCGCGAGGTAGTAGAGGCGATTGCCACCCGTGCCGGACTCCGCGTCGATGGCGTCGAGCTTCTTCGACAACGATGCATACGCTTCTGGCTCGTCGAACCCACCCTGGTGGTACGTGATGCGCGAGGCGAACGCCGCCCAGCGCTCCTCATCGACCGGGGTGATGCGCGCATGCTTGTCGAGTGATGTGCGGAGAGCCGCACGAATCTCTTGGTCGCTGAAGGGTCGTCGACCGAAGCATACGAGCGCGAATCGCTCTGGAAGCAGGTTGCCAACCCAGAGGTGAAAGAGCGCTGGCACGACCTTGCGGTGCGCCAGGTCGCCCGTTGCTCCGAAGAGGACCACGACATGTGGATCGGGAACGCGCTCAATGCGAAGTCCCGCACGGAGGGGATTCTTCGCCCCTCTCTTCGCAGCAGGCTTTCGTGTCTTGCGGCCGAGCCGCAGTTCACGAATTGTTGCGTGTCCCTCAGCGGGAGATTGCGGACTCACTCCGACTTCACCGAGTGGCCACCGAACTGATTGCGCAGCGCGGCGAGGACCTTTGCCGAATACGAGTCGTCCTGTCGCGAACGGAAGCGCGTCAGTAGCGAGAGGGTGATGAGTGGCGCTGGCACATCGAGGTCGATCGCCTCCTGCACCGTCCAGCGACCTTCGCCGGAGTCGGCGACCCAGCCCTTGATTCCCTTGAGGTCGCTCCCTTCTGCGCGGAACGCACGCGCAGCCAGCTCAAGGAGCCAGCTGCGGACGACCGAACCCTGCATCCAGAGGTCGCTTACCTTGGCGAGGTCAAGGTCGTAGCGCGACTTTGCGAGGATCTCGAACCCCTCTGCGTACGACTGCATCATTCCGTACTCGATGCCGTTGTGCACCATCTTTACGTAGTGGCCGGCGCCAGAGCCGCCGCAGTGCATGTATCCATCCTTTGGTGCGAGGGTGGTGAAGATTGGCTCGAGCGCCTTCACTGGCTCAGCGTCGCCGCCGACCATCATGCAGTAGCCGTTCTCCAGGCCCCATACGCCGCCCGAAGTTCCAGCGTCGATGAAGTGAATGCCGTGACCGGCGAGCTTCTCGTGTCGGCGAATGGTGTCGTGGAAGTTGGAGTTGCCGCCGTCGATGATGGTGTCGCCCTTGGCAAGGAGCGGAATCAGCTCATCGATCATCGCCTCGGTCGCATCGCCGCTTGGCACCATGACCCAGACGCGCTTCGGGGAGGTCAGGCTGTCGACCAGCTCCTTAACGGTGTAGGTGGCCTTTGCGCCCTCCTTGGCGACCTCATCGGTCTTCTCTCGGGACCGGTTCCAAATCGCGACTTCGTGGCCGTTGCGGACCAGTCGCTTCACCATGTTCGCGCCCATTTTGCCGAGGCCGATAAATCCGATCTGCATGATCTCCCCCTTCACTATTGGTCGTTGTACTTCCCGATGCTAGCGAACTGCGAGCACCCGTTCGATGAGCGCCGTCAGGCGCGTGAGCCCTTCGTCTGGATCGTCGCCCAGATGCACCCGCAGCACCGGGAGCCCGTGGTCTGCCAGTGAGCGCACATCGCCGAGAGCCTGAGCGTCAATGAGCTGGCCGAAGCTGTACGGCCGCCCTGGAATGGCGAGGTCGCGCGGGTGCCCAGCCACGATCTGCAGGAACCAGCCGATCGGCGCCCCACCCTTATGGAGCTGTCCGGTGGAGTGCAGGAAGCGTGGCCCGATGCCAACGGTAGTGGCTCGCCCCGTTGCGTTGCGGAGAGCGAGGCGCAGCTTGGTCAGCGCCGCGGTGCGCTCTGGCGTGCTAGCGATGTACGCCTGGATGCCGATGTAGCCGCGTGCGCCAAGTCGATCAAGTTGGCCAGCGATGAGCCGCTCCGCATCGTCGGCGAACGCTGCTGGCAGTGCGTCGTCAACCCAAAGCTGCAGGCCCTCTGCCGAGCACTTGGCAGGCAACTCTGGGAGTGCGCCCTTTGCCGCAAGTTCTGCGAGCACATTCGCCGTATTTGTTTTTGACTCGGTGACATTTGGCTCGTCAAATGGATTGATATTGAGCACGGCGCCAGCGAAGGCGGTCGCCACCTCCCAGCGCACGAACTCTCCACCAAGATCGATGCGATCGCTGAGGGCCCACTCCAGTACTGGATGCCCAGCGGCTGCGAGGGCATCAAGACGTGCGTCAACGGCAGAACCATCAGCGCAGCGCGGTGCGACTCCGCCGTCCAACTTGATGCGCACAAAGAGTCGGTCGTCACCATAGGTGCTCACGGCGCCGAGTGGCTCGCCGTCGACGGGAACTACCCCTACGCCGTGTTTCCCGGTGCTCTCGGCGACGAGTTGCTCCGCCCAGGCGCCGAACCCATCAATTGGTTCATCAACGATGAGCGTCATCTTGTCGCGACCCTCGCGTGCCAACGCGCCCATGATGCATCCGAGGGCGAGCGCATGGTTCCCTGCTGGTTCTGGATCGCGGCTCTGCGCAATGGCTGCGTTTCCTGATGCGAGGAGTGGATCAAGGTCGATGCCGAGGAGCGCAGCAGGTACAAGGCCAACGAAGCTGAGCGCGGAGTAGCGTCCGCCGATATCGGCTGGGTTTAAGAAGAGGCGGCTCGTATCGACCACCTTGGTGATGCCATCAACGCATGGTGACGGATCACTGATGGCGGCAAAGTTCGCAGTTGGATCCTGCGGAAGACCCTTTGCGGCGAGTTGCTGCTTGTTGAGGTCATACGCGTATGCCGCGAACGAGAGCGTCTCGGTTGTGGTCCCGGACTTGCTCGCCAGCAGGTAGTAGCTGCTCTCTGGGCTGAGGCCAGCGACAGCGCTGCGCACCGCCTCTGGGTCGGTTGAATCGCAGATGCGTGCCTTGCCCCAGTCGGTGATGTCGGCGAATGCACGCGCAAGCACCTCTGGCGCGAGCGACGAGCCACCCATTCCTGCAACGACAAAGTCCTTTACCCGTGTAGTGGCACCCGTTACGGGTGCGTCGCCGAACGCCTCAAGCGATGGGATCTCTGTGGTGAAGTGCTCAGGAGCATCAAGCCAGCCGAGACGATGTGCGATCTTCTCTTGCACCTCAGCATCGGTGCTCCAGAGGGTTGCATCGCGCGCCGCAAGTCGTACGGCCCACTCGCCGGCGCGAGCACGGTCAAACGTGCTCTCAATAGCTGCAAGGTCTGAGGCTCGGCCGATGCGCGCGCGGAATGGAAGTCGTAGTTCGCTGCTCATGACTGCTCCTCTTCAATATCGGCGACCTTTGCCGTGCGGCGGAGGTATCGCTCTTCACTACTCGGTTCGGACTGTAAGAAGGCTGCGAGCGTTTCGAGCGCCGTCTCAAGAGTGATGAGGTTTGCGCCGAAGGCGAGCACGTTCATATCGTCGTGCACCACCCCCTGGCGAGCCGACGCTGGATCATGAGCGATGGAGGCGCGAATGCCGTTGAACTTATTCGCGGCAATCGTGACCCCGATTCCTGAACCACAGATCACCAGGCCACGATCAGCCTGGCCAGCGATCATGCGCTCAGCAACGGCACGGGCGGAGTCGGGATAGTCGTCGGTCGGGTCACTCCCATCGCCACCAAGGTCTGCGACGCTCCAGTCGGGTGCGACCTCAGCAATCCGAGTGACGATTGCCGCCTTTAGTGCGGCACCGGCATGGTCTGCGGCAACGGCGAGGCGGCGAGCCACCTCAGCGAACCTGATGTCCGTCGTGCAGGTGCGGCGTTGGAACAACGCCATGCACCGTGCCCGCGAGCACGCCCTTGGCAACCTCGACGATGCGCTCTGGGGTGAAGCCGAACTCCTTGAAGAGCGTTGGTGCTGGGGCCGATGCGCCAAAGCGGTCCATCGCAATAATGGCGCCGTCGGTGCCAGACCAGCGGTCCCAGCCGAGGCTCACGCCGGCCTCAATGGCGACGCGCGCACGCAGCGCAGCTGGCAGTACCGACTCGCGGTATGCCGCATCCTGCTCACCGAAGAGCTCAGGGCACGGCATCGAGACGACGCGGGTAGGTGTGCCAGCAGCCTCGAGCTGCTCCGCCGCCGCAACCGCAAGGTGCAACTCGGAGCCGGTCGAAATCAAGATCAACTTCGCGTCACCAGTTGCCTCACGAAGCACATACGCGCCACGTCGTACGCCCGCTGTGGCTCCAGTAATGGAGCCGGCGAGAACTGGCAACTTCTGGCGTGTGAAGGCGAGCACCGTTGGTGCATGTCGTCGCTTAACGGCAACGCCCCACGCGACAGCGGCTTCGTTTGGATCTCCAGGTCGGAAGAAGCGCACATTCGGAATAGCGCGAAGCGCCGCGTAATGTTCAACTGGCTGATGGGTTGGTCCATCTTCGCCGAGGCCGATGGAGTCATGGGTAAAGACGAAAATGCTGCCGAGATTTGCAAGCGCCGCGAGGCGCAACGCGCCACGCAGGTAGTCGCTGAACGTTAGGAATGTTGCAACGAAGGGGATTAGCCCACCGTGATACGAAATGCCGTTCGCAATCGCGCCCATGGCATGCTCGCGCACGCCATAGCTAATGTTGCGGCCTGACTCCGTAGCGGTGAACTTGCCGCCACCGTGAATGTCAGTGAGGTTTGATTCCGAGAGGTCGGCGCTACCACCGATCAACTCTGGAAGCACGCCACCAAGAGCTGCAATGCTCGACTGGCTGACGTTGCGCGTTGGTGCATCGCCGCCGAGTTCGTATTTCGGCAGAGCGCTCTCCCAGCCGGCGGGGAGCGTTCCTGCCATGCGGCGCTGAAGCTCCGCTGCTTCGGCCGGGTAAGCAGTGGCGTAGGCAAGGAGCTGCTTTGCATGCTCGGCAACCAGCCGTGCACCATGGTCGCTGCGTTCCTTATAGAGGGCGGCGACATCGGCTGGAACCGCGAAGGTGGCGTCTGGGTCCACTCCGTAGGCGGCCTTGGTGAGCTTCACCTCATCTGGTCCGAGCGGTGAGCCGTGCGACTTCTGGCTCCCCGCCTTGTTTGGTGAACCGAAGCCGATCACGGTGCGTACCGCGATCAGGCTCGGTCGCTCATCGGCGATCGCCCAATCAATAGCGCGATCGATGGCCTCAATGTCATTGCCATCTTCGACGCGTGCGGTGTGCCAGCCGTAGGCATCAAAGCGCTTCAGTACATCCTCGGACCAGGCGGTCGAGGTTGGTCCGTCGAGCTGAATGAGGTTGTCATCCCAGAGGTAGATCAGTTTGCTGAGCTTCAAGTGCCCCGCGAGCGACGCCGCCTCGGAGGCGATCCCTTCCTGTAGGTCGCCGTCGGAGACGATCGCGTACACACGGTGATCAATGATGTTGTGCCCTGGGCGATTGAACTCTTCGGCGAGGCGTCGCTCAGCGATGGCCATCCCAACGCCATTCGCGAACCCCTGTCCGAGTGGACCGGTAGTGGCCTCAACGCCTGCGGTCAGTCCGAACTCAGGGTGCCCTGGAGTGAGTGAGCCCCACTGGCGGAACGCCTTGAGGTCGTCGAGGGTGAGGCCGTAGCCGGCCAGATGAATGAGCGAGTAGAGGAGTGCGCTGGCATGCCCGTTAGAGAGAACGAAGCGGTCGCGATTGAACCAGCTCGGCGTCGAAGGTGCATGGCGCAGGTGTCGCGACCAGATGGTGTGTGCCATCGGTGCGCAGCCCATCGGTGCGCCCGGGTGTCCACTGTTTGCCGCCTGCACCGTATCAATGGCGAGGGTGCGGATTGTGGTGACGGCTGACTGGTCGAGGCGCTGATCCATGGGTCTCTCCATCCATCAATAGGCAGGTGGGCCGTTGGCGCGGAGTTGCTCACGTGCGCCTCGGTGCTGCAAGGAGATTGTAGACTCACTCCTCGTGCGCCGTTGCAACCGAGTGGCAACGTAGCGCTACCCGCTAGAGGAGGAGTTATGTCTGGATTGATCGCGCCTGCCGCCGTTCACGCGACGGGAATCGGCCGCGTCTTTCAGGCGAAGGGCGGCCCCGTCACGGCGCTGGACGGCATCGACCTGCGCATTGAGCCTGGCGAGCTCTTCGGGGTGCTCGGCCCGAATGGCGCGGGAAAGAGCACGCTGATCAAAATCCTGAGCACCCTTCTCCTTCCGAGCACCGGCTCTGCCTCAATCTTTGGCCTCGATGTGGTCACCGAGACGGCACGCGTGCGTCGGATCATGAACCTTGTCGCTGGTGGTGACTTTTCTGGGTACGGACTGTTGACGGTTCGCGAGCAGTTGGCGATGTTCGCGCAGTTCTACGGTCTGCCGTATCGCGAGGGGATGGCAAAGGTTGATGCCCAGCTCGCCTCCTTCGGAATCGACGAGATTCGCGATCGGAAGATCAGCGCGCTCTCCACAGGGCAGCGACAGAAGTTGAACTTTGCCCGATCGTTCTTGAACGATCCATGGATCCTCTTCCTCGATGAGCCAACGATTGGCCTAGATGTCTCGGCCGCGCGTGATGTTCGCGACCGCGTGCGCGCCTTCCAAGCGGAGCAGCCTGGTCGTACCGTTCTGTTGACCACGCACTACATGGCGGAGGCCGATGAGATGTGTGATCGCATCGCCATCGTCGACCACGGTCGCATCCTGGCGCAAGGCACTCCAACGGAGTTGAAGCGCATGGTGCAGAAAGACGCGCTCTTTATCGTCGGGATTGATGCACTCCCTGGCTCAATGTCATTGGATTCGTTGCGCGCACTCCCGGGCGTACTCTCCGTCGCCGCTCGAGATGCCGACGGTAGCGACGCCTCTGGTGTCGGCTCACCGACCTTACGACTGGCGATCGGTCTCAGGGAAGATGCTGCACTCGGTGGCGTCATTAGTGCGCTCGCCGCCAGCGGAGCGCATCTGCAGGAGATCTCCAAGAGTGAGCCAACGCTTGAAGAGGTCTTTGTGCAACTTGTCGGTCGCGGCATCAGCGAATCAGATGAGTCGACGAATGGGTAACAGCGT
>RFPZ01000071.1 GCA_009925905.1 Candidatus Aquidulcis frankliniae
CTTCCGCCTTTGCGCGCAAGATTGCAATTCGTGTTTCGAGATCTGGTGACGAAATGTCGGCGATAAGGCCCCACTCAAATCGCGAGCGCAGACGCTCTTCAAGCAACGAGATCTCTTTCGGTGTGCGGTCCGACGTCAACACGATCTGCTTACCGGCAGAGTGCAGTGCGTTGAACGTGTGGAAGAACTCTTCTTGCGTGCGCTCTTTATCGGCGAGGAACTGAATGTCATCGATGAGGAGCACATCAATCTTGCGGAAGCGCGAACGGAACGCCTCGGCGCCACCCTGCTGAATACTGGTGATGAATTCATTCGTGAACGCCTCGCCGGTGATGTAGAGCACCTGGCGCTTCGGCGAACGCTCAGCAACTGCGTTCCCAATCGCGTGCAACAAGTGCGTCTTACCGAGGCCAGTGCCGCCGTACAGGAAGAGTGGATTGTATGCGCCACCTGGTCGCTCAGAAACGGAGAGCGAAGCTGCGTGTGCGAGCCGATTAGCAGCGCCGACAACATATGTGGCAAATGTGTAGCGAGCGTTCAGGTTCGTTGCGCGCGTTGACGAATCACGATCAACGATACGCACGCTCTCTTGTGATGCTGCAGCGCGTGGGGCCACGTCGGCTGCAACAACACCCTTCCCCTTTGCGGTGAGTGCACCGTGTGCGTCGAGCTCAGAGTCACTGACCACTTCAACAGAGAGCGTGACGCTATATCCAACAACCTTCGCGAGTGTCTGTGCGATCAGGGAGCGATATCGCTCATCAACCCAATCTTTTGCAAATCCAGACGGCACGCCGAGAACAAAGGTGGCAGTTGATTCATCGACACGGAGGAGTGCGGTCCGACGGAACCAGGTCTCAAAGGTTGCCTGCGAAAGGCTGATCTCCAGCTCTCCGAGGACCGCGCGCCAGACCTGTCGTCGATCCATTCCGCAGCGCCCCCTTTGTTCCGTTGGTGTGCGCCACCAACACTGCGGCAGAAGGGTGGGGTCGCCGAGGAGTCAGCGATACCACCCTGATGCAAGATTGAGTCTGTGCTGACCGGCTCGCGCCTGCCCCTCCCACAGCCCCGAAGAAGAGACCAACCGACGGTGTGATGTCGCTCGGGCCCTTTGTGGGGAGGCGGAGAATAGCACCCGCCGCAGTTCCTGCAAGCCCCGCCTCACCCCGATTTTTGATACCCCCCAGGGGTATCTGGCTAAATCCCCGTTACAGGGGCGGCAATTGACACCGCCGCCTTCAAGGAACGATACTTCCCCTCTCAGAACCGCCCTCTTCGCGGCCTGAGTGAAAACCAGGAAGAACCCCTCTGGGGCCACTGCCGAAGTCGGCAACCGTGGCACTTGAGACCACCGGATCGGAGCGATACCAATGAAGCGAACGTATCAGCCCAAGAAGCGCCAGCGGTTCCGCGAGCACGGATTCCGTAAGCGCATGTCGACAACGTCCGGCCGCCGGGTTTTGGCCCGACGCCGCGCACGCGGTCGCAAGCGCCTCACCGTCTGATCAAGGCGGCGCGTACGCGCCCCAGGAGCATCGACATGTTGCGCACACCCTCTGATTTCGCCGCGCTGAGCGCCGCACCCGGCGTTACCACGCCGCTGCTCGGCGTTCGCCACCGCACCGTTGCCGCCACAGAGAACACTGCTTCGCTTCGCCTCGGCATTGCAACGAGCCGCAAGGTCGGGAACGCCGTAGTGCGCAACCGCATCCGCCGCCGACTCAAGAGCATCGCGCGTGAGCTCGCGCCGCAGGTGCGCCCAGGCGCAGAGATCCTGATCGGCGTTCGCGTTGCAGCAAGCACTGCGACGAGCGCAGAGCTGCGAGCCGCGCTCACTGAGTGCCTGCGTCGCGCGCGACTCGTTGAGGTTCCGGCATGAACACGCTGCGCCGCATCGTTGGCGTACCCGCCCTCGCTGGAACGCTGTTGATCAAGGCATACCGCGTGGTGTTCTTTTGGCTCCCGTCGAGCTGCCGTTTCGAGCCGAGCTGCTCGCGCTATACAGAGGAGGCGATCGTGAAGTACGGACTACTGAAAGGTTCATGGATGGGGGCGAAGCGGATCGCGCGCTGCTCGCCACTCAACGCTGGTGGATTGGACCCGGTCCGATGAGCCGCCGCGCAGTGAAAGCCGTTGCACTGCTCGGCATCGTCGCGTTGATGGTGGCCGCTTGCGGCGGCGCTGGCGCAACTGCAAGTGTTAGCCCGACGCCACACCCCCCACTCGTACCTGCTGCGCCAGGTGCGGATCCGTTCAGCTTGCTCGCCTGGATCTTTACGCCGATCTTCCAAGCGCTCTTCATTGGACTAGTGCTGCTCGACCGCCTCACCGGCGATATCGGCATTTCAATTCTGATCCTGACGCTCATCATCCGCGTCATTTTGATCTCGCCCTATCGCAAGCAGTTGGTTTCGCAGAAGCGCACCCAACTTCTTGCGCCTGAGGTGGCCGAGATCCAGCGTCGCTATAAGGGCGACAAGGTCAAGATTCAGCAGGCACAGATGGAGCTCTACAAGTCGCGTGGCGTCAGCCCGTTCGGGGGCTGCCTTCCAACCTTGCTGCAATTCATCGTGTTGATTCCGATGTACACCGTGATCTCGAATGGGCTCACGAATCCAGACCCTACAGCTATGTTGAGCGTCTTCGGATTCAACGTTGGTGACGCAGTCGGTTTGGTGTGCGCGAATGGTCTTGGCACCGCGGCGTACGACAACATGAAGCCATGCATTGAGGCGACCGTGCCGTGGCTTGGTGGGCTCAACGCGTCGCTGCCGTCTGTTGTTGATGTTGCCGGGTTCGGCGTTTCGATTCTCGCAATCATCAGCGCACTACTTCAGGTTGTTCAGACGCGCATGGTCATCAATCCAAATGCGTCAAAGAGCGACCCAATGTCAGGTGCACAGGGTCAGACCATGGTGCTCCTGCCACTCATCTCGGTACTGTACGGCGGGATTCTCCCTGCCGGCCTGTTCATTTACTGGATCTCGTCCACGCTGTTCTCGATCGGTCAGCAGTACTTGATCCTCGGTTTCGGTGGGCTCTTCCCGCTCTTCGGCTGGACGCCCGCCTTTGCCGTTAACCATGCCCCGAGGTTCCCAGTGGCGATGCCGGAATCAGTTCCGGATGTTGCTGGGGAAGCGGTGGTTCCACACGAGCGAACGGAGCTTGATCGCGCCGCATCAGCGGCCGCCACGATCCGTTCGGCAAAGAAGCGCGACCGACATGGTCGACGAGGGAGTAGGTAATGGCGAACGAGAGCGCATATCAGGAGTTCACCGGCAAGAGCGTTGAAGAGGCACTGAAGGGTGCGTGTGAGGCATTCAAGGTTGGCATCGGCGATCTCGATTTCGAGATCATTGCGCCAGGGTCACGTGGCGTGCTCGGCATGGGCGCTGAGCCTGCTCGCATCGTTGCTGCGCCAATCAGCGCACTTGGCGGCGCCGCACCAAAGCGTGCCGGAGAGCCAAGCCGACCGGCACCAGCACCTGTTCGTGAAGAGCGCGGGCCACGACCGGCACCACGTCGCGACGCACCAGTTTCACGAGCCGCTGCGCCGCAGGCTGCAGCACGACCAGCGCCACGCGGCGATCGTGGGCCACGACCAGAGCGTGCACCGCGCCCTGAGCGCGCACCACGTGAGGATCGCGAGCCACGAGAGCGACGCGAGCGCAGCGAGACGACGCCAGAGATGATCAGCGGCGGCAAGGAGATCCTTGAGACGCTGGTGAAGCACCTCGGCTTTGAGGCCGAAGTGCGCACCACTGGAACTGGTGCTGACACCGTGTTGAACGTTGCTGGCACCTCACCAGAGGCGGTTGATGAGTTGAACAGCCTTATCGGTGGTCGCGGTGAGCGACTGCAGGCGATCCAGCACCTGGTCAACCTGATGCTCAGCCGCAAGATGGGTGAGTGGGCGCGCGTCACCGTCGACATCGAGGAGTATCGAGGTCGACGTGAGGCACAGCTTCGCGCACTTGCGCGCAAGGCGGCAGACCGCGTCAAGGAGACCGGCCGCGCCGTGCAGCTTGAGCCAATGACGGCGCTGGAGCGCCGCTGGATTCACGTTGAGCTTCAGGAGATGGACGGCATTGCGACGGAGTCGGCGGGCGAAGAGCCAGAGCGCCGCGTCGTTGTTATTCCGGCCTGATCGCCCACTCGGCGACCATGCCGACAAAAGATCCAAAACGGGAAGCGCACTTCCCTGCAATTGAGAAGCGGTATGGCGAACCAATGAAGTACTGGTTCGCTCTCATGAAGACCATTGCAGGGAAGCGCTACCCAGAACAGATTGCGCACCTGCGAGAGACCTACGGTTTCTCGCAAGCGCACGCCAACGCGTTGGTGATGTTCTCACGCGGCTCAACGACAACGCGCCGGCATGAAACACCAACTGACTACTTCAAGAGCATTGATCCACAGCAGGCGCGCACCATGCGCGCGATGTTTAAGGTGCTGCGCACAAAGTATCCGGCGCTTGAGTTTGTGATTGCCTGGAATCAGCCAATGTTGCGCAAGGGAACAGAGTATGTGTTTGGCGCATCAGCATCAGCAAAGTACCTGTTGATCAACCCGTTTAGCAAGGCGGTCATCGACACCTTTACTCCAAAGCTGAATGGGTACCGAGTACTAAAGCACACGATCACGATCCCCAACGACTGGGAGATCGACGAGAAACTCTTGCTCGGGTTGGCAAAAGCACGCCTCGCGGAGATCGCTTAGCGCGCGCCGACGGCGCGACGAGTGAGATTTGGTGGAGATGGAGGAGAGTCGAACTCCTCGTCCGAAAAGCCTTCCTTGAGACCACTACGAGCGTGTCCTGCGGTTTAGTCTAAGTTGAGGCGCTCCCACAGGCCGGATCGACCCTCAACCGAGATACATGTCCCTAAATCGGGCTTACGCGATGACTATGCGTCGCTCGTCATCACCGCAGCTTCGCTTAATGACGCTTCCACGACCCGCGAAGCGGGGGCCGCTTCCACGCTCACCGTACTGCCTTAGGCAGCGAGGGCGAGAGCAGGCTGGCGATTGCCAGTTACTTCTTTTTGCTACCGGTTTAACGAGGCCTGATAGCAACCTCGACTCGCGTTCCCAAGGTGCGGATTTCCGTCGAAACCACGCATCCCCAAGGGGGGAATGATACCGCGCGCGGATTGCGATTACTAGTAGCGGAGAACCTACTCGCCGCGCTTCCAGTCCCCGAGCTGACGCTCTGCTTCACGTCGCCCTTCGCGATCGGCTATCGCCGCGCGTTTGTCAAAGGCCTTCTTGCCGCGCCCAAGGCCTATCTCCACCTTGCAGCGACCGCGCGAAAGGTAGAGGCGCAGCGGGATCAGTGTGAGCCCTTTGGTCTTGACCTTGGTCCCGATGGCGATGATCTCGGACTTGTGGAGCAAGAGGCGCCGAACCCGCTTCGGCTCGTGGTTCTGGCTAGCCGCGCCCGGCCATTCGGCGATGTGCATGCCGATCAGGCGACCCTCACCCGCCTCGAGGCGAACATAGGCATCACCTATATCCGCTTTGCCGGCGCGAATCGACTTGATTTCGGTCCCCGAGAGAACGATTCCGGCTTCGTAGCGATCCACGATCTCGTACTCGTACGAGGCCTTGCGGTTAGAGGCGAGCGTGGTTCCAGAGGGGAGCGCCTTCTCTTTTGGGGCAGGGGAGGACGCTGTCTTGACTGGTGTCTTCGCCATGGC
>RFPZ01000072.1 GCA_009925905.1 Candidatus Aquidulcis frankliniae
GCTCGTGACCACGCAGTGCGCCTCGTACTGCCGCTACTGCACACGCAGCCGTATCGTGGGCGACCCAACGCAGAACTTCAACAGCAAGGATCACGAGGCACAGCTCGAGTACCTGCGCCGCACCCCACAGGTACGTGATGTGCTGATTAGCGGTGGCGACGGACTCACCCTTGCACCAAAGCTCTTTGAGAAGATCCTGCGCGGCCTGCGCGACATTCCGCATATTGAGATCATTCGCATCGGTTCGCGCGTGCCGGTCTTCATGCCGCAGCGCATCGATGACGAGCTCTGCGAGATGCTCGCCAAGTACCACCCACTCTGGATGAACCTGCACTTCAATCATGCGCAGGAGATCACACCAGAGGTATCGCGCGCCGTTGACAAACTCACGCGCGCTGGCATTCCGGTCGGTAATCAGTCGGTGCTGCTTGCGGGCGTCAACGACTGCGTGCACATCATGCGCAAGCTGGTGCACAAGCTCGTTGAGAATCGCATCCGCCCGTACTACATCTATCAGTGCGACCTGGTCGAAGGTTCTGGCCACTTCCGTACGCCAGTCGGCAAGGGGCTCGAGATTATTGAGGGTCTGCGCGGCCATACCAGCGGCTACGCGGTGCCAACGTACGTGATCGACTCCCCAGGTGGTGGCGGCAAGATTCCGGTGATGCCGAACTACTTGATCTCGTACAGCGACCACAAGGTCGTGCTGCGCAACTACGAGGGATATATCAGCACCTACGAAGAGCCAGAGCACTACACGCGTCACGACGCCACCAAGTGTGTTGATTGCCGTGCCGCACGCCCTGAGCCAGGTCAAGAGGGAGTGTTCGGCCTGCTTGCCGGTCACGAGATGTGGATCGAGCCGAAGGGTCACGCCGAAATGCACAGCCGCGGCAACACCGAGGCGCACCGTCTGCAGGATCCGTCAAAGTGGCAGCCGCTCGGCATCGGCGGTGCCGTTGAAGGGACATCACGTGCGCCACTTGAGGTGCTCCCAGCAGGCACTGAGCCACGCCCGAAAGAGGGTGAGCCGAGCGCCGCGGCACACGGAGAGCTGCTCTAACTCTTCTCGGTGAGCGGTGCGATACTGCTGGTCATGAGTAAGCCTGACAACGCCACGCTCCCGCTCCCATGGCCGCCGGTGATTGCCGAAGCACGCTCGCCGTTCACCGCAGTTCGTGTTGCCACACTCATGTTGGGTCGTCCTCGTGGTGAGCGCGAACGACTCGCCGATATTGCCGATGCGCTGAACGCTGCACACCTTGATTGGCTCTTTGAGCGCCGCGTGGTGGTCGACGAGCTGCTGCAGCTACAGGCGAACTGGTTCAGCGACTTCCGTACAACGACGGGGTTCATTGTCGAAGATGGCGATCAAGGTCCAGTGGTGACGCTCGAAGATTCGCCGCGCATGTCTGGCTGGCTCGAACGTCAAGTCGCTAAGGCACACGAAGCCTGTCGAGCGGAGCTAACCGCATTCGCTAAAAACGACCGCGCCGCTGGCGATCGCTAACCGCGCATGAAGCGTGACGATCTCATTCGTCAGACCCAAGACCTGATCGACCAGGGCGATCGCATTGCACGCGCGCCGTCGCGAGCAGCGTTGAACACCTGGCTTGCCGCAAGCGACGCGCTCTTGTCGTCGGCGTGGGGACAGATGGATCGCTATCACCAAGCTTGGCTCGACGTGGGGCGCATCGCGCAGCCGCTGCGCGGCCGACAGATCAGCGAGGGTGAGGAGGCCGACGAGGTGCGAGCCGTAGTGGCAGCGAAGGGTGCGGTGCTGCGCGCCTCACTCGACGCAGTCGAGCGACTCGGCATGCCCTTCCTTGGTGAGACGAAGGCGCGCGCCAAAGATGAGAAGGCGGGCCTTCCCGATCACTTGTTTGAGGCGCCGCACGGCTTAGCAGGTGGCGCGAGTGCGCTGCAGGCGGCCATTGACGCCGCCCGCAAGGCGGCGAGCGAGCATGAAGATCACGCCCTTAACCGAAAGCGCAGTCCTGCCAAGGGGGTGAGCTCCGCGACCGCGTTGGCGACATCGGCCTGCGCCACCTCATGCGTGATGCACAGGTGGTGCTGGAGAAGCTATCGGTGAGCGTTGCTTCGGGCAGTATCAATCCGCTCAAGACCTTCACCGAACACGCCACCCCAACCTGGCGCCGCCGCCGCATCTCTATGGATGACGTCACCGATCTCTACGAAGGGCTGCGCATCGCCGTTGCCACGGTGCTCGCGGGTGAGGCGGCTGCATTCGCAGACCGCACACTCCTCGAAGGTATCGCCGTGCTGAAGTGGCACCGCCGCCTTGGTGGCGACATGCGCAAGCGCAATCGCATCCTCGCCGCCATCTATAAGGGGGCGTAACCATGACCATCAAGTGGGTGCACACCGATCCGCTCGTGATGAACGGCGAACCATTCCTGTACGGAACACGCCTTACGGTGCGTCGCCTCCTTCAATTGCGCGCCGAAGGATTCGACGGCGCACGACTCCTGAAGGAGATGCCAGAGCTGCGCATTGTAGGCATTGCTCGGGCATATGAATTTGCCGCGGCGAATCGCGAGCACTACGCCGAATTCTTCGACGCCAATGGAGAGCTCAAGGGGCCAGGCCTCACCCCTGCAGAGTTGGCCCTCGCGTGACGGAAGAGACGCTCGCCGCACCTACGCCGTTTGACGCACAGAAGCGCGCCACCGAGCTCGCGATCCTTGACGCACTGCGTTCCGTTGTTGATCCCGAGATCGGCATGAACGTGGTGGAGCTCGCACTCATTCGCCAGGTGCTTGTGGGCGAGACCGAATCCGAAGTGAAGATGATCCTCACCACGCCATTCTGCCCATACGCCGGCTCAATGCTCGCGCAGGTGAAAGAGGCGGCCGAATCGGTGCTCGAACATCCGGTGAAGGTCACGCTACTCGCCGAGCGCTGGGATCCGAAAGATGCCGGTCTCGCCTGGTGAGTGACGAACTGAAACTGCCGCCAAGCAAGGTCGCCACCGGCGACCTCTTTGTTGTCGGCGCCGAACTCGCCACGAACCCCGACGCCTGGAACAGACTCGAAGAGGGGCGCACCAAAGTGTCGCCAAAGATGTTGGCGCGCATCAACACCTTGCTTGCTTCTACCGAAGCAGTCATCGAATTCCCAAAGGACTTCGTGATTCCAGGGTCAAGCAAAGCGTCATCCGCGATTGAGCTAGCGCGAACGATCATTCGTCGTGCAGAGCGTTGGTGCGTGACGCTCGGCCGCGAAGGCCTACTCCCGGGTGAACATCTCTTGGCGTATTTAAATCGCCTTGCCGACCTGCTCTGGCTGCTCGCGCGTCAGGCGGAGAAACTGGAAGCGTCGGCAACACGATCCGTTTCGCAGACGCCCGTTCGCGACTAACTGCGGTTGAGGATTCTCCTCGGGTCGCGCGGAATTCGATAGCGAACACTCCCACCACGTCGTCGGTAACCGATCTTTTCATACAGGGTGTTCGCATCGGTGAGCGACTCAGTATCTACGCCGAGCATGGAACCTTCGTAGCCATCGCGCTTGGCCGCCCGAAGGTGGCGTTCAATGAGCATCGCTGCCAGTCCACGTCGGCGATGAGCACGGTGAACTCCCAGATGTCCGATCCATCGAACATGTCCAACCGTCGAAGCATCTTGTGGAAATTCTGAAGTTAGTTGTAGCGCGACAGGCTCACCGTCTCTATTCAGCACCACCTCTGAACTCTGCAGTCGCATTGATCCTTCGCTCAGCACGTCGCGCCATCCCTCTGGAGTAATGTCCCATGACCCCCAGTGGTCGGAAAAGCAGTGATTCCGAAGCTGCCGCAACAGTTCCGAGTTGAGCTCCGTCGCCGGCACCACGTTGTACCCGTAAGGAACCACAACGCCTTCCACGTCATCGGTGGTGCGTCGATCCTCAAATCGCAGTTGCATATCTGCGTAGAATCGAATGGGCGTAGCGCCGTGGGATTCGAGCAATCTTCGCGCAGATTGATCAACATCTGGAAGGTGTACAAATACCTCACCGTTCGGATGGTCACTGAGAAGTTGCTCGGCACGATCGAGAGACCAGGAGAGTACTGCTCGGCCAACCCCCCGCCGCTGGTGGTGTGGATGCACGTTCCCGAAGACAAAAACACCCGGCGTGCTGTTGGAGTTTCTCCACGCCATCCCCCACGCAATGACCGACAGGCTCGAGTTCTCGGTTGAGACGTCTTCTATGACAACGACGTCAGCGAGCAGGTCTACTCCCTCTCCGGTGAACTCGTCCTTCATGTCCTCTTCGCTGGTCATCAGCGGGTATCCAATCTCGCTGGAGCACGCATTGATCAGGGCTGAGATCGACATGGCATCACGGCCTAGCTCTGCGGGGCGCGTGCGATAGCCACTGGGGAGGTGGGCGCGCAGTCGATCAAGCGGTGTGAGAGCAGCACTCATTGCGCTAGGTTATCGTTATCTCCGACCAAAAGCGTCGGAGATAGACCCCAGGAGGCCCAGTGAACGACCACCAGGAACCCGGCGCCCGCGGACTGCATGGCAGCGGTGCGGTCGCGTTCAGCACGCGCGGCGAGTATGGGGTGCGCTTCATGGTCGCCCTCGCCCGTATGGACCACGGCGAGCCTGTCTCGCTGACCGATATTGCCGAACAAGAAGATCTGCCCCGCGCCTACCTGGAGCAGATCATTGGCGGCCTCCGCGACGCGGGCATTATCGACAGCCAGCGCGGCGCCCACGGTGGCTACCGCCTCGCACGTCCGGCGAACGAGGTCCGCATGGGTGCGGTACTGAAGGCGCTCGAGGGCCCAATCGTGCCGATGGCCTGCCTCGCCGAAGAGGGGAGCTCCTGCAACCGCGCCGGCAACTGCACCGTGACCCAGCTTTGGAGTCGCGTACGTGACTCGGTGAACGAGGCGCTCGATTCGTTCACCCTCGCTGACCTCGCCGCACCCGGTTCACCGATCGCCCTGACCGTTTCAGCAAAGCACTGAGAGAGGAGACGAACATGAGTGAGAACGCGCACCTCGTTATTAAGGATCTCGTAGTCGCACCATCGAGCGACCCAAGCAAGCACATTCTTCAGGGGATCTCGCTCACGGTGAAGCCGGGCGAAGTGCACGCCATCATGGGGCCGAACGGTTCCGGCAAGACGACCCTCAGCTACGCACTAATGGGGCACCCGAGCTACGAGATCGTTTCCGGAAGTGTGTTGTGGAAGGGCGAGAATCTTCTCGACTACAGCGCCGATCAGCGCGCGCGACTCGGCCTCTTCCTTGCCTTCCAGTATCCAACCTCAATTCCTGGGCTCTCAGTTGCAAGCTTCTTGCGCACCGCAATGAATGCGCGTCGCTCCGGCTTGGTGCGCGATCCTGAGTTCGATCCGTCGGACCCAGTGAAGGGCGGCATGACGATGGGCGAGTTCCGCAAGCTCGTCAAGGAGAAGCTCACACAACTCAAGATGGACGAGGCGTTCATGACGCGTTACGTGAATGATGGATTCTCGGGCGGTGAGAAGAAGCGCCTCGAGATGCTGCAGATGGCGCTACTGAAGCCCGAAATGGCGATCCTTGACGAGACCGACTCTGGCCTCGACATTGATGCGCTGCGCATTGTTGCTGAGGGTGTGAACACGATGCTCTCGCCAGAGCTCGGTGTGTTGGTGATCACGCACTATCAGCGGCTCCTCGATTATTT
>RFPZ01000073.1 GCA_009925905.1 Candidatus Aquidulcis frankliniae
TCCATGTCGCTGCCTTCACCAGACCGCGCGCACCGTCACCCGAGAGAACGACGGAACTGCCGTTTGAACCAGACTGGAAGTTGAATCCAGCATCAAAGGCAGAGCCCGTGTTGTTGTTCGCACCTGGCGCGTCCATTACTAGAACGTGGCCGAACCCCGCGCCGACCGCCCCGCCGATATCGCTGGTCGTCGCGACCTTGACCCCGTGCGCCACGATGCAGCTGCGAATCATTGCCACTGTGCCGAAGTACTCGCCGCCGGTTGCGCCGAACCCATCGGCATCCTTGATGCCGAACATCGGCGCGACCGAGCCGACCGCCGGCGTCGTGTTCTCGCCACACGAGGCCATCATGCGGCGATTCGGATTTCCCTCGCACTCAAGCCCTGCGTCCCCGCCTCCAGACACCTGACCAATGGCGCCATCTCTAACAGGCGTGGAGTCGTCGCTCGCCTCGCTGCAGCCGTCGCCGACCTGTGAGTTGCCGTTGCGCGAGTAGAGATTGTTCAGCACCTCGTGGTCCGAGGCACCGTTGTCAACATCATCATCTGTGTCATCTGCATTGATATTCTGTGCAAAGTTCGTCGCCGCCGTCTCCCAGTGGTCGGTGTTGTCGTACGCGCTAATTGAACTAACCGCGCTGTTATCGGTAATCCACGAGGCGATGCGAACCGTAGCGGTGGATGCGTTTGGGCCACTCGTGCTCCGGTCCCAGATGACCACGGAGCGCGGTCCCTGATAGTCGGTCGCAGCCTCGCCGTCAACGAACGTCCCCGACGGGCCACCGAAGACCATGAGGTCCATCGCCGCCTGGCCGCCGGAAAGTGTGGTGTCGCGGCTCATCGCACACCCTTCTGAGTCGGCGCAGCCGTCAACGTCTTCGTCTTGGTACGGACTCAGCACCTTGAAGATCGTGGCCGACGCTCGTGCCTCGGGGCTCGCCGTGTCATCGTAGACGGTGAAGTTCGCGGGATTTGCCAGCGCCGTTCGCAGGTCGCCGGTGGTAAAGATCTCCTGTCGGGTAGGTGTGTCCCCGATGAGGGGCGGTAGACCTTGTGGCAGCTCGACGATCACCACGCCGCCCGTGGCTCCCTGCTGGGTCGCGACATAGACATGGTCGACACCAGCCTTCGCCGAGAAGAGCCAGCCAGTCCAGTTGCCTCTCGTGCCGTCGGGTGCACCAGCGATGTTTGACTTGGAGGCAGAGTTAATCTCGATGAACTGTCCGGGCTTGAACTCCTTGGACTCGCACGATGCTGGATCGACACCATCACACGCATTGTCGACCCCTGTCAGGTTGTCGTCGACGACTGAATACTCGTCGCCGGTTGGCATGACGGTGGCGTAGACGGTCAGCGCTTGCAGTGGGCCAGACGAACCGCCAATCAGGCCCCCGACCAAGAAGAGGTAGCTCGAGTGGATCGCATCCGCTTCGTCGTAGGCGTGCGCCCAGTACGGCGTAAACGAGCCGCTCATCGCGACGCCGACCGGCGCGGTCGATCCTGACTGGGTGTAGCTCTTCAGATCAAAGCTGTTCCAGGTGGTGCCGAAGTCACGGCTGAACCAGAGCCTGCTTTGAATGATGACGGCGACTTCGCCCGGCCAACCTGAGGTCGTGATGCCGGTCACGATCGAGTTCTTATCCATCCCCTCGATGCCGTCGTTGCCCGTGGTCTCAGCACGCTCATCTGAAGAGAGCACGACTGGTGACCAGGTTCCGCCGCAATCGAAGGAGCGCCATACCGACGGCGAGGTTGAGGTGGTGGCATAGAAGGTGCACGGCGCGCCGTCGGCGACGATGTTGGTCGTTTGCCCGCCGAAGGCATTGACTACCTCCATCGGGCGCCCGTTCGACTTCAGTTTGACGATGGTGTAATGGACACGGGTGCCGTCCCAACCGGTGCGCTCAAGATCAACGGCCGCCACGCCGTACCCTGAGGCGGAGACGACGACCTTGGTACCAGTACCCTCCGCCGCATCGGGGTAGCCGCGATCAACGAAGCTGACTCCATCGTCATCTGGATCGGCAAGTTCGCCGAAGTAGTCCATGCCATCCCACACGAAGGTTCCGGATGCGCCCGTAATCGACGAGATCATCGAGGTGCCGTTCCAGGCATTCGGGGCAGCTGCATCGCCCTCACCAGCGACGACGCTGATTGCGGCCCCGTCAATCAGGGTCGGGAAGAGAATCTCCTCGCCACCGCACAGCGCGAAGGTGTAATCCGCCCCGTCTCGCGCGGCGGCGACGGTCGGCCACACGTAGTCGCCAACGTCGCTTGTGTCGCCGTCTACGTTGCAGTCGCCCCAACCAGTCCCCGTATTCGACGCCAGAAGGAGCGGCAGGCTGTAGCCGAACTCTGAGGCCACGTCCCCGAGCACGATACCGTCTGGATTGCCATCTGGAACGATGTAGGAGCCGCTGGTCACCCCTTCGGCGACGATTGCAATGGGATAGGTGTTCGGATCTGAGGCGGAGACCCGCTGCACTGGTACGGCGGCAAAGAGTGCCGCGAGCAAGGAGATAGAGAGGGTCAGCGAGATCAGGCGACGCCGGCGGGCAACCATGCGCGCACGGTACTACAACTCGGTAGGAGTTTCCATTCCCGCGGCGTTAATTTGTGATCGTGACGAGGTCTAATTCCTGATCAATTTGGTCGGGTTTGGCTCTCCTCCGCACGAGTGGCTCAGACGACGGCGGCGACCGCCTTGGCCACGATCGGGATCTTCGCGGCGGAGAGGCCCGCCATGTTGATGCGCCCACGCGCGACAAGGTAGACAGCGTGGTCGTCGCGGAGGCGCTTCAGTTGGTCGTCGGTGAGACCGAGTAGCGAGAACATGCCGTGGTGCTCGAGAAGGCACGAGAAGTCACCAGCGCCAGCGGCGGTGAGCGCAGCGGCAAACGTGGCACGGCTCTCTTTGATGCGAGTGCGCATCGCGCTGACCTCGCCCTCCCATTGTGCGCGCAGTGCCGCATCGCCGAGGATGGTTGCGACGATCGCACCACCGTGCGCCGGCGGGTTTGACCACATGGTGCGCACCGCCATGCGCGCGTGAGTGGCAATAGAAGAGGCCGCTGCTGCATCGGCACCAATAATTGCGAGGCTACCGACGCGCTCGTTATACAGGGCGAAGTTCTTTGAGGAGCTACTCGCGACGAGCACCTCGCATCCCGTCGCCAAGAACGCACGCAGTGATGCGGCATCTTCGATGAGCCCGTCGCCGAAACCCTGATACGCAAAGTCGAGGATCGGCAAGATGCCGCGGTGCGCAATCTGTTGAGCGATCTCGCTCCACTGCCCTGGCGTTGGATCAATCCCCGTTGGGTTATGGCATGCGCCATGGAGAATGATCGCGTCGCCACCCTTCGCTGCGGCGATTGCATCGAAGAGCGCACTGGTGTTCAGCGAGCGTGCATCGTCGCTGATCCAGTCGTGACGCCGCGCCGTGATGCGCGCTGACTCAATGATCTGCGTGTGATTCGGCCAGGTTGGTTCGCCTACCCAGATCTCTGCGCTTGGGCGAAGTCGTGCAACCAAATCGACAGCAAGTCGCACAGCGCCAGTGCCACCGGGCGTATGGATCATCTGCACTCGGTCGGCCGCAGCAGGCTCAATCTCTCCCCAGGCTCCACCAGCGGGGCGGAAGAGGAGCGACTTTGCCGCTGCCAGATAGACAGGATCGCCCCCGATCGGCACGTAGAGCTTTGAGGTTGTCGAGGCGAGCAGCCGCTCTTCCGCCTCACGGACGCTCGGCAGGATCGGGGTGACGCCTTGCTCATCCATATAGACACCAGCGGCGAGGTTGATCTTGTGTGGACGCGGGTCGGCACGGAAGAGCTCAACGATCCCAAAGATTGGATCGCCTGGCGCATCACTAATACGTGCGGAGAGTGCTCCTTCAGACATGCGGCGAGTCTACCCGCGCGACACGGACGGCGCGTTTCTCCCAGCAGGCGTACGATCGCGCCGATGAGCTTTTTTGACCTTGATCCGATCGGCTGGATGTTCGTCGGCCTCCTGGCTGGCGGGCTCTCATCACTCCTTGTCGGCGGTCGCGCCGCGCGGGGCTGCCTCCCAAACATTCTGGTTGGCATCCTGGGCGGCATCGTGGGTGGAACACTCGCGAAGGGCGCCGGCTACGGCGACCCAGGTGGCTTTACCGGTTCAGTCTTCGTGGCGCTGCTCGGTTCGGTGATCCTGCGGCTCGCACTTGAATTCGTAGATCGACGCCCGCGACGATGAGCGACGAGAAGGTCGCCGAGAAGCCATTCAGCCCAGGTCTCGCCGGCGTCGTTGGTGCCGAGACCGCCGTTGGCTACGTCGACGGGGCGGCAGGTCGACTCCTGTATCGCGGGTATCCGATTGAAGAGGTCGTGACCAAGGGGAACTACGCGAACGTTCTTGATCTCCTGTTGACCGGCGAGTGGAACCCGAACGCACAACTCGCCCCTGAGAAGGTTCCCCCAGCGGTTCTCGCGGCACTTCGACTGCTCCCTGCCCACGCCCATCCAATGGATGCGCTGCGCACCGCCATCTCTGTATGGGGCGCAGGAGAGCGACTCGGCTGGCCACCAACCGCCGACGAGGCGAAGCGCATTGCCGCGTTTGCGCCATCGGCACTCGCTGCATTCGCGCGACTGCGACAGGGACTTGAGCCCGTAGATCCGCAGCCTGGCCTTGGTATCGCGGCCGCATTCTTGCAGCAGCTTCACGACAAGGAGCCCGATCCGGCAACTGCACGCGCGCTGGATGCCTACCTGATGGTGGGTGCGGAGCACGGTCTAAACGCGAGCACCTTCACCGCACGTGTGATCATTGCAACGCGGTCAGACATTGCTTCGGCAATCTGCGGCGCCGTCGGCGCGATGAAGGGGCCACTCCATGGCGGTGCTCCCGCCGAGGTGATTGGCCAGCTCGGTGAGATCGGCTCCATTGATCGTGCCGAAGACTGGGCGCGCGGCAAGCTCTCACGTAAGGAGCTGATCATGGGCTTTGGCCACCGCGTGTATCGAGCGTATGACCCGCGAGCCGCCGCACTCCGAAAGGTCGCCGAGGCAATGCCAACGCGCCCAGCCTGGCTTGAACTCGCGATCGGTGCCGAAGAGAAGATCCTCAAGGTCTTTGAGGAGATGAAGCCCGGCCGCGCGATGAAGACGAATGTCGAGTTCTATGCCGCCGCCGTGCTGCAGGGGGTTGGCCTTGTTCCTGACCTCTTCCCCGCAACGTTCGCACTGGCGCGCATCGCCGGTTGG
>RFPZ01000074.1 GCA_009925905.1 Candidatus Aquidulcis frankliniae
CCTTAGCGGCATGCCGGTCACGATGGAGCTAGCTGCGCGCGTCTTGAGCGAAGCGGTCTACCCGAACCCGAAGCGCATCCTTGAGCCAGAGCAGGTTGTTGCCGCCGTCGCCGAGCACTTCAGTCTCACGGTTGAGCAGCTCCGCGGGCCGAAGCGCGATCGGGAGATCGTGACCCCGCGACAGATTGCGGCGTACCTCTCTCGAGAAGAGACCGACGCCTCCCTTGTGCGAATTGGCGCGGCCCTCGGCGGGCGCGACCACTCCACCGTCATTCATGCCTGCACCAAGATTGAGCGAGAGATGAGCTACGACGGCGAGTTGCGCCGAGAGGTTGCCCTGTTGCGCGAAGCGCTCCTGCGGTTGGGCCAAGGGGTTGCTGCCCGCGCCTAGCCTGACCAGCGCAAGTGTGGATATCTCGTGGATAACACCTCCTGTGCTGTGGTTTTGTGGGGGTTTTCCTGAGCCGGTGTGTAGTGGGGTGTGGGTAACCGGTTGGGGTTCTCCGCAAGGTCTCCACGGCGGTTACGGTGTTTTATGGGGTTCCCGTGCGGGTTCTCCACGGGGAGAGGGGGGCTTCCCACGGCGGGTTTGTGCGAGAGTGAGCACAGCTCTCCACGCCGCCCACAGTACGAATACGGTGATGACGAGATAAAACAAGTAAGACACTATTACCCTAGAGGGGGAACCAATATGTGGAGGAACAGATGAAGCTCTCGGTTATCCAGGACCACCTCGCCCGCGGACTCGCAATCGTCGGCCACGCCGTAGCGACTCGCAACACCCTCCCGATCCTGTCGAACGTCTACCTCGGCACCGAAGATGGCGGACTCCGCCTTGTTGCCACAAACCTTGACATCGCGATCACCCACTGGGTCCCAGCGAAAGTGGAAGAGAAAGGCTCCACCACGATCCCTGCCCGGCTGCTCGCCGATGTGGTGAACGGTCTTCCGAACGAGAAGATTGACCTCTCGCTGCTCGCTGACGGTCGCGCCCAGATCAAGTGCGGTCGAAACGCTTCGCACCTTCGTGCCACCCCAGCCGACGACTACCCGCCAGTCGGCGCCGCCGGCGAACGGCCGACAGCCCGCATCACACAAAAGGCACTTAAGGCCGCGCTTGAGTCAACCGTGTTTGCCGCCGCCGGCGACGAGGCCCGGCCGATCCTTACTGGGGTACTGACGAAGTTCACTGGAGAGAAGGCAACGTTCGCGGCCGCTGATAACTATCGCATCGCCGTCGCAGGCGCGCCCCTCGCCGAAGCTGCACCAGAGACGAACTTAATCGTGCCGGCCCGGTCATATGCCGAACTGCTCCGCCTCCTCTCCGATGTGGAAGATCTCGTTGAGATCACCTTCACACCAACAAAGAACCAGCTGCAGTTCAAGCTCGGTGACACCATGCTAGTGAGCCGCCTGATTGAAGGACAGTTTCCAAACTTCCAGCAGGTTGTTCCAACAAGCCACACCACAAAGGTGACGCTTGATCGCGACAGTTTCCTCTCAGCGGTGAAGCTGGCGCAAGTGGTTGCCGATGCATCCGCACACATCGTGCGTTTTGCGATTACAACCACCGGCGGTGGCGCGATCGACATCACCGCAGCAGCGGATGTCGGCGATCACTCTGCACACGTCGAGGCAAAGGTCGAGGGTGAAGGAACAACGATCGCATTTAACGCGAAGTACCTTGTTGATGTGCTCTCGCGGGTTGAGGCCGATCAATTCTCACTCGAGCTCACTGGCCCTGTCGCACCCGGGTTGCTACGTCCGCTTGACGGTCGCGACTACCTGCACGTTGTGATGCCGGTGCGCACGCCCTCCTGACCCCACCGCTCGCGAACGCGCGGCGCAGCAATGATTGAGAGCGTGCGGCTTCACCAGATGCGCAGCTGGGTTGACGGCACCATTGCGCTCACATCAGGAACACAAATTTTCTGGGGCGAGAACGGCGCGGGGAAGACAACCATTCTTGAAGCGTGCATCATTGCGGCCACCGGTCGTTCGCACCGTGCAGGGGCCCTTCGAGAAGTGATCGCAGGAAACGCAGAGCAGGCCTCAATCATGGTGAAGGTGCGTGATGCCGGAGCCGACCCGGCCGACACCCTCGCGCACTCATCGCTCGGCGTGGAGATTTCGCGCGCTGGACGCGCGAAGCATGTGCTGAACGGAACAGCGCGAACCACAGCTGCGCTCGGGCAGCGCCTACGCGTAGCAGCGTTCGTTCCAGAGGAGACTGGCCTTGTGGTTGGCGCGCCGTCAGTGCGCCGCGGACTCCTCGATCGCGTTGCGTCACAGTGGCAGCGTGGATATGAGGCAACGTTGACGCGCTACGAGCGAGCGCTGCGTCAACGCAATCGGCTACTGAAAGACGCGCTTGAGGTGGATGGCGCTGCGCGCCGTGCCATTGCTGGTGAGATGCGCCCATGGACAGAGATGTTGATCACCACAGGGTCGGAGGTGGTGGCAGCACGCCTTGCTTTTTTGCACGCGCTTGCCCCAGTGCTGTCGGCGACACACCGAGAGGTGGCGCCAAGCGAGGCAGGCCTTGAGACGCACTACCTCTCGCGCGAACAGTACCGCTCCGATGAGTCCGCGGGCGAGTGCGCCAGTCGGCTCGCGCAATCGTTCGACCAAACCGCAGAGGCCGAGGGATACCAGGGGTACACGCTGGTTGGGCCGCACCGCGACGACATTGCCTTTCACGTCGGCGGCAGCGACATTGCCCCAACAGCATCGCGCGGACAGCAACGAAGCCTGCTTCTCGCCCTCCTCTTCGCTGAGATCACACTGCTCACCGACGAGCGTGGCCACCCGCCAGTTCTTCTGCTCGACGACGCGTTTTCCGAGCTTGACCCCCAGCGACGAGAGCATCTGGTTGCGCGCATCGCGGCGCTGCCGCAAAGCATCATTACTGCGACAGCGCTCGAAGACTTAGCGCCAGGGCTTGTGGCAAGGGCGACGTCACGCCAGATTCAACGCGGCCCACATGGCAGCGCGGTAGCAGCGTGAGCACGAAGCGCACCCGAAAAGGCCGACCAGAGGGGCTGGCTGGTCTGCTCCCGGAAGCGGCGCGCGCCCTCGGCTTTGAAGAGGAGCTGCGGTTTGCGCGAACCATGGGCGCCTTCGGTGATCTATTGCGCGAAGTAGTGCCACACCTTGCCGCCGTTAGCCACCTCGTTGCCATTGAGCGAGGTCGGTTAATTGTTGAGGCGCAGAACCCTGCAGCAGCGCAAGAGCTACACCTGCGCGGCGCCGAGCTCGCCCGAGCCTTTAGCGAGTGGCCTGGTGGCGAGCGTTCCATCGGCCTAACGGTTCGAATTTCCGCCCCAAGCGGCGAACGAGACTGAGCGTATTCTCAGCAGATGGACCACGCCGAACAGACCATTCACCCCGCAGTACTAACAGCGGCTGAGCCTGCGTTTGGCCCCGGTTGGCTTCTGCTCGCACGAGCCCCGAAGGGGCCCTCTGAAGAGCGCATGCTTGGCACGCGCGCCGTACTCATATTTCTTGCCAGCGCCACCAAGGAACAGCTTCAGCGTGCTGCCTCCGAAACTTTGAACCAGTATGACCGCGACGCGTCGGCTAGCCCGGCGGAGCGCGCGCGTCGCGCACTCACCGTCGCACAGAAGATGCTTGGCGAGAAGGTGGCGATTGGGATCGTCGCACTTTCGCGCAGCGAGGTGCTCGTTGCGCGAACCAGCGGTGTCGCAATTGCGGCGCGACGCACAACAGAAGGCCGAACAGTAACCAACATGCTCCCCGAGGATGCCCCTGGTGCGGCATCGCGCACACTCGAGCGCGGCGGGATCTCAGCAGCGCGCCTCGCGATGTCAACAGAAGACCGAGTCGCGATTGCTGTCACAGCGGAAGACGCAAAAAAGACGGTGCGTGCACGAACGCCAGCAAACGGCGTATTTGCGCCGCTCACCTATCCGGCGGCACTTCTTGAAGTCCTACCACCAGTCCGAAAGAGTTCTGAGCGAACTAGATCAAGCTCCGACACACTTATTACAGTGCCGACAGACCCGGTCGCCGTTGCAAAGATCAACGCGCGTAAGCGCTGGGAGGAGGGGAATCTCGAGCGCGAAGCGCGGATCGCGGCCGCAAAACCAGTTGCGCCGAAGGCCGACCCAACCCGACCGGACATTCATACGCAACCGTATGAACCGATTGACTCAGCCGCTCAGGCCGTCATTGATGTGCGGCGCCCAAGCACTCGAAGCGGCGTGGAGCCGCGCGCGAGGGGAAAGAGTCAGCCACCGCCGGCGCGTGATCAGCGCACCAGTGACGCAGTGCGGGCGGCACAGGAAATAGCCCGCGCTGAGGCGCGACTTCGTGCGGAGCACCGCAGCGCCGCAGAGCCTCAAGTGGAGCGCTCTTGGCGCGAGCGCGCTGCGACATCTACGTCGCTTTGGCAGCGCGCCGCCGCACGTATCGCCAACGAGATTGAACGCCGAGCACCATGGCTCACGATCACTCCATCGGAGCCCTCACTTCGCGCTGCTACAGGCGATGGTGAACAGGCAGAACACGTAGTGCAGCGGAACCGCCGCCGGCGCTCCGCCGCACTCCTACTCGCCGCGGTGCTGGTCGCTGGAGTGGGCGGGGCGACCGCACTCGTTTTGAACGGATCAACCCCTGAGCTTGATGCGGCGGCCAAGGCGCGCGAGGCACTGCGAAGCGCTGAGATCAGCATCAGCGAAGCGCTTGATCCCCAGACCAACCTGCTTGTCAACGACCCTGCGCGCGTAAAGAGCCTCTTGCTTTCAGCTGTCGCAAATCTGAATCAGGCAGAAAGTGGCGGCGGACCAGCGAACCAAATCGCCTCACTCCGAACCCAAGCAACAGAGACCCTCAACAAAATTTTTCTTGTCAATGACGTAACGCCAATTGACCTCTTTAACTTCGATGCGGCGGGGGCCACGGTGGAGGTTGAGGCGATCGTTCAAGGCCCCGACGGCCATCCGTATGTCATTGATAACGTGACGGGTGCGGTGTACCGAATTGATGCAGAGCGTGGCCGCGCAACAGTGGTGTATCAGCCGGGATTTGACCTCTACGGCACACG
>RFPZ01000075.1 GCA_009925905.1 Candidatus Aquidulcis frankliniae
AGGCCCTCGAGGCCCCCGACGATGTCAGCAACCCGGCCTACGCACCGATCCAGAAGTTGATGGATGAGATCGACTCGTACATCCCAACGCCAACCCGCGAAGTCGACAAGCCGTTCCTGATGCCCGTCGAAGACGTCTTCGGCATCAAGGGTCGCGGCACCGTCGCCACGGGCCGCATCGAGCGCGGCATCGTCAAGGTCGGCGACGAAGTCGAGCTGGTCGGCATCACCGCCACCCGCAAGATCGTCGTCACCGGCGTCGAGATGTTCAAGAAGCTCTTGGATGAGGGTCGCGCCGGCGATAACACGGGGCTCCTGCTCCGCGGCATCGAGCGCGAGGAGATCCAGCGCGGCCAGGTCTTGGCCAAGTCGGGCTCCGTCACCCCGCACACCAAGTTCAACGCCGAGGTCTACGTCCTCACCAAGGACGAGGGCGGCCGTCACACGCCGTTCTACAACGGCTACCGTCCGCAGTTCTACCTGCGCACGACCGACGTCACCGGGTCGATCGGCCTCCCAGCGGGCGCCGAGATGATCATGCCGGGCGACAACGTCGAGATGACGGTTGAGCTCATCACCCCGATCGCCATCGAGGTTGGTCAGCGCTTCGCGATTCGCGAAGGCGGCCGCACCGTTGGCGCCGGCTCGATCACGAAGATCACCGAGTAGCAGATGGCAAAGGCAGAGAACCGACCCACGCTGCAACTCGCGTGCACGGAGTGCAAGGAGCGCACGTACACGACGCGCAAGAACAAGCGCAACGACCCGAATCGTCTCGAGTTGATGAAGTACTGCCCGCGATGTCGCGTGCAGCGCATGCATCGCGAGACGAAGTAGGTCAGGCGCAAGGAGAGCATCAGTAGGGGCGTAGCTCAATTGGTAGAGTCCCGGTCTCCAAAACCGGTTGTTGTCGGTTCGAGTCCGGCCGCCCCTGCCAGCCTCTCGGCTACGGTCGCAGAGGGAGTGAAGTGAAGCGAAGGAGCAAACGAGCGTGAAGCGAATCCGAAAGTTCTTCTCGGAGGCGATCTCGGAACTGCGCAAGGTCGCATGGCCAACGAGCGCACAGGTCCGCGTGCTTACTGTGCTCGTCTTCGTCGCCTCGCTCGTCGTGGGCTTCTACATCGCCTTCTGGGACCTGCTCTTTACCGAAATCCTCAAGCTGATCAACCCCGCCTGAGTATCTGGACGAGGAGAAATCTGTGACTGATGCACTGAGCCCCGAGAACGGAAGCGCCGCCGCTGAGAAGCCGGCGCCAACGGCGAAGCGACACTGGTACGCCATCCACACCTACTCAGGCTTTGAGAACAAGGTGAAGGCGAACCTCGAGCACCGCATTGAATCAATGGACATGTCCGACCGCATCTTCCAAGTCGTTGTGCCGATGGAAGACGAGATCGTGATCCGCAGCGGCGTGCGTACGACCGTTCAGAAGAAGATCTATCCAGGTTACGTGCTCGTCGACATGATCATGGAGCCAGAGAGCTGGTACGTCGTGCGCAATACGCCAGGCGTGACGAGCTTTGTCGGCGGTTCCGCGATCCCTGGCATGAAGGCCGACCCAGTGCCACTTACAGAGACCGAGGTGAAGCAAATCCTGCGACAGCTCGGTGTGGGCCAGGCACCGACGGTCAAGGTTGCCTTCGTCAAGGGCCAGTCCGTTCGCGTCAACGACGGACCATTCTCAGACTTCGTTGGCACGGTCGAAGATATCGACCCAGAGCGAAGCAAGGTCAAGGTGTTGGTCTCGATCTTCGGGCGCGAGACGCCTGTGGAACTTGACCTGCTCCAAGTTTCGAAGCTGTAATCCGGAAGTAGAGAGGAGCGCACCATGGCACAGAAGATTCGCGCAACCGTCACGCTGCAGATTCCCGCCGTTATCACGATCTTCGAGGACCGCTCGTTCACCTTCGTTCTTAAGACCCCACCGGCTGCGGACATGATTCGCAAGGCGGCGGGCATTGAGAAGGGTGCAGGCGATCACAAGGCCGGCAACGTTGGCAAGATCACCCGCGCACAGGTGCAAGAGATTGCAACCAAGAAGATGGCCGACCTCAACGCTCCAACGATTGAGGCGGCGTGCAAGATGATCGAGGGATCCGCAAAGTCCATGGGAGTAGAGGTCGTCGCCTGACGATCGCCGCAACCCCGCGGTGAAGGGGGAGGCCGACAAACGGCCGACAAGGAGGAAACGAAATGGCAAAGCACGGCAAGCGCTACATCGAAGCGGCAAAGCTGGTTGACCCAGAGAAGCAGTACGAGCCAACCGAGGCCGCTGCCCTGGTAAAGAAGACCGCGACCGCGAAGTTCGACCAGACGATCGAGGTCCACATTCGCCTCGGTGTCGATCCACGACAGTCCGATGAGATGGTGCGTGGCACCATCGGCCTCCCACACGGCACCGGTAAGCGCGTGCGCATCGCCGTCTTCGCCCAGGGCGAGAAGGCGAACGAGGCGACCAAGGCCGGCGCAGATGAGGTCGGCGCCGCCGATCTGATCGCGAAGGTTGACGGTGGCTGGAGCGACTTCGACGTTGCCATCGCTACACCAGACATGATGGGGCAGGTCGGTAAGCTCGGTAAAGTGCTCGGTCGCAAGGGCCTAATGCCAAACCCGAAGGCCGGCACGATCACCAACGACCTCGAGCGCACCATCGCCGAGTTGAAGTCGGGCCGCGTGGAGTTCAAGGTCGACAAGGCCGCGATCATCCACCTCGGCTTCGCCAAGGCGAGCTTCAGCGAGGAGCAGATCGTCGGAAACCTGGCGACGCTGCTCGACGCCGTGAACCGCTCGAAGCCGACAGGCCTCAAGGGCACCTTCATCAAGGGCGTCAGCATCTCCGCCTCCATGGGGCCTGGTGTTGCCGTTGACGTGCCGGCACTGCTGGCGGTCGCGGGGTAAACTCCGCATCCGCGTCGGCCCAGCTGGCCGACCGAACATAGCGCCCGAGTGGAGACGCTCGGGAGACGAAATACGACGATTCGCCGAAGAGGGCCTGTGACCCCCGCCGTGAGGCAGGGGACTTAAGTCACTCAAAGGTCAACCGCAAGGTCGACCAACGAGTGGGCATGCTGAGGCAGAGGGTTTCTCGCGGAACGCGCGACCCCCTGTGACGCGAAGAGTTGCAGGGGTGCCAGCTGCATCCGCCGAGACGCACCGGCCTGTGCGTCCAGAGAAGGAGGAACCGTGCCAACGCAAAAGAAGCGCAGCACGATCGATTCGCTCGCAAACGAGCTGTCGAAGAGCCGTGGGCTCATCCTTACCTCGTACCGAGGACTTACGGTGTCGGATTTTGCCGCCATCCGTAATACGCTTCGGCCGCTGGGGATCACGTACCGGGTGGTCAAGAACCGCCTGATGCGCGTCGCCGCAAACGAGGCGGGGAACGCCACCCTTCCGCCACATCTCTCAGGTCCGACGGCGATTGCCTTCGGCACGGGAGACGAGGCGGTTCTGGCCAAGACGGTGCTGGCGGCCCTGAAGGCCTATCCAGCCGCCGAGGTCAGGGGTGCCATTTTGGGGACGTCGATTCTCGACCTCGCCCAATTGACGGCGCTCTCGAAGCTCCCAAGCCGCGAAGTGCTCTTGGCCAAGGTGGCTGGGGCCTTCCAGGCGCCAGTCCAGAAGATCGCCTTTCTCTTCAATGCTCCGCTGCAGAAGCTGGGCTACGCCCTTGGTGGGTTGAAGACGAAGCGCGAGTCCGAAGGGGCCTAATCGCCGGGGGTCCGGTCCATTTTGTAACAATCCAGCCTATTGGCTGAAAGAAGGAGAGAAACATGTCGAAGCTCACTACCGATCAGTTGCTCGAGGCCGTCAGCGAGATGACCGTTCTGGAGCTTTCCGAGTTTGTGAAGGCGTTTGAGGAGAAGTTCGGCGTTAGCGCCGCCGCTCCAGTCGCCGTCGCCGCAGCCCCAGCCGCCGGTGGCGCCGCAGCAGGTGGCGATGCCGCCGCTGGTGGCGACTCCGTCTCGGCCGTCCTGTCGGACGTCGGCGCGAACAAGATCCAGGTCATCAAGGTGGTGCGCGAGCTCACCGGCCTCGGCCTCAAGGAGGCGAAGGACCTGGTGGACGCCGCTCCAAAGCCAATCAAGGAGGGGATCTCCAAGGCTGACGCCGAGAAGATCGTCGCCGCTCTCGCCGAGGCTGGCGCTAAGGTCGAGATCAAGTAACAATTCGGCGAATACCCCCCGTCCCAGCATGGGGCGGGGGGAGCGCCACCCCCTCCCAGGAGGGGCTCCAGGGTGCCCCGCTTGCCAGGTTCGGCTCTGGGGTCTAGTATCACCCTTCGCCTTCGGGCGACCATTGAACAGCGTCCATATCGCCGAGCGTCCAGGATCGACGAAGGAGCCGCCGCATGCCGACTCGCACCGCCGCTAGCGCCAGCGCCACCGGAGGCCGCAAGTTCTACTCGCGCATCCCTGAGATCCTCGAAATTCCAAATCTTATTGACCTACAGACCAACTCCTTCGCCGCATTTGTCGGCCCAGAGTGGATCCCTGGCGCGACACCGCTGCCAAAGGGGACAAAGACATTCCTCGCTGAACTGCTGGAAGAGATCAGCCCGATCCGCGACTTCACCGGCAAGCGCCTGGAGCTGAACTTCCTCGACTACGAGTTCAAGGACGAGAAGGTCACCGAAGACGATGCCCGCGCGAAGGATCTCACCTATGCACGCCCACTGATGGTGAACGCAGAGTTGAAGGTTCTTGAGACCGGCGAGATCCGTCGCCAGCAGATTTACATGGGCGACTTCCCATGGATGACCACGCAGGGCACGTTCATCATCAACGGCGCGGAGCGCGTTGTTGTGTC
>RFPZ01000076.1 GCA_009925905.1 Candidatus Aquidulcis frankliniae
CTCGGTGCCCCAGGGAGATGGAAGACGACGCTCATCTCTTGGCTAGGAATAAGCTCCCCCGCGATTGATGATGCACTTGGCGATGCTTCACTTGGCAACGCTGGGCGACAGGCTGCTACCAGGAGCAAAGAGAGTGCAAACGCGGTCGAGCGACGTCCGAGCATCAGCCGAAGCGACCTGCAACGTAATCCTCGGTGAGCTGCTGCGTTGGCGCTGTAAAGATCTGCGGTGTACGGCCGCTCTCTACCAGGTATCCACCACGATCTTCGCCCATGCTGAAGAACGCCGTCGAGTCGGAGACTCGCGAAGCCTGTTGCATGTTGTGGGTGACGATCACGATGGTGTACTCAGCTCGCAACTCGCGGATCAACTCTTCGATCTTGAGTGTTGCAATCGGGTCGAGTGCCGAGCATGGTTCATCCATAAGGATGACCTCTGGCCGCACGGCAATCGCGCGCGCGATGCACAGGCGCTGCTGCTGGCCACCGGAGAGTGACGTGCCTGGCTCATCGAGCTTATCTTTCACTTCGTTCCAGAGAGCTGCCTTCTTGAGGGAGTCTTCAACAATCGCACTAATTTCACCCTTATTGGAAATTCCGGCGAGGCGTAGCCCACTTGCCACATTGCCAAAAATAGACATGGTGGGGAATGGGTTCGGTTTCTGGAAAACCATGCCGATCACCCGTCGTACCCGCACAGGATCAACATGTGATCCATAAAGGTCAACTCCGTCAAGAGTGACTGTGCCGCGTACCGTGGCATTCGGGATCGTTTCGTGCATGCGGTTAATTGACCGCAGAAGTGTGGACTTACCGCAGCCCGATGGACCGATCAGGGCAGTGACGCTTTTTGACTCAATCTGAAGGGAGACATTGTTGACTGCGCGAAAGCCACCGTAGAACACTTCAAGATTCTGCAGGACGAGATTGCCCGTCGTGCTTACCGCACCAGTGTCCGCTATGGCCGGCACACCCGTTGGCACAACCCTCGGTGTTGTCGCTCCGTTTTTGGACTCTATCTCTGGCTGTTGCATCTCGCCCCCCTTATCCTTCTCCACGTTTAGGCCACCCGGCTGTTGATTGTACGGAATCGCACCGCAACATTGAGCACGAGAGCGATGACTAGCAACACGAGAGCCGTCGCCCACGCCTGACCGATATGCAGCTTGTCTGCCGCGTACGCATACCGATAGATCACAATTGGCATCGCATTCATGGTCGAACCAAAATTCAAGATCTCAGTGTCGTTGGTGCCTTTTGCCGTAAGGAGAAGTGGCGCTGTTTCGCCGAGCCCGCGACTGATGGCAAGCACCATTCCTGTGAGCAGACCTGATGCGGCCGTGCGGCACGTAACGAAAATGGTGGTCTTCCAGACGGGAATACCGAGTGCCAGCGAAGCCTCGCGGACACCCGCCGGAACGAGCCGGATCACCTCTTGCGTTGTGCGCATGACCACGGGAATCATCAACACAGAGAGCGCCACGATTGCCGCCCAACCCGAGAAGCCAAGGGCTGGCACAACGACGAGGAATGCGAAGAGTCCAGCGAGGATGCTGGGAGTTCCGAGCATCACGTCAATGAGAAGCTCACCAGCTGACGAGATCCGTGGCGAGGCGAACTCATTGAGATACACGCCCCCCGCGATACCTACTGGAGCAGCGACAATGATTGATGCAATGGTGAGCTGTAGCGATCCAATAATTGCGTTGGAAATGCCTGGTTCTTTGTCGAGCGGGCTGTTCAGGATGAATTGACTCGACAGGAACGGAACGCCGTGCACCGCAATGAAGGTTATGAGTCCAATGAGGGGGATGACCGCCGCGGCGGCCGTCGCAAACATCACGCCGCGCATGATTCGATCGGAACGGCGGCGGCGCGCGTCGCGGCCAGACGGTGCCTTCGTGAGGTCAGATGCGGTGAGGCGGACGAGGCTCATCCTACGCGTCCACCCTGGCGCATTGAGCGGCGTACGACTAGTCGAATAGCCAGGCTGAGGAGGAAGGTGACCGCGAAGAGACAGATGCCGAGCGCGGCGAGTGCACCCACCTGGGTGGGGCTGCCAGCTTCACCATAGTTTGAAGCGATCTTTGAAGCGATTGTTTGGCCTGGCAGGAAGAGGCTCGAAGGAATGCCTTCAGCATTGCCGATCACCATGGTCACGGCGATCGTTTCGCCGATAGCTCGGCCAAGGGCGAGCAACACGGCTCCGGTGAGTCCTACACGTGCGGCAGGGAGTACGACGTGGCGAATGGTCTCCCACCGGGTTGCCCCCATGCCAATGAACCCTTCGCGCAGCGATTGCGGGACAGAGCGAATGACCTCCCGGCTCACCGCGACGACCATCGGGATAATCATGATCGCGAGCACCATGCCGGCGCGGAAGACACTCTGAGAGGCCGGCGCATTTGGGTCTTCCGAGAGCCATGGAAATACACGACCAAGGGTGCTCGCAACCCACCATTCAACTGAGTCCCTAAGTCGGATCGAGAGATCGCCGGCGGCCCATAGGCCAATCACGACTGATGGGATCGCCGCCATCAGCTCAACAAGGAAGGTGAGCGGAGCGGCAAGCTTGCGTGGCGCAAATTCAACGAGGTAGACGGCGGCCAAGATACCAATTGGGGCCGCAATCAAGATGGCAATGACTGATGAAACGGCTGTACCCCAGATCACTGGGACCGCGCCGTAATTCCCTGTGATTGAGCCATCGGGCTGGGTAACCTCGCCGGCCCAGCGATCACCAAAGACAAACGATAGTGGTGTCTGAATGCTCCAAACAGGCATTGACGAAGCGACCATTGAGAGGATGACGCCGAGGAGGAGAAGGCCAGCCACGACAACCGCGGAACCGAACACGATGCGGAAGAGCGAATCCGCACGGATACCGCTCCCGAATCCAAATCGATTGCCGTTGGTAATCGACATACGCTGCTCGCCCTCCATCCCCTACTAACAGAGTACCAGCGGGGAGCCTCTCGGCCCCCCGCTGGCTTTGTTTCTAGCGCCCCAGGCGCGGTATGCTTACGGCCAGATTGCCGTGCCGTCGTACGTGATTAGATGCAATTGCGCGACGGCGGTAGTTCGTGCTGCAGATGGGATTGCGGCATAACCCACAACACCATCTGACGTATAGAGCTTGGTCTGACCCGTGGTCAGGGCCCAGTTCAAGAAGGCAACGAGCCCCTGAACCTGGCCCTTGGATGCGCCGGTTCCGCCCGAGACCCAGGTCTTGTAGACCATGAGCCACGAGTATCCAACAATTCCGTACGAGCTCGTGCCTGCTGCGTATACAGGCTGCACGTAGCTCGTCGATGGATTAATCGGGTCCTCAACTGAGACCGCTGCGGCGAGTGCTGCTGATGCACCCGACGCACTTGGGAGCACGTAGTTGTACTTACCCTTGTTTGCTCCAGTGGTGAACTTTGACTTCGTTTCGATTGCAGCGGACTTCAAGCCGTTTGCCGCGGCATATGAAAGCTCAACGTAACCAATCGACTTGTTCGTTGCGGCAATGTTAGCGGCGACACCCGCGTTGCCGTCACCACCAACAATGGCGTTGGCGCCCTTTGCAGCGCGCATTGCGCCAAAGTAGGTGCCTGGCTGCGTCTTAGCCGGCTTAAAGTCACCTGCTGTCGCGCTGAATGCGGTGTTCGTGTTGCTCACAAAGTTCGACTCATATCCGCAGTTCTTCTGCGCGGCGGTTGCCGACTTACCAAGGTATGACGCGAAGATGAATGTCGTGCCGGAGCTGTCGCTTCGACCGTTCACCACGATATCGGAAGAGGTCAGATTCGTAATCAGCGGATTCAGTGCCTTGATCTTCGGGTCATTCCACTTCTTGATCGTCCCCGAATAGATGTCGCACAGCACAGCGCCGTTGAGGCGAAGAGTTGCAGTGGTGGTGCGGGTTGAAGTTGC
This sequence comes from Candidatus Aquidulcis frankliniae, assembly GCA_009925905.1. Lineage (GTDB taxonomy): Bacteria > Chloroflexota > Limnocylindria > Limnocylindrales > Limnocylindraceae > Limnocylindrus > Limnocylindrus frankliniae. The sequence goes on from RFPZ01000076.1 coordinate 3,918, forward strand.
CGAAACCTTCTGCTTCAAACCATCGAAACGATAGGCAATGGCGATTGGCCCGGCGGTCATTGGGATCACGATGTAATCGTTCGCCACACCAAGGGCTGTATCAATCTGGGTACGCTCTGTGCTCGTAAGAACCCCGTCGTTCCCCGAGAACATCTGGGTATCCTTCATGCGGTCACTGCCCTTGAAGTTTGTGACGCCGGCACCTGAGCCGCCGCCCGTGTAGTCAAGAACAAGTTTCGAAGCTGAAGAGGTTCCGAACTTCGATGGATTTACATAATTTCGGTAGTACTCAAACCACTTGGTGTACTGGTTCCAAGGGAAGGTCGCTCCCGAGCCGGTGATTTTGCCGACTGCGCCAGCGTCAATCGTTGGGTCGGTTGCGCTCGCCGAACCCGCAAGGCTCGTCGCAAGCACCAGGCCGGCCAACAGGCTGGTCATGATCTTGGTGAGGTTTCGCACGGTATCTCCTCCGCGGCGTTGCGCCGAACCGCCGATCTACATTGGGCGCACAGCAACATTGGCGGAGAGATGTATTCGGAACGCTAACGCCGTGTTAACACCAGGTTAATTCTTTGCGCGACCTCGTCTTGTGCGTGCGGCGGGGCGCTTTGGGGCCACAAATCGAATCGCCCCCCACTCCGCCACCAGAACCGCGCCGAGGATCAGCGCCCCGCCGACCAACTGAATCGCCGTGAGGCTCTCTTTGAAGAGGTAGCCAGCCGCCACGATCGTGAAGATCGGCTCAACAGTGCTGATGAGTGCGG
>RFPZ01000077.1 GCA_009925905.1 Candidatus Aquidulcis frankliniae
CTACTTCACCGCCGATGACGGCATTAATGGCCGCGAGATTTGGCGCTCCGACGGAACAGCGGCGGGCACCATGCTCTGGGGAAACATCAGTGCCCTTGGTGACTCAAATCCGCAAGATCTCACCGTCTTGAATGGGGTGGTCTACTTCAGCGCCGATGATGACGTCCACGCGCGGGAGCTTTGGTACGCAAACGGTGCGGCAACCGATCTCGTGAAAGATATCTACCCCGGAGGCGATACCTCATCTCCAATGAATTTCATGCTGTTTGGCAGCTACTTGTACTTCCGCGCCGTTGACCCTACCTCGGGGGAAGAACTCTGGCGAACCGATGGCACCGAGGCTGGCACCACGCTCGTCAAGAACATCAACCCCACGGGCAACTCAAATCTGTGGGGCTTCTATCCGCATGATGGCTACCTCTATTTTAGCGCCAACGACGGTACGACTGGCGTCGAGTTGTGGCGAACGGATGGCACCGAGGCGGGGACGCAGCTTGTTGAGAACCTTGCCGACGGTGATGACAGCTCCTCGCCGGATACTGGCGTGTCGCTAGGAGATTTCCTCTACTTCTCTGCGTACGATCAGGTGAACGACGCGCGGTATGTGTATCGAACGAGCGGTAGCAGCGTTGAGCGCGTGCCGTTTAACCTCGATCCAGCGCAGTACATCAACTGCGATTGCTACAGCTCGAACATCTTTGCTGCAGGAGCAACCCTGTTCAGCACCTCGTATTCGACTACGTACGGCTATGAATTTTCGTACCTAATTGAGCCAACAGCCGATCTCCCGTCGACCAACCGGGAAGGCGAGCAGGGCACCATCGCCCTGGTCCTCCTTGCCGCACTGACTGCGGCGGCAGGTCTCGTTGCGCGGCGCGTTGGCAATCGCCGTTCAGCAAAACTGAAACATTGAGGAGATCAGGAGCAAATACAACGATGAAAGGACGGTACGGCACCATGCGACGAGCCCTCTCGGCACTAGCGATTCTGGCGCTTGCGATGAGCGCCGCTGCACCTGCGCGCGCCGTCGACCCTGGCCCTCCGCCTACCGCGACGGTCATTGAGATCGCCATCGGCACGACCGGGAGCAATCCGACAACTCCGTTCGCTGTTGGCTCATGGCTGTTCGTTGGTGCCGACGATGGCACCCACGGCTACGAGCCATACAAGATTGATCCAGCAACACATACCGCAACGCTCATAAAAGACATCCATCCGAGCGGCGGTTCGCTCTGGTCCAGCGATCCTGTGGTGATCGGTTCAACGATTTATTTCCCCGCGTACGAACCCGTGCATGGCTGGGAACTCTGGAAGAGCGACGGCACCGAGGCCGGCACGGTGATGGTGAAAGACATTTCCGTAGGGGCAGACTCTTCTGGGCCGCAATTTTTGTATGCGATGGGGTCAACGCTCTATTTCGCAGCGTACGACCCAGACCACCGAATCGAACTCTGGAAGAGCGACGGCACCGAAGCGGGAACGGTGTTGGTGAAAGACATCAGTCCAGGCTCTGAAGCAGACGGAGCTCCGCAGGGGTTTGTGAACCTCGGTGGCATGCTCTACTTCTCGGCGCAAGACGGTAGTCACGGCATCGAACTCTGGAAGAGCGACGGCACCGAGGCCGGCACCATAATGGTGAAAGACATTGAAGTCGGCGAAGACGGCGGGAACCCGACGGGCTTGACGGTGCTTGGTAACCAAATTCTCTTCGCCGCGCAAGACACCGGCCACGGCAACGAGCTCTGGAAGAGCGACGGCACCGAGGCGGGCACCGTAATGGTGAAAGACATTGAAGTCGGCGCAGGTAGTTTCCCGAGTCAGCTGAAGCGCATCGGTGACGAGGTCTTCTTCCAGGCAATCACGTCCACAGCCGGCTACGAGCTTTGGAAGAGCGACGGTACGGAGGCCGGCACGGTGTTGGTGAGAAACACCGTGCCAGGCGATGGCCACGCCTTCCCCGTCGTGTTCGGTCAGGTTGGCGGCGTGATCGTGCTCAGTAGCTACGGTCCTGCTGGGGACAACGAGCTCTGGAAGAGCGACGGCACCGAGGCGGGCACCATGCTCTTGAAGGACATTGTCGAAGGCCCCGGGAGTTCTTACCCATACGCGGCAACCGTCCATGGCTCAACGGTCTATTTCCTTTCGTATGACGGATCTACCTACCAGTTGTGGCAAAGCGACGGCACAGCTGATGGAACGCACTCGGCGGCAACGCTGCCCGGAACCAACGCGCAGGTCGGTTGCGAGTGCAACCGGCACGTCGCTAGCTACAGCGACGGTATCTACTTCCCGATGACCAGTGACGAGACTGGCTGGGAGTTAGCGTTCGTGAGCGCGCCGCTCCCTTTGACCAATCGCGACTCGACTGTCTGGTCAAGCCTCTCGTTCACACTGGCGCTGCTCGCGGCACTGACTGCGGCGGCAGGTCTGGCCCTGCGTTTACGGATGGCGCAGCGGTAGCGGGGCGCGGCGTTATTCGGCGATTGTGCGCAGTTTGATCAGTCGCGCACTCACCGTACTGCTCACGGTGGCGTTTGCCACTGGCAGCGCATCGGATGTGCGCGCGATTCCGTCGTTGACGATCGTTGAATTGAACGCGGGCTCGAATAGTTCGTTAGCTTTCTGGGGAGATTCTGCGGTGTTGGGTGACAAGATCATCTTCGGCGCCGATGACGGGGTGCATGGATTCGAGGTTTGGGTGGCCGACGCCACTGCGAGCGAGCCGACGATGGTCAAAGATATTTTGACCGGTGGGATCAGTGACTCCTCGTACCCCAGCGGGTTCACCCGCTTTGGCGATTACGTGTATTTCAACGCAACCGATGGGGTGCACGGATACGAACTTTGGCGCACCGATGGAACCACCGACGGAACGACTCTCGTGAAAGACATCGATGACGGAGTGGAGTATTCGTCTCCGTCGTATCTCACCGTGGTTGGCGACACTCTTTACTTTGTGGCCTCTGACGGCGTACACGGTCAAGAAGTATGGATGAGCGACGGCACCGCGGCAGGTACGGTGCTCGCCGCAGATCTGAACACCACCGCCCCGAACACCGGTTCTGACGGAGCAGAGTTGATCGCCCATGGTGGGGATCTCTGGCTGAGGGCAAACAATGGAATCGACGGCGGCGAGCTCGTTCGCATCAGCGGCACAACCGTTACCGATTACGACCTCCACAGCGGACCGCTCTCTTCGAATCCGACCCAATTCTTCTCGCACAGTGACGGCTACCTTTACTTTCAGGCGTACGATCTCGCCACAGGTGTGGAGCTCTATCGCGCCAACAGTGCGTCTGGCCCAGCGCTCATTCAGGATATTGAGGTCGGGGCAAGCGACTCCGCCCCCAACGATTTTGAAGCTTTCAACGGACGCATCTACTTCGCTGCGGGCACCGATGCGAACGGTCGCGAACTCTGGTCAACCGATGGAACCTCGGTGCGGTCTGAGGCCGACATCTGGAGCGGGTCTGCATCGAGCAACCCGGCTGAGCTGACTGTGCTCGGCTCAATGCTCTACTACTCAGCCGATGACGCGAGCAATCGCGAGCTACATCGGTTTGACGGCACCACTGATCACCTCGTCGGCGAGATCTACGTTTCAGGCTCCTCATACCCGATTTCGCTGACACCCGTTGGCGATGCTCTGTACCTCGTGGCCTCAGATGGGTCCACGACGGGACTCGCGCGCGTAGATGCTGCCAGCGGCGCGATTAGTTTCTTTGCACCGCCTGGCACCTCGGCGTTCATTGGCTGCATGTGCTCTACGGTCCTGAAGCAACTCGGCGGTCGTATCTTTGCGCCAACATACAACGACGAAATTGGGTCCGAGTACTCGTACATCGATGAGTCGACCTACGTGCTGCCTGAAACGAATCGTGGTGACTTCGCAGTGGGCGGCTGGGTCGTGCTCGTCGCGGCGCTCACCTCAGTCGCCGGGGTCACCCTTCGCCGTGTGGAGTCACAGCACGGCTGATCCTCAGTTTTCACGGCTGCGACATACTTGGCGCATGACCCGCCAGGCTCGGTTCAGCATCACCATCACACTCGCCACGATCCTCGTTGCGGGTGCCCCTGCCGCCCGCGCAAGTGACCTCTGGCCCGGCGCATTCAAGAGCTACGAGCAGATCGAGAGCGAGATTCTCGCCGTCGAGGCGGCACACCCAGAGATCGTCGACGTGTTTTCCATTGGGCAGAGCTACGAAGGTCGCGAGCTCTACGCCGCAAAGATCAGCGACAACATCACACTCGATGAGGGCGAACCAGAGGTGCTCATCGATGCGCTGCATCACTCCAACGAGCACGTCACTCTGGCACAGGCGCTTGATCTGCTGCATGTGCTCGTTGACGGCTACGAAGAGAGCGAGTCGATCACTACGCTGGTCGACGAGCGCGTCGTCTGGATCGTGTTCGCCGTGAATCCCGACGGTCTCGCGTTTGAATTCACGGAGAACGGTCCGTGGAACTGGCGCAAGAATCGTCAGCCAACGCCTGGCTCCGCATCTATCGGCACCGATCTGAATCGCAACTACGGTGCATACTGGCGCTGCTGCAACAGCAGCACGAAGAATCCAGCGTCGCGCATCTACGCTGGACCCGCAAAGTTCTCAGCGCCCGAGACGGCCGC
>RFPZ01000078.1 GCA_009925905.1 Candidatus Aquidulcis frankliniae
GATACCGAAAGGCAACAAGATGTGATCGTTGACGTGTTGGCCGATAGCCGGGTTGGCGAGGACGGCGCGGTGCGTTGCCGCCTGCAGGCCACCACCAATGATGGCTCCCTTGTATGGGGCGCCCTCTGCCGCGGCGGCCGTGCTCGGCGGAGCAATGCGCAGGCCGGCCCCCGAGACGGCAGCGGTTCGTGCGGCGGTCAATTCACCGGCGGCGACGATGCCGCGCAGGCCGCCCGCCTTCGGTCGTTCCACAAGCACCACCCCGCCAATGCCAGCGGCACCACCCCCACTGATCCACTTTGCGCCAGCCACGCGGCCAGCGGCGAGGTCAATCGCGGCGGGCATGGCGTGGGCGAATGGCGCTCCAGAACCAAGGTTGAGTGGCACCTTCGGAGGCTGATGCGCAGAACCCGTGGCTACCGCGCGAAGGGCCCCTTCAACGATGCCGATCTGCATCTCTATAGAGGGGAGAAGCGCGAGCACGTCGGCTTCGGTCAGGTAGCGGATCGGGGTCTCAGACATGTGCGGCAGTGTATCCCGCAGTGCTACGCTCCGACCATGAAGTCCCGCCTACGCACCCTTCGACCGCTCTTTATGATTGCTGCGCTGATTGCAGCGCTCATTGCCCCAGCGAGCGTGTCGGCAGTCACCGTAAAGCAGGTTGCCCTCACCTTCGATGACGGGGACAGCGAGCTCCACATTCGCCAGGCGGTCGCGATTGCCGTGGCCACCCAGACGCCGATCACCTTCTTCCCGACAGGAAAGTCGCTGCGCCGATTCCCAAATCTGTGGAAGGCGATTGGCGACGCGGGCATTCCTATTGCAAATCACACGGTGAATCACCCAAACTTGAATGAGCGCTACGCGCTGAAAGGTTCGGCAAACGTTCGAGCGGAGCTTCAGGGCTTCATCAACATTGCGCGTACGAATAATATTCCCGTAGTCCCATACTGGCGACCGCCCGGTGGCGCATGGAACGCCAACGTTATGAAGGTCGCAAAATCGCTGGGGCTCACACTTTCACTGTGGACGAACACTTTTGCTGACACGGCACCGATGTGCAAGAACCGCACCATCGTGGCCTACAACAAGGCAACGGCAGGAACCGAGGCGAAGGTCGTTGTGCTGGGGCACGTCAACCCGTACACCGCACAAACGGTGAAGCTCCTCGCCGCCGTCATCGCCAATTACGACAGCCGCGGATATCAGTTCGTCACGATTCCCGAAATGGTGAAAGGCACCCCTAACACCATTGACTGGGCGAAGGCGGCCCTCGCGGTCAGCGCGCCAGCGATTAGTCCAACGGGTGCGCGTGTGCCAACGAGCGTGCCAACGCCGATCGACCACACCAACACGAAGTACACGTTTGCCCAAGCAAACGGCATTACCTGCCGCTAAGCGCTACCAGCGCAGTCGTTCAGCTAGCTGAATGACGTTCCCTTCAGGATCAACCGCGTCGCAGTAGTTCACGTTTCCGTACGTGGCAACGGTGCTTGCGTCGTACACGCGGCCGCCCAGATTGGCTACGGCGCTTCGCGCTCCGTCAATCGACGAAACGAAGTAGACCGGCTTCATTGCAGATTCTTCACGTGGTGTATACGAAACGTCTGGCGTGGCGCCAGGAATTTGGTGGATCAACACTTCGCTTGAATCTGAGGTAACCCGTACAAAGGAGGCCGACTGGTCAAGGAGTTCGCCGCCGAGAAGCGCTGCGTAGAAGTTGGCGGTCTGTGTAAGTCCTTCAACGAAGAGAACAGTGGTGCTCATTTGCTAATACTATAGCGGAGGCCTCGCTCCGTATTGCCTTCTGATGCGGCGTTTCGTAGCATGCGCGTGATGAAAACCCTTGAACAAAAACTACGATCTGAGCAGTGCGCACGCATTTTGGCTGCGCTCGAAGGCGGTGCAAAGTCACCCCACGAACTGGTGACCCTGACAAAGCTCACCGCCGGCTCGGTCGCAAAACATGTGGACGTGTTGATTGAGGCCGGTCGTATTTGCCGCATCGCTCGCGGAAAGTTCGCCGTTAAACGTTAAACCTGAACTCCACCACGTCACCGTCGCGCATGACGTACTCCTTACCCTCCATGCGCACCTTGCCGGCGGCTTTGGCAGCGTTCATGGATCCGTTGGCGACGAGGTCGTCGAACGAGACGATTTCGGCCTTGATGAAGCCGCGCTGGAAGTCGGTGTGGATCACACCCGCAGCCTGCGGTGCGGTCCACCCCTGGCGAATCGTCCACGCGCGTGCCTCTTTCGGGCCAGCGGTGAGATAGGTCTGTAGCCCGAGGTTCTTGAAGCCGATGCGCGCCAACTGATCGAGGCCCGACTCGGTCTGGCCCATCGAGGCGAGGAGCTCCGCCGCTTCGGCGGGGGCGAGATCCACGAGCTCGGATTCGACCTTGGCGTCAAGGAAGACCGCCTCGGCTGGTGCCACGAGTGCAGCAAGTTCGGCACGGCGGGCGGGGTTGGTAAGGATCGCCTCATCAACATTGAAGACGTAGATGATCGGCTTGGCTGTGAGGAGGCCGAGCTCCTTCAGGGGCGTCAGATCGATCTTGGTTGAGGAGAGCGGTTCACCGCGGTTCAGCGCGGCCACCGCCGCGTCGACAGCGTCGAGCACCTCGGCGTCGAGTTTCTTCCCCTTCACCTCTTTCTCGTAGCGAGAACGTGACTTCTCGAGGGTCTCGAGGTCGGCGAAGATCAGCTCGGTGTTGATGGTGCCGATGTCGCTCTTGGCGTCGACCTTGCCGTCAACGTGGATGATGTCCTCGTCGGCGAAGGCGCGCACCACCTGGGCGATCGCGTCGGCCTCCCGGATGTGCGACAGGAACTTGTTGCCGAGCCCCTCCCCTGTTGAGGCGCCGCGCACGATGCCGGCGATGTCCACGAACGAAACCGGCGCGGGCAGAATCTTCTCGGAACTGAAGATCTCGGCGAGCTTGGTTAGGCGCGGATCGGGCAGGTTCACCACACCCACGTTCGGCTCGATGGTGGCGAATGGGTAGTTCGCGGCCAGTACGTTGTTCTTGGTAAGGGCGTTAAAGAGCGTCGACTTACCGACGTTCGGGAGCCCCACAATGCCAATCGTCAATGCCATGCGTCGGAGTATAGAGGCGACGTTCAGAGGGGGTAGGATGCAGAAATGAGCAGTCATCGCATTAAGCCAGGCAAGGAGCCGAAACTCCGCAAGATCGACACGGCCGGGACCCCCGACTGGTCGGATGGGCGCGAGGCGGGCGAGGCACGCATGCTCGAATTAAATCGCGAACTTGAAGAGCTGCAAGAACTCCTCTATGCCGAAGGGAAGCGCCGCGTGCTCGTGGTGCTACAGGCGATGGACACTGGCGGCAAAGATGGCGTAATTCGCCACGTGTTTGATGGGGTGAACCCGATCGGCGTCCGCGTCGCAAGCTTTAAGCAGCCCAAAGAAGACGTGGAAGCGCCGGTACCAACACATTGCCGATATGGAGCAAGCGATTGCCGATGAAGGGACGACCATCATCAAGTTCTTCTTGCACATTTCCAAGGCTGAGCAGAAGTTGCGCCTACAGGCTCGCCTTGACGACAAGGCAAAGCTCTGGAAGTTTGCCCCGGGCGACGTGTCCGAACGCGAACGCTGGAGCGACTATATGGAGGCCTATGAGGAGGCGATTGAGCGCACCAGTACCGACGATGCTCCGTGGTACGTGATCCCGGCAGATAAAAAGTGGTATCGCGACTTGGTAATCTCGCAGATCATCGTCGACACACTCAAAGGGCTCAACATGCAGTTCCCGAAGCCAGCGAGCGGGCTCGACTCGATCGTCATCCCCGACTAACGCCGTTTAGCGTTAGCGCCCGAAGTCCGTGCTCTTCACCAGCGCACCATCACGCGTGTAGGTCGTCCACACGCCCACTTGTCGACCGCGATCAAATTTTCCCGATCGCATGAGTGAGCCGTCGAGCCGGAAGAACTTCCATGCGCCATGCAGCTCACCATTGAGGCGCAGCCCTTGGGCTTTTGTTGTGCCATCGCCGTACTTGATGACTTCGCGAACGGGCTTGGCGGCCGCCATGGCTACTTCGGCTCGAGCACCAGCGAGACGCTGTTAATGCACCAACGCTGATCGGTGGGCACGTCGTACCCTTCGCCTTCAAACACATGGCCCATGTGCGAGCCGCACTTGGCGCAGCGCACCTCGGTGCGAATGCGCGGCGCGAGTGAGCGATCTTCGACAAGCTCTACGGCGTCGTCAGAGGTTGGCTTATAGAACGACGGCCAGCCACACCCGGAGTGGAACTTGTTCTCACTGCGGAAGAGTTCGTTGCCGCACGCCTTGCACTTGTAGACGCCCACAGTTTCGCTGTCGGTGTATTCACCCACGAACGGCGCCTCGGTCTCGGCGCGGCGCAACACCTCGAACGAGAGCTGGTCGACACGCGCGCGTAGCTCCTCTTCGTCAATCTGAATTGGGTAGGCGCCGCTCACCACGATGTCGGGCCACGCGCTCGTTGGGAACGGCACCCCCGTCTGGCTGTGGCAGTCGTAGCCCTTCGGGTTCTTTTCGAGGTAGCGCTGGTGGTACTCCTCGGCGGCCCAGAAGGTCATGCCGTCGGCGGAGAGGATCTCGGTCACGA
>RFPZ01000079.1 GCA_009925905.1 Candidatus Aquidulcis frankliniae
CCTACCTTGCGCTCCTCCTTGCGTGGATGCTCCTCGCGTTTGCGGGTGCGCTGATGGGAATTAGTCCTACCCGCCTCGCACGTCGTGGTCTGGTTGCGCTACCGTTTATCGTTGCCGCCATACCAATCGTGTTTCTTCGCAACGATGAGTTGCTCTGGGCTGGCTCCGTCGGCCCGCTGAACTTGCAGGTCTCTGGTGCCGGGTTGCGCATTGCGCTGACTGCGCTCCTGAAGGCGTGGATCAGCGTGCAGGCCTCGGTCTTGCTCTTGGCGCTGGCGAGTGCCCCCTCGATCGTCACGGCGCTTCGCCGCATGCGCCTCCCTGATGTGATTGCCACCAGCGCTGGGTTAACCATTCGGTATCTCGAGCTCCTGCGTGACGAGGCGCGACGCATGCTTCGCGCGCGCACCGCGCGTTCTGCAAGCCCCTTGGGTGTGGGCCGTGAACAAATCGGCGGCACTATCGCGTGGCGCGCACGCACAACAGGGAGCCTGGTCGGCTCACTCTTCTTGCGCGCCTACTCCCGAGCTCAGCGCATCGAAGAGGCGGCTGCGTCGCGCGGGGCGACCGGCTCACTCTCTATCGGCACCATGCCAACGGCCGACTCGCGCCTCACCCTCAAGGTGGTTGGGGTCCTGTTGTTGGTGCTGATCATTACCCTCTGTGGCGCACTGCTGCCGCGACTGTAGGCTGAACCCATGAAGGAACAACACGAACACCTCCACACACATCCGGGCGCCGCGGTGCCACACAGCCACGGCCATGACCATGCCCATGACGCGCCGCTCGCGCCAGCAGGCGACGGCACGATTGCAATCTCTCACCTGCACTTCCGCTACCCCGATGGAACCGAAGCGCTACGCGGCATGGACCTAGCGGTCACAGGTGGCGAGAAGGTTGCACTACTCGGGCCAAACGGTGCGGGGAAGAGCACGCTGATGTTGCACCTCAACGGAATCCATCGCCCGACGCACGGCACCGTTCACGTCGCAGGATTGCAAGTGTCGAACGAAACGATCGGCCGCGTGCGCGCCGAGGTGGGGCTCGTCTTCCAGGATCCCGACGATCAGCTTTTCAGCCCAACAGTGTGGGACGACGTGGCGTTTGGCCCCACCCATATGGGACTAACCCCCGGCGCGATTCACGATCGCGTCGAGATTGCACTCGCCGCCGTGGGCGCACTCGACTTAGCGCAGCGTGCGCCGATGCGCCTCTCCATCGGTCAACGTAAGCGTGTCGCCCTCGCGACCGTCCTCGCCATGAACCCAAGCATCTTGGTCTTTGATGAGCCCTCTGCTGGACTCGACCCACGCGGTCGACGAGAGCTCATCGAGCTGTTGCAGTCGCTGACGCAGACGCTCATCGTCAGCACGCATGACCTTGAGTTGGCGCGCGCCACTTTCCCGCGCAGCATTGTGGTCGATCGAGGCGTAATTGTGGCCGACGGATCAACGAGCGAGATCTTGGCCAATCGCGAGCTGCTGATCGCCCACGGACTCGCTTAAGGCTTCGCACCCTTGGCGCGCGCGGCGCGCAGCGCTGCGATGCGATCGCGCAGTGCGGCCTCTGCTCCATTTCCCGACGGTGCATAGAAGTGCTTCGCTGCAATCTCGTTTGGCAGATACGCTTGGTTTACATCAAAGGGCTCACCGACTCCGTGTGGGGACTGATAGGTCTTCGCCGCAGCACGCAGATGACCAGGGACGGGAAGTTGGCCACCAGTCGCGATCTGTTCTCGCGCCGCAGCAAGCGCCTCGCCAGCGCGGGGCGACTTGGGCGCGCTCGCGAGATAGGTGACGGCTTGAGCAAGCGCCCAATCGCACTCCGGTGATCCAGCCAGTTCAACAACCTGCGCTGCGGCTACCGCGAGTGGCAGTGCAGCGGGATCAGCGTTTCCTACATCTTCTGACGCGGAGACGAGTATGCGACGTGCGATGACGCGCGGATCTTCGCCGCCTTCAAGTGCGGTGGCCAGCCAGAAGATTGCTGCGTCTGGATCGTTGCCGCGAATGCTCTTGATCAGCGCGGAGGTCACGCCAGATTGGTCGTACGGGAGGCTTCGGTCTTGCGCGGCGAGAAGTACTTCGCGAGGCGTGATCTCGGTACCGTCCGTCTTCATAAGTGCCGCCATTTCGAGCAGCGTTAGGAGCCGGCGCGCGTCGCCCGATGCGTAACCGACTAGCTGGCGGCGCGCATCGGCGTCGACTCGAACCACTCCATTGAGGCCGCGGGGGTCGCTAAGCGCTCGGTCGAGCAGCGTCTCAAGTTCTTCGCTACTGAGCGGCGCAAGACGGAAGGTGCGCATGCGCGAGAGGAGCGCCGGCGATATTGCGCGTGGGGGTGGCTCTGTCGTTGCCCCGACCAAGATGATTGTCCCCGCCTCAACATGCGGCAAGAGGGCATCTTGCTGGGTGCGCGAGAAACGATGCAGCTCATCAATAAAGAGGAGCGTTTGCTCGCCATGTTCTCGACGTTCAATCGCCGCGGCGACTGCCTTGCGGACCTCGGCGACTCCATCGCTTGTTGCGGAGAGGCTCGTTGGAACCGCCTTCACCGACGTGGCGATCACGGCGGCGAGTGTCGATTTGCCACTCCCCGGTGGTCCCCAGAGGAGGAGTGATGGCGCTTCACCGCGCTCTAATAGCCGCCGAAGTGGTGCGCCTGGGCCAATGAGCGCACCCTGCCCCACCACATCATCAAGGGTTGTTGGGCGCATTCGGGCGGCGAGGGGTTGCGCTGGGGCAAGGCCGCCAAGGAGTGTCGCTTTCTCTTTCATCCCACTGATCATCGCACCCTTCGCGCCGCTCTCGGGTACGCTTGCCCGACTGATGCCCGACTTTTCTGAACTAGGACTTGCCCCCGAACTCCTACGAGCCGTCGCTGACGAGGGGTACACCGAACCGACCCCAATTCAGGCCCAGGCGATTCCGCATGTCCTTCAGGGGCGAGACCTTCTCGGCGCCGCTCAAACTGGCACGGGGAAGACCGCCGCCTTCGTTCTGCCGATCCTGCACCTGCTCAAGCCGCTCTCATCCACATCGCCGAGCCCCGCTCGCCATCCGGTCCGAGCGCTCGTCCTCACACCAACACGCGAGCTTGCGGTGCAAATCTCTGAGAGCGCGGCTACCTATGGGCGACACCTGCCACTACGCAGCGGCGTTGTCTACGGCGGAGTGCCAATGCCACCACAGCAGAAGATGCTCCTTGCCGGTCTCGAAATCCTCATCGCCACACCTGGCCGACTCCTTGACCACGCCAACTCCAAAACCGTCAACCTTTCACAGGTCTCCATCCTTGTACTCGACGAGGCCGACCGCATGCTTGACATGGGCTTCATGCCCGACCTGAAGCGCATCCTTGCCCTCATTCCAAAGCAGCGCCAGAGCCTGCTCTTCTCGGCGACCTTCTCTGAGCCGATTCGCGCCTTGGCGCAAGACTTCCTGCGCGATCCAATCACTATTGAGGTGGCGCGACGTAACCAGACCAACGAAAACGTGCGCCAGGTGATCATGGCCGTTGATGATCGACGCCGGCGACAGTTACTAAGCGACCTCCTGCGCACCAAGTCGTGGGAGCAGGCGCTGGTTTTCGTGAATCGTAAGGTTGAGGCGAATCGCCTCGGCGACTTCTTGCATCGCGATGGGCACACCGTGGTAGAGATCCACGGTGACAAGGATCAGAAGCAGCGCAACCGCGCTCTTGCCGCATTTAAAGCGGGTGAGGCGCGCGTGATGGTTGCCACCGATGTTGCCGCGCGTGGCCTTGACATCGAGGCATTGCCTGCGGTCATCAACTACGAGCTTCCAGACGAGATGGATAAGTTGAGCCTAGTGCGCAAACTCACGAAAGCGGGACTTCACATGGAGATTCCACTCGGATACGAGCCAATTCTGCTTGACTTCCCGCGAGACCTTATCGCCAAGGCGCAGATGATTCGGCTGCAGCGAGGTCGTCGCTAGCTCGTTGCGTTCGCCCCGACCCGACGGATGAACTCCATGATGCGGATCTCTAGGTCGTCGCGCACCTCGCGATACGCGTCAAGTTGACGCTCCTCGCTTCCGCCTACCTTTGAAGGATCTGGCAGCGACCAGTGCTCGCGCTCCCCACCATTCGGGAAGATCGGGCAAGCATCATTCGCCGCATCACAGACGGTGATTACGAAGTCAAACGGCTCGTCGAGGAATTGATGGAGCGTCTTGCTGGTCTGGGCGGAAGCATCAATACCGATCTCGTTCAGCACCGTGATGGCATGGGGGCGAACGAGGGT
>RFPZ01000080.1 GCA_009925905.1 Candidatus Aquidulcis frankliniae
TCGCTCGCCACCGAGCGTCCAGATTGGTCGAGTGACGCCGCGCAAGTCTTGTCCGATCCCGATGAGGTTGCGCAGCATCTGGCGCGCGAAGATCGCCGGGCTCTCCAGCATGGTGTGGTCTTCACCCTCCCCTGGCTTCACGGTGCCCGCCAAGATGGCGCGGCGCAACGCGGCCGCGGAGCGGCCAGGGAAGGTGGTGTAGACGCGACCGATCGCCTCGAGGACGTGGGCGTCGGAGGAGCCGACTCCGGGGAGGCCGAGCTCTTTGGCTAGCCGCTGCACTCGAGCACGCGGGAAGGTGCCGAAGATGGTGGGGTTGAAGGTCTCCAGCGCATCGGGGCGACAGGCGGGGTCACGGTCGTTCGCTACCGCCCGCAAGGCACCCGCCTGGGCGCAGAGCGGGTGAGGGAAGAGTGGATGGGCAGGAATGGCAATTCCCCCTTGTTCGTGGATCTCCGCAATGGTGCGACGAAGTGAGCGCAGCGGGCGAACCCGCTCTTCAAGGAAGAGCCCGAGCACATGCCCTTGCAGCGTAGAGATCTCCTCGCCAACGATCACCTGCACCCGTAACTTGTTCTTGAGCGCCATCGCTTGTGCCGCCCTCGCCGCATCGATGCGGTCATGATCGGTGATGGCAATCACATCAAGGCGCGCCTCTTCGGCTCGCGCGAGCACCTGCGCAACACCAGCGGTGCCGTCCGACGCCATCGTATGAATGTGCAGGTCGGCTCTCCCCTGCACGCCAGTCATACGTTGCATTGTCGGGCTCATGACTGTGGATCGTCCCAGATTGGGTAGAAGAGCGTCCACCACTGCTCGGGAGCTTTACTGATGAGCTCTTCAAACGCAGCTGCCACTCCAGTCAACGCCGCCTTCGTGCGTTCCATTCGATCACCCTGATCGGGGATCTGCACCTGTCGAATGTATCCCGTGTAGAGCCCCTTCTCTTCGCGTATCACCGCAGCAACGAAGAGTCGGGCGTTGCTCTCAACTGCAAGGAGTCCGGGGCCAATCGGTAAACGCGCGGGGGCTCCGAAGAGCGACACAGGGACACCGCGCCCAACAATGTTTCGATCACCAACGACGCCGACAATACCGCCAGCGGCAAGCTCTTCGGCCATTACCGCCGCTGCGCCACGGGCAGAGATGATACGCAGCCCGAGACCCTCGCCTCGAACGCGAAGCATCCAGCGTTGCAGCACCTCGTTCCCAAGTTCTTCCATCGGCGCTACCGGTCGCATGCCGCTGCGATCAGCAAGAATGCTGCCGGGTAGCTCAATTGCACCAAAGTGTGCGGCGAGGAAGATTGCACCTTTTTCGCCACGAACAAATGCGGCGCGTACCGCCTCTTCGTTTTCAAGCTGTACCCGAGTAGCGATGATGGTTCGCGCATGGCGCGGTGCTCGAGCTGTTTCAATGTAAAAACGAAGATGGTGTTCAAACAGGAGTCGCACTCCACGATCTACCATCGCGGCGGATGGTGCCGCTCCATCACGGAATGTATACACGCGGGAAAGGTTCTTTCGGCCCATCGCGGCGCGTGATCTCTGAAGCACTGGGCCGACACGACCCCATGTGCGCGCGATCCCAACAAGCAGCGACTCAGGCAGTCGCGAAACAATTGATAGCGCTGCGATTGCGATGTAGCCGATGAGCGAGCTCATTGCGCGGAGGTACTTGAGGATTTGGCTGTGGTTTCAGATGCCATTCGCTGCGCAGCCTCTGCCAACGATTGCTGCTCTGCAGCGCTTGGCCACATTGGCTTGAAGCAGTTCCACTGCATTGGTTCGGTACGAATCAGATTCTCCATGGCGGTTGCGGTCTCTTGTGTTGCGCGCAACTGTGCGGCCGGTGATCCATTACCGGCGCTGATTGGCGCACCAAAAAGAATGCGGAACCTGCCAGGCGCCTCTCGGCGAACAAAGAAGGGCACGATTGGCGCATTGCCACGAGCACTCAGTACTGCTGGCCCACTTGGGAGCGTTGTCCATCGGCCGAAGAGCTGACATGGAATCCCGTCGGGCTTGTATCCCCAATCGCTAAGCAAGACAATGAAGCCACCGCGTTTCAATGCAGTGAAAACCTCACGGATCGCCTTCCAATCAATCACCTTGATCCCCCATGACGCACGGAGGCGGCGAAGAAGTTCGTACATTTCTGGGAAGGCGCTGTCGTCGGCGACGACATTTACGTCGTACTGGCGCTCGCCAAGTGACGCCGCACCAAGTTCGTTGTTACCCGCGTGAAAGCCTACAAAGATCGCAGCCTGTCCCCGTGCGCGGTAGTCGTCCATGAACGCAGCTTCACTAAGGTCAACATCCGCTGCGATCTCTTTGAGGGAGCGGCTTGGCAGTCGCAGTAGTTCTGCCGCGTAGTGCCCATAGGTCCGATAGTTCGAAAGGGAGCGTGCTCGTACGAGCTGTTCGTTCCCTGGGAGCGGTCGTCCCTCTGCATCGGCCACGCCGAGGACGACCGCGGCATTGCCGTCGGCGATTCGGCGCTTGGCGGGCCATAGGAGATAGGCGAGTGGTGCGACAGCAGAGAAGAGCGCCTCGACCGGGCGGGGAGGAAGGGCGCCAATTACGGCCATGAGGAGGCGGTAGCCGGCATAGACGCTGCGCTCCCAGGCACGACGGGCGAGATAGCCAGGGGTGCGCCTTGGCGCCTGGCGACGGAGCGGCGAGGGGGTGGCTGCCCCCTGGGGCGGCTGTGGTTCGCTCATTTAGGGAGTGTAGGGGAGAGCCGCCGCCCCCTTGCGGGGTGCGACGGCTCTCACCAGTGTGAAGGCGGGGCTAGCCGAAGCCAGCCTCGCAGCGGAACGCTTAGGCGCGAACGGAGTTCAGCGACTCGGAGGCGGGGTACCCCTCCTTGGTCACCTGGGTTCCGTCGAGGACGCGATTGTCCTCGCCGCGGATAAAGGCCTCTACTGCGGCGTGGGCGACATCGTCGCGCAGCTGCATAGGTGGGCTCTTCATGAAGTACGACGAAGGCGCCACGAGCGTCCCCGCCAACTTGCGATCAAGGCCGATCTTCGCGCAGCGAATAGCGTCCGTGATGACGCCGGCGCTGTTAGGCGAATCCCACACCTCGAGCTTCAGTTCAGCCGTAAGTGGCACACCGCCGAAGGTTGTTCCTTCGAGTCGGATGTTTGCCCACTTGCGGTCGAGGAGCCACGGCACGAAGTCCGAAGGACCAACGTGCACCTGCTCATCGCTGAGCTGCTCGTCAAGGATTGAGGTGACCGCATTGGTCTTGCTGATCTTCTTGCTCTCAAGTCGATCGCGCTCCAACATGTTCTGGAAGTCGGTGTTGCCACCGAAGTTCAGCTGATAGGTGCGGTCGAGCTGCACACCACGATCGGCGAAGAGTCGAGCAAGAACACGGTGCGCAATCGTTGCGCCAACCTGGCTCTTGATGTCGTCTCCAACGATAGGGAGTCCGGCAGCGGCGAATTTCTTCTGCCACTCTGGCTCGCGACCAATGAAAACTGGGATTGCGTTCACAAACGCGCATCCAGCCTTGATCGCCTGCTCAGCGTAGTAGCGAATTCCCTCTTCGCTGCCGACTGGAAGGTAGGCAACGAGCACGTCAACCTTGCGCTCCTTGAGCACTGCGGCGACGTCGACAGGCTTCTCTGGTGACTCCTTCACCACGTCCTTGAGGTACTTACCGATGCCGTCAAGCGTTGGCCCACGCTGAACGATCACGCCAGTGGTTGGGATCTCCTGGAAGGTCCAGGTGTTGTTTGGCTCTGCACCAAGTGCAACGGAGAGATCCTTGCCAACCTTGGTGACGTTGACGTCAAACGCCGCAACGTACTCAAGATCGCGCACGTGATAGCCACCGAGGTCAACGTGCATCAGCCCTGGGACCTTTGCATCGTTCGCCACGTCGGCGTAGAAGTAGCGGCCCTGCACCAAGCTGCTGGCGCAGTTACCGACGCCCGCGATTGCGACGCGGATCGGATTCGTTGCCTTGATCGGCGTGGTTGGCGCCGGTCGGGCGTTCCACTGGGCGCGAGGCCCATTCATCTCTACCATTTTTCCTGTTACCCCTTTCTCTGTCGCCTTCGCGACCTTCCGCTTTGCGAGCTCACACCTGTGAGTCCGCCTTCACTAACCGCCCGTTTCACGCCAGGCGGCGAGCATTAAA
>RFPZ01000009.1 GCA_009925905.1 Candidatus Aquidulcis frankliniae
ATCTGATCTGGTCGCACGTAGATGTGGCCATCGTCTTGAATGAAGTGACGAACGCGAGTTAGGCCGCTCAGCGTTCCCGACAGTTCATTGCGATGCAGTCGTCCGTATTCGGAAAGCCGCAGCGGCAGATCACGGTAGCTACGGGTGCGTGTGCGATAGATAACGGTGCTCTCAGGGCAGTTCATCGGCTTCAAGCTGAACTCTTCGCCTTCCGACTCGATGATGAACATGTTGTCGCGATAGAGGTCCCAGTGGCCGGACTGCTCCCAAAGGTTCTTGCTCACAACGATGGGCGTAGAGATCTCTTGATAGCCGCGTCGATCTTGCATCTCACGCATTGCGCCTTCGAGCGTGCGCCAGAGTCGTTGCCCCTTTGGATGCCAGAAGGCGCTTCCAGGCGAGACCTCGTGAAATGAGAAGAGATCAAGAGCCACGCCAAGCTTGCGGTGATCGCGCTTGCGTGCCTCGTCGCGGCGCCACAGGTACTGGTCGATCTGTTCCTGTGTCTCCCAAGCGGTGCCATAAATGCGCTGCAGCATTGGTCGATCGTTCTTACCTCGCCAATACGCGCCAGCAATCGAGAGGAGCCTGAACGGACCGATCTTCCCCGTGCTCTCTACATGCGGTCCACGGCAGAGATCCTGGAATTCACCGTGCTGGTAGGTCGTGACGTTCGGCGCTGGTTTTCCCTCCGCGACCGCGGCTTTGGCCAGGTCGTCCATGATTTCAATTTTGAATGGCTGGTCAAATCGAACGAGAGCGGCGCGCGCATCGTCAAACGTGTGCTCGCCGAGAACGAAGGTATGGTTTGCGGCAATGCTCTTCGCCATTTCAGCCTCAATGGCGGCGAGATCGTCGGGGGAAAGCGGACGCTCCAGAAGGAAGTCGTAATAGAAGCCGTCGGTGATCGCTGGGCCAATGCCGAGCTTTGCACCAGGGAAGAGGCGCAGTACCGCTTCGGCCATGACATGCGCGGCGGAGTGCCGCATTCGGCTGAGGTTGTCGCTCGCGCCAGCGTCGAGAAGTTCTTCAGCAGAACCGCGCGCGGGGGCTTCGAGGATCTCGTCGAGTTCGACGACCTCTGCTCCTGCTGCCTCTTCTGCCATCCCTTGGACCCCTCTCCGCGCCGTGCGGTACTGGTGGGCGGTACAGGACTCGAACCTGTGACCTCAGCCATGTCAAGGCTGCGCTCTAACCAACTGAGCTAACCGCCCAAGGAGCCAGAGGATAGCCGATACACTCCCCCGCATGATGGATCGAACGAACGAAGCAGCCAAGGTCCCACTCATCGTCTGCGTGGGTGACCTCATTGACGAGATCGCGGTGCGGCTCGAAGAGCCTTGGCGACGAGGGTCAGACGCTGCCGCTCAGATCTCCCGGCGTCGCGGCGGCAGTGCCGCCAACGTAGCGGTAGCCGCGGTGGCAGCTGGGGGCGCCGCACGCTTCATCGGCGCAGTCGGCCACGACGCCACTGCCGACACCCTTGAGGCGGCCCTGGTGCACGCGGGAGTTGAACCTCTCCTGCAGCGCCACGGTCGAACCGCAAGCATCGTGGTGGTCGTTGAACCCGATGGTGAGCGGACGATGCTCCCAGACCGCGCCGCCGCGCTCTCGCTTCGCGATCCTGGCGCCGCCTCGCTCGGTGGCGGCGCATGGCTCCACGCCCCCGCATACTCGCTCCTCGGCGAACCGCTGGGAGAGACCACACGCCGCCTTTTCGCCCACGCACGCGATGCGGGAATCTCGACATCCCTTGACGCGTCATCGGTTGGTGCCCTGAGCGCTTGGGGTCAGAGAGAGAGTCGCCGACGCTTTGCCGAACTCGCCCCAACCATCTTGTTCGCCAACGAAGAGGAGTGTGACTATCTCAACCTCATAGGCGATCCACTCCCTGGATCCATTCTCATCGCGAAGCACGGTGCTGGTATTGCCGAGGTGCGTTCTGCGGGCGGGGAACTCCTGGCGCAGCGGCCCGCAAATCCGCTTCCGGCGGGCATCGACAGCACAGGTGCGGGTGATGCGTTCGCTGGGGGTCTGCTCGTTGCACGAGCTCGTGGCGAATCGTGGGAGGATGCACTAGCTGCTGGCCACAACACAGCCGCGGCTCACCTAAAGCGACAGGCCGCAACTATCAGCACCGAGGAGGCGCCATGAATATTCGGAAATCCGCAGAGGTCGCCGCCGCACTCGCCGGTGGTGCACCCGTGGTTGCCCTTGAATCAACAATCACCTCAAAGATGGGCCTCCCCGCCCCCTACAACCGCGAGTGCTTTGATCGCGTAAACGCGGCGATTCGCGCGACGGGTGCCGTACCCGCGGTAACCGCTGTCATCAACGGAGAGCTGTGGGCGGGAATCGAATCGCACCATGAAGCGCTTGTGCTCGCTGCCGATGAGAAGCTCGCTGAGCGCGATCTCCCAGTCGCAATGGCAGCAAAGCGCACAGGTGTCACCACCGTCTCCGCGACGGTCACGATTGCTGCGCTGGCAGGGATCGCCGTCTTTGCAACCGGCGGCATTGGCGGTGTACACCGCGGTGCCGAACTGAACTTTGACATCTCATCCGATCTTGGCGCTCTGTCACGTCATCCCGTGATCGTTGTGAGTGCCGGCGCCAAAGCATTCCTTGATCTACCGAAAACCCTCGAGGTGCTTGAGACGCTCAGTGTTCCGGTGATCGGCTACCAAACGAGCCACTTCCCCGCCTTCTGGAGCCGCAGCAGCGGCCTCGCTTTAAGCCATCGTGTTGAACGTGCAGCTGAGATTGCGGCCATCGCACAGGCCAACTCCGCGATTGGCTGGCGAGGAGGGATGCTTGTCGCCAACCCAATCCCACGCGAGGCTGAGATTCCAGCCGCGGAGATCGCAGACGCCATTGCGACCGGTCTCGCTGAGGCGGAACGGGCAGGCGCAATCGGTCCGAAAGCCACACCGAAAATTTTGGCCGCGATTGCGGCCGCTACAGACTCTCGATCTATCCCCGCGAACCTGGCGCTGGCCGAATCAAATGCTCGCCTTGCAGGTGAGATCGCGGGTGCGCTGCTCCGCGAGTAGTTTCATTGGAGTGTTATCCACGCTTCGCGCGCTGCGGCCCACGCAGAATCGACGCAATCGCCACGAGCACGATCACGAGACCAACGCCGAGGAGCGTGTTTGTCGCACCTATCGCGTCAGCGATTGGTCCGACGGCGATGATTGGCACAAAGCTTCCGAGGCTGACGAGCATGTTGAGGACGCCGAAAACGCGACCGCGCACCTCCTCAGGCAGTTCCTCTTGAAGAGCGGTTTGCGCAGGGATGGCTACAAGTCCGTAGGCAACGCCAGCGAAGTACGCGACAAAGATCACCGTCGCGAGGGTCGAAGCGCCGACGTCGAGTGGGAGTTCACCCAGAAGCTGTGCGCCGTCGGAGATTGCACGGCTAATGGGCACGGCAAGAGCGAGCAGCGCCAAGCCAGCGCCAACGCCGAAGAGCCCCCCTTCAATCAAGCGGCGACGTGGCAAGCTTGAACCCCAGCTGTTGAGCGCCAAGATGCCAGTGACAACGCCGAGTCCAATTGGCAGAACAACCAACCAGAAATCGCGCGCGTTGAGGCCCAATGAGTCACGCACGTAGTCGGGCCCCAGGACACCCATAACTCCGACCACGCTGGCAGCGATCGCAAGGTACGCAAGCGACCAGAGAACCGAGCTGTGGCGCCACATGAACCGTAGCCCCTCAACCAATTCACTCGTGGTAGTTCGCGTCGCTTGCGTCGTGTTTGACCGAATGTTTCCAGCGAGCTGTGGGGGTGGCGCAGCAGGAAGCCCGAAGCAGAGCAGCCCTGCCAGAAGAAAGAGCGCCGCAACAAGCACGATGGACGCCTCTGGCCCAGCAATGCGCACAACGGCCGGCCCGAGGAGGGCGAAGCCGAGCGCGAATGCGGCATTCAGCGTGAAGGTGAAGAGCCCGTTCGCGGAGGTGAGCTGCTCGCGCCGCACCAGCAGCGGGATCATGGCGAGTTCGGCGGGGGCGAAGAGGGTCGTCATGATGCTCGCCAAGATGTTGAGCAAGAGCACGATGCCGAGCGCATCAACACTTCCCAACATGAGGAAGAAGGCGGCAGCGCGGGTGAGATTTGCGACGATGAGTACCAGCTTCTTGTCGAGTCGATCTACCCAGACACCGGCAATTGGTGAGAGGAGTACGGCTGGAACAAGGAAGCTCAAGAAGAGTGCGCTGAGCGTCGAGGTGGAGCCGCTTCGCTCGGCGACGAGAACCGTAAGCCCATAGAGCACCACATTGCCGCCAATCTGGGTGAAGAGCTGGGCAATCCAGAGGCGCAGGAACGCCCCATTGCGGAGCACCCCAACGTCGGGTGGCTGTTGGAAGTCAGGGATCTCTTTCTGAATCCGTGACGTTTCGCCCATTGTCCCCTCCTCTTCTGCGAACCCGCACGCCCGGTCGCCTCATGGTGCCCCCGGCCGGAATCGAACCGACGACGCCCGCCTTAGGACGGCGGCGCTCTATCCACTGAGCTACAGGGGCCCCCTCTAGGGTATCTGAACGAGGCGTGGGAGAATATCCGCATGCATCATCCCCAGATCACGCTCTACGGGCGCCCAGGGTGCGATCTCTGCGAACGGACAGAGGAGATCGTGCGGGAACTCATTACCAACGGCGGCTCTCACCTCACCCTGCGCATGGTGAACATCGAGGCGGATCCAGCGATGCATGCGCGGCTACTTGAGCAGATCCCCGCACTCGAAGTCGCAGGCCAACTCATGCCGCTCGCGATCAGCCCGTTGCAGATTGCGGCCCATGTGCGCAGCGCACTAGGCCAGGCAGATGGAAAGCGTTAACGCCCTCACCGCGCTGATAGCAGGGGTACTCAGTTTTCTGTCGCCCTGCGTGCTCCCAATCGTCCCAGCGTATCTGGGTCGACTCGCCGCGCTGAGTGCAGGCGCATCGCGACTGCGTCACGCGCTCCTCTTCACTGCTGGCTTTGGCTTGATCTTCATCACGCTCGGCATCAGCGCCGGCTACGTCGGCGGTGCTGCAGGTCGACTGTTGCCGATCTTGCAGATTCCGGTCGGAGTTGCCGTGACGGTTGGCGGGCTCCATCTCGCTGGCCTACTTCGTATACCTGCGCTCGACCGTATGCGTGCTCCCACGCCGATTCTTCGCGGAGGCTACCTAGGTAGTCTGCTGCTCGGCGCCGCGTTCGCCATAGCCTGGACGCCCTGCATCGGCGTCGTTCTCGGCGCAATCCTCGGCATTGCAGCCGCAGGTAGTAATCCCGTTGGCGCAGCGCTGTTGCTGGCGCTGTACAGTCTCGGTCTCGCACTGCCATTCATTCTCTTGGCCGCGGTAGCTGATCGCAGTCCTGCGGCACTGCACCGGCTCATGAGCCGTCTCCGCGGTGGAGCGCACCTTGCTGGCATTGTTGGTGGACTCCTTGTGGCGGTGATCGGGGTGCTAATCGCAACAGGCGGCCTTACGCTGCTCTCCCGAGTACTTCCAGGACTCCCGGGCCTGTGATCGGCCCATTTTCGCGCCGAAGCATCGGGGCGATCGCATTGGCGGTCGGGATTCTGGCAATGATCCTTCTGCTCTCGCGCACAAACATCACCCCCGGAACCGCAACCCCAAGTGATCTCTACATCGTTGACCCGAACGCCACTGGGATCGAGGTTGGTGCAACGTTCACGATCCCTGCAGGGCAGCCAGTTGCAGGTGGAGGCGTCTTTGCAGATGTGCAAGCGGCGCTCCCCACCCCACAACTTGTGATCGTTGACCTTTTTGCCACGTGGTGCCCGCCATGCCAGCAGGAGACCCCAGTCCTACGTTCGCTCGCAGCGACTTATGGTGGGCGTGGCCTTCAAATCATTGGCATCTCAGTTGGCGAACTCCCTTCGACTGTGGCCGCATATGCGGAGCGGTATCAGCTCGGGTACCTGCTCTTAGTCGACGTCAACAGCGAACTCTTCCGCACCGCTGGCGCAGGTGGGATCCCTACCAAACTGATTCTCGACGCCGATGGCCGCGTTCTCCGTGTTGTGACCGGGCCACTTACGAGCGAATCGGCGAGCGAACTGGTCGAGGAGCTGCTCCCTACTCGCTAACGAATCGGAAGCGGTCGCGGTCAGCCACAATCCGCCCGACAGGGGTTTGAACCTCATGGCTCATCACCACCAGCCACTCCCCGGCCGCAGCCTCGGCAAAGATTGACGCTTTCGCATCGACCGAGACCCACGCTTCGTCGTCGTAGGCCGTGACCCAGCGCGGGTTCGCCTGCCAGGGGCGCATGAACAGATCACCGAGAAACAGGAGAGTGCGTTCACGTCCGCGCACAATGGTGGCCTGTGAGCCTGGCGTATGGCCGCCAAGCCGACGCAGCGTGATCGCTGGGGTCAGATTGAGCGTGCCATCAAATGATCGCGGTGCTGTGGCGCTGAAGAGACGAGCCAGGCTCGCAACGTCATATGCAGCACGGGCGCGCAGTGAGCCACTCGCGACGGCAGCAATTTCACGCTCTGGCGCAACGATTGCAGCGTTTGGAAATGCGGCCGCGCCATGCTGATCGACAAGCCCACCAGCATGGTCACGATGCAGGTGGCTCGGAACAATGGCGGCAATGCGCTCTACATCGAGCCCGGCTGCAATGAGCGCTTCGCGTGCGGAGCCTGAATCGGTATCGGCATCACTGACGTGTGCCCCTGCTGGCACTGCGCCAGTCTCCAGCAGTATCCCGCCACTCGCGTCACTTACGTGCAGGATGTTTAGCGCCTGCAATAGGCGCGATCGTGCATCTAGCTCATTGCCAACGATTGAGGCCCAAGTCTCTTGGGGCACGGGGCCAAAAATCGCTCCAGCATCACTCCAAAAAGTTCCGATCCGAAGGAGATCAACGGTAATCCCGCCGAGATCGATGCTGCGTCGCTCAGTCACGAGGTTTGTTAGCCCGTGCCCCATCGCGCGCCTGCTGCTCCTGATCAAAGCCGACATGTGCGGCAGATGCCGTCGGTTCAGTTTGACCCTGATATCTGCTGCGCAGTTCACTGCTGCCATACGGGCGTTCGACCTCGGACGACATGCGGTGGAACGAGATTTGGCCAATGCGCATCCCCGGATAGAGCGCAATCGGTAAGCGCGCAACGTTGCCGAGCTCCAAGGTCAGATTCCCTACCCAGCCTGGATCAACGTATCCAGCGGTGGAGTGAATCAGCAAGCCAAGTCGGCCGAGTGATGACTTTCCATCAAGGCGTCCGAGAAGCGAGCTCCCGAGCGAGATCTTTTCGCGCGTTTGTCCCAATACAAATTCGCCTGGATGAAGCATGAACTGATCGCCATCATCTACGCGTTCAATCTCGGTGAGGTCCGGTTGTTCTACGCGCGGATCAATGAATCCATACCGGTTATTTCGAAAAACTCGGAACGTTCCGTCAAGGTGGAGATCGACCGATGCCGGCTGGACATCCACCGAATCAAAAGGCGCAATTTTGATTTCACCCGCTGAGATCGCTGCCAGAATGTCGCGGTCAGAGAGGACGCTCATGCCTCGGCCTCCACGGCGCGAATACGTCGCTTTCCCTTGCCAGCACTCTTCTCAGTAAGTAGCTCATCTACTTCGCGTTTCAACGTTTCGAGGTCTTCAAACGACTGGTACACGCTCGCAAAGCGGATATAGGCGATCTGATCAATCTCTCGGAGCGCAGCCATGGTGAGCGCGCCGATACGAGCCGAAGAGAGCTCGGTCGCGCCACTTGCTCGAATCTGAGCCTCAATGGCTTCAACGGCTCGCTCTGGTGCGTCCACAGGAACAGGGCGACGAGTGAGCGCGCGGCGCAGCCCTTCCAAGAGTTTCTGGGAGTCGTACTCCTGGCGCTCACCAGAGCGCTTGATGACGTAAAGCTTGGCGAGTTCCGCGCGTTCATAGGTGGTGACACGTGTGCCGCAGATGCGACAAGCACGACGGCGACGAATGACGGCGCCATCGTCGAGATCGCGCGAATCCACGACGCGCGTATCTGGCTCCTTACACGATGGGCAACGCACCCCCGCTCCTCCTCACCTCTGCACCGCAAGACGCGGGGCCACCGCAGGTTGCGGTGCTGGGGAGAGTCTACACACGATCTTGTGGGCGAAGTCCGTCGCGGAGCCTACCTACGAACGGTCGCGCTCGCCAATTGCGTCGCTGGCGTGCTCAAGGACAGGGAGGAGGATGGCCAGCCCGTCGCGGACGGCGCCACTTCCCCCTGGAAGGTTCACGATGAGGGTCCCCTTCGCCACGCCAGCCACGCCCCGCGAAAGGATGGCCGCCGGAGTTTGAGAGCGCCCGAGCATGCGAATCGCGTCTGGAATTCCTGGAATCATCCGCTCCAGGAGTGGCGCGGTTGCGTCTGGAGTTACGTCGCGTGAGCTCAGCCCTGTTCCGCCAGCGGTCAGAATGACATCAACCTTGCCGATGTGCTGCTCCAGCGCCGCACGAATGGCATCAAGTTCGTCTGGAGCCTGTGCACGTTGCACCTCCCAGCCGTGCGCCGCCAAGGCGGCCGCAGCGAGGGTGCCCGCCTTGTCTTCTCGTTCGCCAGCATGAATCGAGTCGCTGATCGTGAGTACGAGAATTGATCGCGGCGTGTCACTCATCTGCGCATCCTACCTCTACAAGGAGCCAATGAGGCTACGAATGATCAGCATCGCGGCCCCCGCTCCAAGGAAGAGATTTAGCAGCATGAATCGGCGCCATGCCGCACGTGCCGCCTGGTGGTTTGGTCGCCCTGCAATCAACGGCACGAGCGAAGCTATGCTCGCCAACGGCAAAAGGGCCCCGAGCCGCTGCAACGGCTCAACTTGGATGTAGAGCAGCAACCCTGCGACTGCGTAGAGCCCGATGGCGAACCAGCCACCGCCACGGACGCCTAACAGTGTTCCCACCGTCGCAATTCGGCTCTTCCGGTCGGCCTCCACATCTTGCAGTGCCCCCACCACGTGGCTCCCCATATTCCAGAAGAAAAACGCCGCTAGCGGCGCGACCCAGGACTGCTGAAACGTACCGCCAAGCGCGAGGCCGGCGACTGCCGGCACTACAAAATGTGTAGCGGAAGTGATTGAATCCAAGATTGGTACGGCACGTGCCCGAACGAACCACGGTGCGCTATATGCCGTCGCAGAAGCGACAGCAACGATGCATGCAATTGGAACACTCGTGGTGCCAACCAACAAGAAAAGTGCGGCCGTGCATCCTGAAAAGAGGAGGAGTAGCCGCAGTGCGGGTAGATCACCGTCCTTGAGGAGCGCACCCTCAGCGCCGCCCTTCCGAGGGTTTTTCCGATCCGTAGCCAGGTCGTACAGATCGTTGATGCCATAGAGGTACAGGTTGTAGGCGACACCCCACCAGAGCAACAGGGGCAAGAACCAAGCCCCAACAGCCTCCCCCGCGCCCGCGGCAAGTGCACCACCCGCGAACGGGAGTGCGGTGTTGATCCACGACACCGGACGTGACGCCAGGAGGAGCCGCCACCAGCGACCATTCGCTGACTGTGCAGCCGCAGTGAGCTGCACGGCGACCATTGCGAATGCTGCGGCGTAGAGAAGATCTTCAACTGGAGCGTAGCCCACCATCACACCGGAGCGCGGTCCGCTTGCATAGTGAAAGAGTCCCGCAGCACACATGATGTTGTCGAACACCACCGTCAGGACGAGGAAGATCGCCACGCTCCAGCGACTCGCCTGGTTTCGGGAAAGCAGTGGTGCGGTTAACAGCATCGCGCCAGCGGCAAGTCCTGCCATCGCCGCTGTGTATTCGCCGCCAATGCTGGCAAGAGCCGCCCCACTTGAAACTGCGACCCCAAAGACGATGGCCGCTCCGACACGTCGAGTAGTGAACTTCCCGCCACCACCGTCGCTACGGAACGGACGGATGCTCATCAACACCACGACGAGGGCGGCAAGTGCCGCCAAAAGTGCGATCTCTTCAATTGGGAGGCCAGCATTAAGTGCACCGCGACCAGGGAGCATCAAGAGCGTCGACGAAAGTGGTGTCGCAAACCAACCTCGCCAAATGCCAACAGCATCGACGAGCAGGAACAGCAACGTGGTGATCACCGTCACCGGGAGAATCACCTGTCGTGATACAGGGAGGGAGAGGCGCTTCACCAGGCCTCGCACGCCGAGCGCCGAAAATCCGATGGCGGCTAGGTAGAGCGCGCCAATCATCGTGATCGCGATGCGATGCGATAGGCAGCGATCGAAAGCAGCGCGAGGGTTACGCAGAAGAGGAGCGCTGCAAGTGTCCAGAACGTTTCGGGATAGAGCTGCACCAGCCTGTCGGTCGCTGGATTGAAGGTCCACGTGCCAGCCGCGAAGAAAAGTCCATGGAAGAACGAGAACGTTGCATCAAAGGCTAGGGTGAATGCGGCGGCGGTAAGCAGGGACCCACCGCCAATGAGGGCTGCCCCGTCGCGAATCGCCACGCGGAGCCAGGCACGACGGCGGACCCGGGCGAAGGCCAAGGTGACCAGCCCGATGAGTCCAGCGATCAGCACGGCACGCAGAAGCGCCCCGACATCAGCCAAGTGGGAACGCTCCCCCGTTGAGAGCAGCGGGAGATCCCCGAGAGGAGCGTCAAAGGCACCGTCCGTAAGCAGGTCACCAACCAGGGCGTCAGAGAGGGCTTCCGCGACCTGCGGCTCTACTCCGAGCACCGTGGATGCGCCACTGACCGACAAGAGGAGATGGACGACGGGCGGGGTGAGAAAGATTGCTGTCGTTGCGCCAATGGTGAGGGCTGCGGCCGCTACGGCGAGGAGCGACCGCCGCAAGAGGCGGCGGAGGGGGGTCACGCGTCGGCGAGGACTTGCCCCTGCTCCCACCACGACCGAAGGGAGAGCGGGTCAGGGAGTGGGAGGCCGAGTGTCTGTGCGGTCGAGAGGACTGCAGCCTGGAACTGCTCCCACGGAGCTGCCGCAAGGGTCTCCACGCCGCCAAATCCCGCCTGGGCGAGTAGCTCGTGCTCAGCGGGCCCTAGGAAGGCGAGATTGAGCAGGAGAGCCTCGTCGCGCCACTCCGCGACGTCGGCCGTTGTGGCATCTGTCTGATCGGCCAAGGTTTGGCGGCGAGTCGGGGTCTCGGTACGCTCAAGAAGCAGGCCCGTGGTGAAGATCCCATGCGCCTCAAGGCGCGCCAGGTGGACCGGCTCGATGCGTGTGAGCTGTGTAATCGCTGGCATGTGACCTCCTTATCCCTCACCCGCAGCCTAGCGCCTCCCGCGAGCCCGTGGAGAGTGCGATTTGTTACAGATTTCTGTAACAGTTGCGAAATATTGAGGAATCGCAACTTAGCCCCCGAAATTTGCGATACTTATCAACAGCGGCCCGAAGAGGTCGCAGAAGCATAAAGGGAGGTCCATTGATGAGCGCAGCAGATGCCTATCAGTTGGTCTACAACTTCATGTCCCTCGCCATCGCGGCGATGGGCGCAAGCTTCTTCTTCTTCGTCTCCGCACGTGGAGCTCTGAAGGAGGGGAACCGGATGGCGGTAACGCTCTCAGCCGTAGTTGTGCTGATCGCGTTCTACCACTACGTCCGAATCTTTGACTCGTGGGTGGCCTTCGGCACCACGGGCGCCCCGTTCAACGAGGCGTATCGCTACGTGGACTGGCTCCTGACGGTGCCACTCCTTGTTGCTGAGCTCGTGCTCGTTCTCAAGCTCGACAAGAAGCTTGAGAGCACGCTCATCAAGCGAAACGTGTTCTACGCGTTCGCCATGATCGCCACGGGCTACGTTGGCGAGATGACGAACATCACGACGGTTGACTTGGCTTCGCCGCGCACCATCTGGGGCGCGATCAGCTCTGTCTTCTTCGTCTTGATCCTCCGCGACCTGTTCGGCGGCATCGATGCCTCGATCAAGAAGCAGAGCAAGGACATCCAGGGGATCTTCAAGATCCTTCGTGTCGTACTTATTGCGACGTGGGGCGTCTACCCAATCGCCTACCTCCTCCCAGCAATTTCGGGCAACCTCGGCCTTACGGCCCAGGACGGCCTCGTGCTGAAGCAGGTCGGATACACGATTGCCGACATCCTGGCCAAGCCGGGCTACGGTCTCCTCATTTGGAAGATCGCAACCCTGAAGAACGGTTCTTCGAAGTAATCCCCTTCCGACGGGAAACCGTCGGGTTCGGATACAGGAAAAGGCCCGGGGGAAACCCCGGGCCTTTTCTATTGCTCAGCGTTGTGGTCGGGGCGACTGGATTCGAACCAGCGACCTCTTGCACCCCATGCAAGCGCGCTACCAAGCTGCGCTACGCCCCGAGTGGGTCCAAAGTTTCGGCAGTGTATCAGGAAGGCTAGCGCCACTCCCCCGCTGGCGAGCGGCCAAGCAGCGCGCGTGCAAGCATTTCAATGGTTGTTCCACCATCCAGCGCGGCGACAACAGCGGCGGTGATCGGCATCTCCAACTTATGCGCTGCGGCAAGTTGCAGGGCACCGTGCGCGGTCCCGATCCCTTCTACCGTTGCGCCAATCTTATCGACCGCCGCCTGCACACTCATTCCGCTCGCGAGGAGTGCACCCAGCTTTGCATTGCGAGACCCGGTGTTTGAAGAGGTAACCACCAGGTCGCCAACGCCGGCCAGTCCGCACGCTGTCTCGGTGCGTCCACCGCACGCCTCGGCAAGACGCGCCATTTCGGCAACACCTCGTGAAAGGAGGGCAGCGGCAGCGTTCTCACCGTAACCGAGCGCGCGGACACCGCTCACCGCAATGGCGATGACGTTCTTCAGTGCGCCACTGATCTCAACCCCAACAACGTCATCGGTGAGGTACAGGCGGAAGGCTGGCCGTGCGAGGCTAGTACGGAGTGCATCGACGAGCTGGTCTGCGCCAGCGAGCACCGCCGCTGCAGGTTTGCCAAGAGCAATCTCGCTGGCAAGATTTGGACCAGACAAGACGGCGATGCACCACTCTTCGGCTCCTGCAGCAATTAGGAGCTCTGAGGGTCGAGCACCGCTGAGGGACAGCCCTTTTGAGGCAATTACAATCGGTGCTCCGCCTGCGTTCTGAACGATCTGCTTGGCGGTAGCTGAATCGAACTCCGTGGAGGGGATGGTCACCACATAGACATCTGCGGTGCCCAGCGCTGGGAGCTTCTCCGTTGCGCTGAAGATGTTGATGGTAGCTGGCAGCGAGACACCGGGGAGTCGCCGCGAATTGACGCGCGCGCTACGGAGGAGCGCCGCCTCGTCAGGAGTTCGGGCAAGCAGCTCGATAACAGAGACATCACGACCCTCGCCCTGCCCCTGGCTCCAAAGGAGCGCCAGCGCGGTCCCCCATGCTCCTGCGCCGAGAATGCGGATGGTGCTCATGCGCGCGGGGCTGGCTTTGACTTTGCGGATGTGCGCTTGGTCGCCGTTGGCGTGCGCCCGCGCTCTCGCCCCTCTTCGGCCTCCCGCTCTCGTACAACGATGCGAATCGGCGTCCCCATTAGGGGGTACTTGTCTCGGATTTGGTTCTCCAGAAAGCGCTGCCAGGTGAAGTGCACCTGCGCGGCATTCCGCGCGAAGACGACGAAGGTTGGGGGTGGCGTAGAGGCCTGAGCGGCGTAGAGGATCTTCGGGCGCTTGCTACCGCTGTGGGCTGGCTCCTGGCGCGCCACAGCCTCAGCGATCAGGCGGTTCAGGACACCGGTTGGGATCCGCAGATTCCTCGCATCAGCAGCGGCGACCGCCGCGTCGAGCACCTTGGTCGCTCGCAGCCCCGTCACCGCAGAAATCGAAACGAGTGGAGCGAAATCGAGGAACGGAGCCTGACGCCTGAGCTTCCCTTCAATTTCGTCGAAAGTAAAACCATCCTTCTCAATGAGGTCCCACTTGTTCAAGACCAAGACAAGTCCCTTCCCTGCGTCGATAACTGAACCTGCGATGTGTAAATCCTGCGCCTGCAGGCCGGTAGATGCATCGATGAGCAACAGCGCAACGTCTGCACGGTCAAGTGCGCGGACGGAGCGGACCGTCGCCCATTTATCGGCCGACGGGCCAGAGGCCACTTTGCCGCGCTTGCGAATACCTGCGGTATCGACAAGGGTGATCTGGCGCCCTGCATGCAGCAAAGTCTCATCGATAGCGTCGCGCGTTGTACCAGCCACAGCGCTCACTACGGTTCGCTCGCTCCCGATTAACTTGTTGAGCAGGCTTGACTTACCAACGTTTGGCCGACCCACAATTGCGACCGTTACTTCGCCCTCTAGGAATGCGCTGCCAGCATCTTCTGGGAGCGACTCAAGTCGCTCCACAATCACATCAAGCAGATCGCCAGAGCCGATGCCGTGCTGGGCGCTGACGGTGTGAAGGCGATCAAAGCCGAGGATGGAGAACTCTTGAGCAGCTCGGTCGCGTTCAATGTTGTCTGCCTTGTTCGCTACGAGAATGATTGGTTTGCCGCTTCGTCGTAGCAGTTGCGCCACCTCGGCGTCGCCTGGGTTCGGTCCTGTGGCAGCGTCAACAAGGAGCAGAATGAGGTCGGCGGCATCAACTGCGATGCGCGCCTGGTCTTGCACGCCAATCTCAATTGGATCACCAACTGCAGGCTGCATGCCACCCGTATCCACAACACGGAAGCGCATCCCATTCCATTCAACGATTCCGATGAGGCGATCGCGGGTCGTACCGGCACGATCTTCAACAACTGCCCGCCGCTCACCGACGAAGCGATTGAAGAGGGTGCTCTTGCCAACGTTCGGTCGACCAACAAGCGCGACCAGGGGCAGCCGACGAGGCAGAGACTCGCCTTCGACCTCTACCTGGTCCTCGCTCATACCGTTTTGCCAGTCGTGATCGAAGTGGTGCGATATTGCGGGCTTGCTGCGGCCTCTAAAGCGGCTCGGGCAATGGCAACCGCATTCGTGCGAACGTGATCGGTTCCTCCGAGTTCGGCAATTCGAAGTGCGACCCGCTCAAGGTCCTCAATGGGGGTACTTGTCCCGCCGGTGATCCCCACGGTATGCACATTCGAAAACAGGGCAGGGTCGGTCAGCCCTTGAGCGGACTCAATCTGCACGGCGCGCGTACCGCCGATCTCACAGAGTCGCGTGAGCTCCTTCGTGTTCGCGCTCCTAGACCCACCAACCACGACCATCAACTGCACCTCTTTGGCGATTGCAATGGTGTCCTCTTGGCGACGTATGGTGACGGGGCACACCGTATTAATCACCTTAAGTTCGTGGCAACGCGAGACAAGGAAGGCCGCCAAGCGCTCAAACTTCCACGGGGGTTGAGTTGATTGCGTAATCAGTGCCATGCGCTTGCGACGTGGGATCGTCGCCCAATCTTCCTCTTCATCTACGAGGATTGCATTGGGTGCGAACCCGAGGAGACCGACGACCTCAGGGTGATTCGGCGTGCCGAGAAGAACGATCTCGTAGCCCTCTTCGACGAGGCGAGCGAGTTCGCGGTGCTCTTGCGTCACCCAGGTGCAGGTGCCGTCAATCACCTCAAGGCCGCGCTCTGCGGCGCGACCGAGGACTTCAGGGGTGACGCCATGCGCGCGAATGACGACGGCGGTCCCCGAAGCAACCTCATCGAGGTGGTCGACATTCTCAATACCGCGGGCGCGGAGGTCGGCGATCAGCCCTTCGTTGTGGACGACATGCCCCAGGGTATGGGTCTCTTTTCCAGAGGCGCGGGCGATCTTGGCCTTATCAATGGCCTCACGGACGCCATAGCAGACGCCTGTGCGCTTCGCGATGACAATGTTCTCGA
The DNA here is from genome assembly GCA_009925905.1 of Candidatus Aquidulcis frankliniae. GTDB lineage: Bacteria > Chloroflexota > Limnocylindria > Limnocylindrales > Limnocylindraceae > Limnocylindrus > Limnocylindrus frankliniae. The sequence continues at coordinate 15,735 of RFPZ01000009.1, forward strand.
CACTTCCCATGCGGGCATTATCGCCCACCCCGCCCCTAGGGCCGATTCGCCTCCGGAAGGAGGGCTGCGACAGCGTCGTGAATGGCGCCGCTCACCGCAGCAAGCTCGGGTCGTGCCCCCTCGCCGCGTGGAATCACCACCGGCTCCCCAATCGTCAACGTGACGCGAGGGACGCGACGAGGGATCAGCGAGCCTTTCCGCCAGAGACCATCCGTACCCGAGACCGCGACTGGCAGGACTGGGACACCGCTTCGCAGCGCCAGCAGAGCCGCCCCGTCTCGGAATTGGCGCAGGACGCCATCAGGTGACCGAGTCCCCTCTGGGTAAATTCCAAGGATGCGCCCTTCGCTGAGAATCCGCTCCGCAATGCGGAATGCCTCGAGATCGGCGGCACCGCGCCGCACCCCAAAGACACCATTCACCCGCAGAAACCAGCCAACCAGCGGCCAACGCATCGCCTCCGCCTTCCCCATCCACGCCATAGGACGGCCAGTTGCTGGGGTGAGCCAACAAGCGAGAAGTACCGGGTCCACCCACGAGATGTGATTTGAGGCTAAGAGCACCGGCCCGGTCGCGGGGATACGCTCTAGGCCCCGCACCACGATCTCGTCGGCCAGGCGCTGCATCGCCCAGCGACCAAAGCGCTCCGAGAGACGCATGCCGAGCGGGATTCGCTCCGCTGTCATCGCGCGACCTTACGTGCCTGAGCGACGACACGCTGCACTACATCAGCAAGCTCCAACTTGTCGGTATGGATCGTGACAGCATCGGCCGCAGCGACGAGCGGGGCGACAGGCCGGGCTCGATCCTCAGCATCTCGCGCAACCAGGCTCGCGAGGATCGATTTGTGCTCCTCAGAACCGATGAGATACCCACGCTGAAGGGCCCGCCGGCTCGCCCGAGCTTCCGCCGTCGCATCCAAGAAGATTTTGCACTCTGCGTCCGGGAGCACCACGGTTCCAATGTCACGGCCGGCAAGCACCGAACCACCGCGTGCTGCAACGTTTCGCTGTACTGCACGGAGTGCATCCCTGACGCTTGCGATTGACGCCACGGCCGGTACAAAGAGTTCGACGTCGGCGGCCTCAAGTTGCGACTCTGTCAGGGAATAACCGCCAATCACCATTGTGAAACTTGACTTGCTCCCCTGCGCATCGGTCTCTCGAGCCAAATCTGTGAGGTCGCTGCGTACCTGCGCGTACCGCTCGCTTGCAACATCAGCAGCAGTTGTCGGTGCGATAAACCAGCCAAGATCAATCGCACGTCGGGTAATCGCCCGATAAAGTAATCCAGTGTCGAGGAATCGGAAACCGAGCTCATCAGCGACACGTTGACCAACGCTACTCTTGCCACTTGAAGCGGGACCGTCAATTGCGATACGCATTACGCGTTCGTCGGGTGACTCGGTCGGGCCTTGTTTTTTGGTGCCGCAGCCAGTGCGCCAGCGAGCCCCTGTCGTTCGGATTCAGTGATCAGACGTAGCTCGCCAGGGGTAAGCCCTCCAAGGCGAACTGGACCATATCCGACACGAATAAGTCGTAAGACGGGATGACTGATTGCGCCGTAGAGGCGGCGGACTTCATGGTGTCGCCCCTCTCCGATCGAGATGAAGCTCCACTGGCCAGGATCCATGTCGCCACCGCGGACATCGTCCGGAAGGTCGTCGTCACGGTGCACACCTCGCGCCTCGATGGCGTGTGCCCAGCCATCGGTCAGCCGGATACCAGCACGCAGCCGCTGGAACTCGCTCTCCCCCACCATGGCCTTCGTTGCCGCCGCATAGGCACGTCGCAGACCAGCGCGTGGATGCGCGAGAGGTGAGACGACACGACGCTCATTCGTAAGTAGCAGCAGTCCTTCGCTCTCACGATCAAGTCGCCCAATGGAGAGCATGCGTGCAGCGCGTTCGGCACCGAGAGATGGCGTTAACGCTTGCGGCAGCGTGACGGTCGCAAATGGATCCGCGTGGGTAGTGGTTACGCCAACTGGCTTATACCAAGCGAATATCTCTGCACCGCCAAGCGCGTCTCCCGTGTCCGTAGTTAGGCGTGGTTTCGCGGGGAGTTCCTTGCCATCTAACTCAAGTGGCGCGAGTGCATCGAGGCGTTCGCCGAGTGCAACAGCTCGCCCCGCGGTCGTCACGCGGCTGCTAGCAATAGCCGTGTCGGCACCGCGGCGAGAGAGGCCAGAGCGTTCCGCAATGAGAACGTTGACACGAATCAAATCAGTCAGTTGCGGCGTCCTCTTGCGCGGGTGTGCTCGGGCTATCGGAATTTGCATCTGATCCAGCAACGCCGGTGTCACTTGAGCCAGTTGAAGCATCTGGTCCTTCGCTCCGCAGTTCAAGGTGACGGAGCGCCTCCGCATCACCCTCGAGCGCTGGAAGGTCGGCCAGCGAGCCGAGACCAAAACGGCGCAGGAACTCCAGCGTCGTTGCGTAGCGTATCGGTCGACCAGCGGTCTCCATGCGACCCGCCTCTTCAATGAGCCCACGCTCGATGAGTACTCGGAGTGCGTAATCTGCGTCGACGCCCCGAATCTCTTCAACGCCTGCCTTGGTGACGGGCTGGCGATAAGCGATCACTGCGAGGGTCTCAAGCGGGGCCGCCGTGAGGTCAGAGCCGCCGGTGCCAACCCAGGCAAGGACCGCTCGGGCCTGCTCCGCACCGCTAGCGAGCTGCAACTCGTCGCCATGCGTGATCAGGGTGATGCCGCGCTGCGAAAGGCTGGCCGAGAGCTCAGTTACGAGACGGTCGAGATCACCCTTCGAGGCTTCGAGAAGTTTCGCAGCTTCTCGCCGCGTAATCGGGCGATCAACGACGAAGAGGAGTGCCTCGAGATCTTCAGCGGTTGCGACCCATGTCGCTGCCACTACGCTCTGTGCCTCGTCACTCATTCAGTCACCCCCTGCAAAATAGTGATTGGTCCCCACAGCGCATCTTGACGCACCTCGACCTCTCGCCGCTTGGAGAGCTCAAGGAGGGCTAAGAATGTCACGGCGATGAACGATCGGTCTTGGCGATCCCCGAGCAGGGTTTCGAGGTCTACGCCCATAACACCGTTGAGGCGAACCGCTTCACGTATAGCAGCAAGTCGATCGCTGATGGAAACCTTCATACCAACCGGGGCGGTCGAAAGGGCAGCGAGCGGCTTCCGTCGCAGGGCAATTCGAACCATGGCACGCTGAAGGCGCTTCGGGTCTGACTGCGTTGGAACGATTGGCTCAACTGGGGCGGCTTTCGGACCGGGCAGTTGGCGCGTTGGTGGTTCGCGATACCAGAGTGGCTGTGAAAGACGCTCGCCCAGTACTCGAGCTGCATCGCGGAAAACTCGATAACGCAGGAGCCGGATGCGCAGCGCATCAGCCTCATCCTCGACATCAAGATCATTAGTAAGGTCCGGTGCCGCAGAAATCGGACGCGGCAAGAGAGCACGGCTCTTTAGGACGATGAGTTGTGCCGCGACTGACACGAACGATGAGAGCGTCTCTAGACGATCATCAGGGATCTCAGCGAAGTAGCGTAGGAACTCATCCGCGAACCCCGCGAGCGGCACCCGACGGACATCTAGCTCATCGCGCTCGATGAGGGCGAGTAGAAGTCCATATGGCCCGCTGAATTCGCCCAACGCGACATATGAGCGCGATCGACCAAAGAGTCCGCCCTGTTCTCTGCGAAAGATGACTCCCTCGATGTCAGGCACTGAGGGATCTGGGAGTTCAAAACCTTCTGCAATGCCCCGTACGCTCATCGCGTCACACCGCTATCAAGGTCGAGGAGGAGCCTTGCGCGGGCGTTAACTCCGGTGGTCTTCTGCGGAGCAGCGGAACGCGATTCCTCACGCGCGAGCTCGTGCAGGATCGCGATGGTGCCCCGTGGCGCACCAAGTTTTGCGGCGAGCGTTGGTGCGACCGATGCATGGAGGCGCAATGTTTGTCGCGCGCCTGCGAATGGTCCACGAGCTTGCCCTGTCACTGGGGAGCCTTCAAGCACATGGAACACACGCGGGAGAAGTCCGACCTGTCCCTTAGGTAGATCGTGGAGCAGTGCCGCAAGTTGATCATCCGGTCTCGCGCCAAGACGGCGCAGACTCGCCGCGGTACGCGTTGCAGAGGCCTGGTCTGCGGGGTGCGCCGCGGCAAAGGCGCGCCGTGCTCGCGCGGTCGCCCGTAGGGCTCGAAGATGTGCGTCGCCTTGGGCACCGACCGGGGTAGCCAGCCCGAGTCGCGCTCCCTGTTGGCGCACGACCGCCGTGAGGTGCGCAAGCACCTGATGCAGGCGGTGGGTACTAATTGCAGCGTTCACACCCGAATCCTACCGCCTCTCAGGCTGCTTAGGCCCTCGGGTGGGCCTTCCGATACGAATCCCGCACGTGGCTTCCGAGAAGGTGGGTATAGAGCTGGGTCGTTGCGATATCGGCATGACCCAGGAGTTCCTGCACCACCCGCAGGTCTGCCCCGCCGTCGAGGAGGTGTGTCGCAAATGAATGGCGCAGCGTATGGGGGTGGATCTCGCGTCCGAGGTTTGCCGCGACGGCTGCAGTACGAATTGCAGACCAGGCCGACTCTCTTCGTAGTCGCACTCCGCCTCGCGACAAGAGCAGCGCCTTTGGCTCGGGTGCGGATCCGCTGGCACGCCTAGGTGCCTGTTGATGAATAGCCCGCCCATGGCCGAGATAGACCTGGACCGCATCAAGTGCCGGCTCACCAATTGGCACGATGCGCTCCCGTCGCCCCTTGCCGAAGAGTCGAACCGACCCATCGTCGAGATCCACAGAATCGAGGTCCAGATCAACAATCTCGCTGACCCGACCGCCCGATCCATAGAGAAGTTCACCCAGTGCGCGACCGCGCGATGCATTCGCGCGGGCAATGTCACTCTCATCGGCGGGAGTTCCGAGGGCCGTCAATAATCGTTCTACCTCTTCTACGCCTAGCACCGTAGGCAGGGTTCGACGTGAACGCGGCAGATCAATCTCATCGCTGATCGAGCGCGCGATGATTCCCTCACCCTCAGCAAATCGATAGAGAACGCGCAGCGCTGCGGCTCGACGCCGCATGGTGGAGAGGGCGTTCCCGGGCTGCGCGATCCACTCTTGCGCCGCCTTGGCCGAACTCTTCCATGTACCACTCGCACCGAGTGACTCCGCAAACGATTGATAGTCACCGCGGTAGGCGGCAAGGGTACGTGGGGCGAGGTTGCGCTCTACTCCGAGGTAGAGAATGCAGGAGTCGATCAACCGATCAATCTCGCTCCGTGGCGCCGTGGGCATTAGCGGCCGCGACGCGCGTTGGTCAAGAGCTCGTGTGCGGCAGCAGTTGCGCCGCTACCAGCCCCTTCACCAGCCAACATGGCGGCAAGCTCTGTGACCCGCTCCTCGTCGGTGAGGCGCTGCACCTGCGTCAAGGTGCGACCATCAACCTCGCTTTTCGAGACTCGCAGGTGGATATCGGCTTGCGCCGCGACCTGTGGCAAGTGCGTAACGCAAAGGACCTGGTGCTGCGATGAGATGCGACGCAGGCTTCGACCGAGGGTCTCCCCCGCCCGTCCGCCGAGCCCAGCGTCAATCTCATCAAACACCAGGGTGCGCGCCTCACTTGCATCGCTGAGGGCTTCTTCGATCGCGAGAGAGACCCGGCTCAGCTCCCCGCCAGAGGCAATTTTGGCAAGTGGACCTGCTGGCTCGCCCGCGTTCGGGGCGAACATAAACGAAACGTCGTCTCCACCCCCTTGGTCAACTGCGCAGGGCAACCCTTCGACATGCGGGTCACCATCGGTTCCGTCGCGGGGGGCCAGGGGAACCGCAAACGTTGGCGGCAGATCTAGTGCCGTCAATGCTGCGTTCACGGATGCAGTTAACGTCACCGCACCCGCACGTCGCGCCGTGCGGAGCACAGTGGCCGCTTCACCAATGCGCGCATTGAGCACATTGAGTTGCTCCGTGATCTCACCTCGGCGCTCCTCTGCGCCGTCGAGACGTTCCACCTCCTCCCGTGCCTTTGACAGCGCCACAAGAAGCCCCGCCTCGTCAGTACGAAATCGTCGCTGTAGCGCCAGGAGTAGCGCCAGTCGCTCTTCAATCTCGCCGAGACTGCGCGCGCCACCAGCGAATGGCGTAAGCCCTGCAGCCTCACGACCAAGGTCGTCAATTTCAATAGAGAGCGCGCTTACCCGTTCCTGTAGCGCCGTAGTTTCGCCATCAAGCCGGGCCAGCTCTCGGGCAATACGCTCGGCGGTTGCCACACGAGCCCGCAATCCGCTGCGGTCCTCGTTAAACGCTTCGCGCAACTCGTCATGCAGGGCGGAGATGCGCTCGCTGTTTGATGCCCGACGTAACTCTTCTTTCAGTTCCGCCTCTTCCCCTTCACGTAGGTCGGCTGCTTCAAGGTCGTCGCGTTCTGTCCGCGCAACCTCCAAGAGCGCAAGACGCCGTGCGTCATCGCCACCCAAGCCTTGGAGCTCCTCTTGCAAGGCGGCACGTTGCTGAATGAGGCTGGCAACTTCAGCGCGATGCCCCTCAGCCTTTGACCATCGATCGAGCAGGTCACGCTGTCGCGCTGGGTCACCGAGACGCTGCTGATCGTGTTGGCCGTGAATATCAATTAGAGGGCCAATCTCTCCAGCTAGTCGACCGATCGTCACTAGTTCGTCGTCGATGCGGGCGACCGAGCGCCCTTCGGCGTACACCTCACGAACGGCGATCTGGTCCCGGCCTTGGGCGGAAATTTGCAGATCTACCCGGAGTCGGTCAGACCCGGCGCGCACCGCCCCAGAATCCCCACGACCACCGCGCGCAAGCGCGAGCGCATCAACAAGGAGAGACTTTCCCGCCCCAGTCTCACCAGTGAGTACCGTAAGGCCGAGACCAAACTCAACACGCACCGCATCGATGATTGCGAGGCCCGCCACACCAAGCTCGCGGATATGCGAACCCTTTGGCGCACTCACCGTGGAAGGAGATCAACCTTCTGGCGGACCAGATCCCAGAATGGGGCGGCGCCCTGCAGCTCAACAAAGTTAATCGGGTGCTCGGCCTCAGTCACAGATACTCGATCGCCGATCTTCAGTGGTTGGTCGATCCAGCCGTCGATGGAGACTACTGCATCTTCGCCCTGTACGACCGTACAGATCACCGTTTGTGTGGCAGAGACGGTGACAGAACGAAGCGTTGCGAGGTAGGCGGCAATCGGCGTGACGATGAGATTTCGGCTGGTCGGCTCGAGAATGGGGCCGCCTGCTGAGAATGAATAGCCGGTTGACCCTGTCGGCGACGAAACGATGATGCCGTCGGCAATATAGGTCGCTAGGTGGCTCTCCCCGACCGCCACATCCATCCGCAGAACGCGAGGAAGGTGACCGCGAGCCACCACAACATCGTTCAGCGCATTGAGGTGTTCGTTTCGTCCATCGCCGTGGTGAATGGTTGCTCGGAGTGCCATGCGAGGCTGCGTTGTCCACCGCTTCGCGAGCAGGGCGTCTAGCGTCGGTTCAATTTGAAAGGCTTCAGCACGCGCCAGAAACCCGACCTTTCCAAGGTTGACACCAAGCAGCGGTGTGGCGGTGCCAGCAACAGCAGAGGCGGCACGCAAGAACGTACCGTCGCCACCGAATGAGATCAAAACCTCAGTGCCCGGGAGCGCTGAACGCACAGCAGCAACCTCTTCGGCGGCGTGCCCCCAGCACTCAACTCCGTTGGCGGCGCACCAACCGGCAGCCTCGTCCCACGCCTCTTGGGCAAGGTCGTTGGTCGGGTTGTAGACAAAACCGAAGCGGCGCATACCGTCATTGTCGCACATGGGAATCAGCGTTCGCGTTCCCCGCTAGGGGCTATTGGGCGCCGTGAGCGGCGGAGATTACTGCTTGCGCGCGCTCCAGGCGGCTCGGATACGGCGCTCAATCCCAGCCTCGTCAAGGCCGATTAGCCCGCGGAGATCCGAGACGCTGCCGTGATCAACAAAGCTGCCAGCTGGGATACCGATCGTTGCAATGGACGCCTTTACTCGCTTTCCGGTTGCAGCTTCATGGGCCGCCAGCGACTCAACGACAGCCCCACCAAATCCACCAGCCTCAACGCTCTCTTCAAGTGTCACGATCAGGTCGGCTGTTTCACCGTAACGGCGCACCATGGCGTGATCGAGCGGATTTGCCCAGATGGCGTTCACAAGCGCGACCGAGATGCCTTCGGCGCGTAGTCGGGCGGCGATCGGCACAACGCGCTGGATGATCGGCCCAAAGGCCAGGATGGCGATCTGGTTCCCCTCTTCCAGCACCTCGGAAACGCCAACAGGCAAGATCTTTGGAGCCACCTCTGGAACGCCCACCACGCTATCTCGCGGGTAGTGCAAGGCAAAGGGGTGATCTTGTGCGAGCGCTGTGCGCACGAGTGAACGCAACTGCTGCTCGTCTTTTGGTGAGGCAATCAACAGGCGAGGGATCTGACGCTGGGCGGTGAGCATAAACATCCCCTGATGGCTCGTGCCATCCTCCCCAACAAGACCCGCACGGTCCACGCCAATCAAGACAGGCTGATCGTTCTGACAGACGTCATGCACGATCTGGTCCCACGCTCGCTGCAAGAACGTCGAGTAGATCGCAACGACCGGACG
>RFPZ01000081.1 GCA_009925905.1 Candidatus Aquidulcis frankliniae
CATGTTTGGATGCACGGTGCAGACGTAGACGTAGGTTTTGCCAGCGGTGAGGGCTGGGACGTCGTAGATGCGCTCATCAACGCCGTTGAAGATCTCGCCGACGTAGACGTCAGGACCAGTGACCGTATCTTCATGAATCGCGACGTTGTGCGGAATCCCTGCGTCGTAATTCACGAAACGAATGGAGAATGGCGCACCAGCTGGAACGGTCACAGATTCGCTATCGAACGCAACCAACTCCGCACAGATCGTGATCGTGGCCGTACCACCCTCTGCGCAGGCGACAGGTCCCCCACTTGGCGATGGGCTCGCCTCTCCGCCACCAATGATTCCAGCCTGTGATCCGGCGAAGAAGACGAAGAGCAGGCTGAAGAGTGCGATCGCGACGGTCGGCGCTTTCCGAGGTGTTGGGTTAACGAGATGCCCCGTTACGTCGGCCTCGGTGGTGGCGCGATATTCGCGACCCGCGTCGTAGAGCCAGCCGATGAGCGCGAGCGCCGTCATGAGTGTGCCCAGCAGGGCGAACTCGAGACCAACTGCCACGCCGAAGAGCATGACGGCGGCACCCGCACTGACCAGGAGCGGCAGGAGTGACGGTGGTGGCAGGTGCACGCCTTCAGGCGGGCCGCTTGGGACGCTGGTCGCTGGGGCATCGTCAACGTGGAGTGCAAGCGCTGAGCCAGCACCGAGTGCGTCGTACTCGCGGACCGCTTCGCGGCCCCAGGCGACGAGCGCGAGAATGAAGAGGAGTCCGGAGACGGCGAGTGCTGGACCGCCGAGTGCAACTGAGAAGAAGAGCGCGGCAGATGCGGCCGAGATGAGGAACGGCGCGATGCTTGGCCCAGGGAGGTGAATGCCTGACGGCACCTGTGGATTGCGAACCGGCATACCAATGCGACGAGGCCCGGCGCGGCGGAAGCGCCAGAAGACCCATCCGTAGAAGGCGACGACGAGGGCCAGGACGCCAAGCGGGATGAGTTTGATCAGCGAACCCCAGTCAGGCGCGACGAACGGTCCAAGGAGTGAGATCACCCACTCAAGAAGGGAGCGGAGAAACTCCATGTCGATGGGGTTCCGTTAGCTGTCGGTGTTCATGGCGTGGATCAGGATGAGCGTCATCGTCGCCATGGCAATCCCAAGGCAGAAGAGGAGTGTCGCGCCCTGAAGGTCGTTTGAGACAAAGAGATAGACAGCGCTGAGAACCACGAAGAGGAGGCCAAATGCGTAGGCGTACTTGTTCACGGCTACTCCCACCTTTCAGTTGAGGGGCTGGTCGGCTGTGCTTGGGAGATTGTAGCGCCGCCCAAAAAACCACGAACTGGACGAAGATGCGGGTATGACGCATCTCCTGCTGATTCCAGCCCACGGGCCGCTCCCCCCGGAACTCTCGCTCGAGGCGCTCCTTTACTGGGCCTGGCCGCCAGTCATCACCATCACCGTTGCGCTCATTGGGCTGCTCTGGGCGCTCGCCACCCGCAAGGTGGCACGGGAGCATCCAGGAAACCCGTACCCGCGCCGTCGCACCATCAGTTTGGTGGCCGCCTTCGCCTTCCTACTCCTAGCGCTGCAGTCAGGAATCGAGCGCTACGACACGACCCTCTTCTCGATGCACATGGTCCAGCATTTGATCTTGCTCTTCCCTGTACCAATCCTGTTGTTGCAAGCGGGGCCGGTGACCCTACTGCTGCGTGTCGCGTCGCCGCAATGGCGGGCGCGCATCCTCGCCGTATTGCAGAGTCGCGCGGTGGGAGTGATCAGCCACCCTCTCGTTGGCTGGACGCTGCTCGTTGCGGTGATGTGGGGGACGCACCTCTCGGTCATGTTTGAAACGGCGCTTGAAGACGAGTTCGTCCACAACGTGGAGCACGCGCTCTATCTGGGCACCGCCCTGCTCTTCTGGGCACCAATTTTCTCGGTCGATCCAATTCGGCACCGTCTGCGCGGCGGGAGTGCACTGGCCTATCTGATCACACAGATGCCGCAAAACAGCTTTCTTGGCGTGGCGATCATGTTCTCCTCAACGCCGCTCTACCCACACTATGTAACGCTGCAACGGACCTGGGGGCCAACGCCCCTCGAGGATCAGCAACTTGCTGGCGCGCTCATGTGGCTCGTTGGCGACGCGCTCTTCCTGGCGGCGATCTTCGTGGTCTTGGCGGCACTGGCATCGTCCGAGGATCGCCCGCAGTCGCGATACGATGAGGCGCAGACGGCGGCGGCGATTGCCGAGATCCGTCGACGAGAGGTGCTCCTGGCGGAGCGGAAGAGGAGTGAAGAGTGAGTGTGGCAATTGATCCGGTCTGCGGCATGGAGGTGACGATCGCCCCCGACGCCCTCACAACCTCCATCGAAGTAGCGGGGCTCGCCGTCGCCGGCCAAGCCGACCGACATCGCGGTGCGCTCGACGTGGGTGCCCCAGGGCAGGAGCGCTTCTACTTCTGCGGGCGCGGCTGCCTCCTCGACTTTCAGGACGATCCGAGCCCATTCCTAGACGCGGGGTATCAGCACTCAGGCATGTAGGGCATATCGGGCGGGAAGTGGTACCTTCTCGCGCACAGGCTCCCACTAGGGGGCGAGAGAGAGGAGCTCACGACGATGGCTTACGTGATCGCAGAACCGTGCGTTGATGTACTGGACCAGTCGTGTGTTGCCGTCTGTCCCGTGGACTGCATCCACTTTGAAGAGGGGACTGACCGCAAGCTGTTTATTGATCCAGATGAGTGCATTGACTGCGGCGCCTGCGAGCCAGAGTGCCCAGTGAACTCCATCTTCCCGGCAGAGTCGGTACCGGCGCAGTGGTCTGGCTACATTCAGATCGACGCTGATTGGTACAAGGACAAGGCTGGCGCTCGCAGCGCCGTCGACGCCGCTAAGCCGCGCTGAGGCGGGCGCCTTGAGCGCCGTCGCACCCTTCTCCTGTTCGTGGTGCGGCCTCCCCGTCTCCGCAACAACGCTCGACGACCTCTCAGCATGGACCTTGCTTTGTGCCGCCTGTCTTGAACGAGCGCCCGGTCAGCCGTATCTCAAAGCAAAACTAAAGGAGGGCTTGCGCCGACGCGCTGAGGGTGCGCAGCCACCCGTTGGCATTCCACTTGCGCCAACTCCAGCAACATCGGCTACGGCTGGGGCTCCAGAAGTTGGAGAGAGTGGTGTACCGGCGCGACTCGGACTCTTGCCACCACCACAGCACCCTGACGAACTTGAGGCGTGGTACCTGAATCGCGCGCCCTACGATCGTGGCCCACTCGGTGGTGCGACGTGGCAGGGAGAGCTCGATCGCGCCGTGCTCTGGCTCGATGCGCTTCCGTACGAGGGTCGTATTGTGGAGCTTGGTGCCGGAATCGGATTCTGGACGGTGTTGCTCGCCTCACGCGGTGATACGAGCGCCTATGACGCGCGCGAGGATCGCCTCGAGCGCGCGCGTCGGCGACTGATCGCGCACGGACTCACCGCTCACTTGCACCCCCGTGCGATTGACGCGGGCCCAGAAGGGGCACCGGCTGGGCTCGTAGTGGTGCCGTTTGTGTTGAGCCAACTCGGCGCGGAACCTCGCGCGCGCATGATCGATGTGGCGCATGCCTGGTTAGCGCCGGGTGGACGTATTGCAGTGATCGATCTGGCCCCACCGAACTTTGATCCGGCGACGTTGGAGCAGGCGGCGGGGGAGATGCTTGGCTCGCGATTTACTGATCGTCGCGCCGAAGTACTTGGGCGGCACCTCGTGCTGATTGAGGCGACTGCGCGCTAGTCGCCCCTATGGAAAGAGGGTGTGTGAGTCGAGGAGTCGATTCAGCAACTCAGGAAGTGAGTCTTTCGTAAGCCCTGCCGGTCGAACTGGTGCGGAATCGCCGATTGACACGCCCAGGATCGGGTCGTCGCTGTTGGCTCCCGCAGGAATCTCGAGAACAGCCGCGGCGGCAAGTGCGGCCATCTGATCAGCGGGGAGCGTGACTTTTTCAGAGTACTCCCCGTGAGTCATCACGGTGCGCCCGTCGGCGTAGACGACCGCCTTCTCCTCCATGCCGTTCGACCAGCTACGGGTCACTGTGTACAGAGGCGTGCCGGTCGGTTCGGTGGCGGCGCTGCACGCGCCAAGGCTTGTTGCTGCAGCGACAGCGAGGAGCAGCG
>RFPZ01000082.1 GCA_009925905.1 Candidatus Aquidulcis frankliniae
ATTCTGCACCGCAGGCGCCTGGTATTGGCGACCGACTACGACAAGCTCGCGAGCGGCGTGGCGTAAGCATTGCTGAGGCGTCTGCCACGCTCAAGATTCGCGCCCCGATCCTCGAGGCATTTGAACGCGAGGACCACAGCCAACTTCCGCCTCGGGTGTACGCACTCGGGCAACTTCGCACCTATGCCGCCTATCTTGGGCTTGACCCCGCCACGGTAGCGGCTGGATGGCATGGCGCTTCGGGCCCCGCCGAGAGACCCGACGGTGCGCCAGCGATGCAGGCCACATCAGCGTTGGATCGCCTCGTCGCCTTGCGCCCAGGAGTTATTCGTTCCACCCGAGGGTTGCTCGCCATGGGTGGGCTAGGGCTCGTGGTCCTGGCGATCAGCGGGTTTATGGTGCTCCAGCTCCTACGTTTCGCCCTGCCACCATCCATCGCCATCACCTATCCGGTCGAAGCAGTTAGCAACCTTGAAGCGGGAACACTTTCGTATGAGCTGAAAGGCTCGGCTGACGCGCGCGCCAGCATCGTCATCACCACCAGCGCTGGGGCACAGGTCACGACCGAAGCGGATGAGAGTGGCCTCTGGCGTCTCATCATCCCTCTTGGTACGGGCCGCACCGAAGTTGTTGCGATCGCAGTGAAACCGGGCACTGGCGGTGAGTCGAGTACGTCGGCGGAACGTGTGTTCGTGGTGGCGCTCCCAGATAAGGTTGCCCCCGAGATCACCGTAACGCAACCGACCGCCAATCTCGCAATTCAAAACGCGGATGTGCCGATTGCGCTCGTTACCACACCGGACAGTGAGGTCGGCATCACCGCGACGGATGCGGCTGGTGGCCTGCTCACCTCGACGCTCACGAGTGATGCCACTGGGGCCGCCACTGGGTGGCTCGCCCTTCCGGCGGGGCGTTGGACCTTGAGCTTCAGTGTCACCACTGCTGATGGTGCGCTTGGTCAGGCTACGCGCACGGTGGACGTCACCTTCACTGGGGTCACCGTAACCGTTACCGGCGGTGCCTCTGCAACGTGGATCCGTGTCTGGGTAGATGGCCAGCCTGACCCAACGGTGAGCGTTTCAGGGAAGACCGTGCCCCCTGGCGCGCGACTAATCTTTACGGGAACCAAACGCATAGAGATCCGTAGCGGGGACCTCGCAGCCCTTCTGTTCACGCTCAACGGGCGTACCATTAGTGGGATTGGGGGCGGCACGGGAGCCGAAACCTACGCTTTCCTCAGCACGGGGAAAGTGCAGAAATCATCAAGGAGGTAGCGAATGGCAGCCGACAACTCGTTTGACGTCGTCTCGGAATATGACGAGCAAGAGCTCAAGAACGCCCTCGACCAAACCCGACGGGAGATTGCGACGCGATACGATTTTCGTGACGCCACCGCCGAAATCAAGGAGGAGAAGGGGGAGCTGATTATCCGCGTGGACGGCGACCTGCGCCTGAAGGCCCTACGCGACATCCTCGAATCAAAGTCGGTCAAGCGTGGAATTGATCTGCGAACCTACGACTGGGGGAAGGCCGAGGCCGCAGGCGGGGACACTCTTCGTGTCCACGTCAAACTCCGCAAGGGGCTTGACGATGTTGCTGCGAAGAAGATTGCCAAATTTATTCGCGACACGTTCCCAAAGGTTAAGACCCAGATTCAAGGTGAGGCGGTGCGAGTAACTGGCAAGTCACGCGATGAGCTGCAACAGGTAATGACCAGTTTGAAAGAGCTCGACGTTGAGCGACCACTGCAGTTTGAGAATTACCGGTAGCTTGTGACGCGCTCAATTAGCGAGATTGCTGCCGGGCTAGAACCTTCTCGCAAGGGGGCACCTCTCCAGGCAGGATCGCGGCTGCACATCATTGGGGTTGGCGGAACGGCCGCACTCGCCGCGGCACTGCATGCCAAGGCACTTGGAGTGAGCGTTTCGGGATATGACCAGGCCCTGGGAGCGGAGTCCGCAGCCATCCTGTTCAATGCAGGGATTCCAGTCGGCTCTGCAGAGAGCCCCACGGTACTTCAGGGGTGTGCGCCGCTTAGTGCCGAGAGTGTGGTCGCGATCTCGAAGGCGATTACCAGCACACAGCCGAAACACCCCGAGGTGCTTCTAGCACGCGAAGCAGGTGCTCGCACCGTATCCGTGCAGCAGGTGATCGCTGATGCTGCGGCGACACGTGGCGGTCTGCTCATCGGTGTTGGTGGCACCCACGGCAAGACTACCTCCACGGGATGGGTTCTCGATGCGCTTATTCACTCTGGGATCAACCCTTCGGCCTTTGTTGGCGGCCCACTCGCCGAAGATCTCGGTACGCCTGCAGGCTCACCGGTGCACATCGGTAACTATCCAGGATTTATCGTTGAGGCTGATGAATATGGCGGCAACTTTGACACCTACTACGCTGACCGCGCGCTGATCCTCAACGTCGACTGGGATCACCCCGATATTTTTGCGGATCGCCAAGCCGCTGTAGAAACGTTTGCACGCTGGGCGGCACATCCCGCGAAGAGCGGCGCGGTATTCATCAACAGCGGCGATCAGGGCGGCGCTGAGCTTGCAGCGCTGCTCGCCGCAGAAGATCACCGCAATATCTACACCTTCGCAACCGCAACGACACCTGGCGCAAAATCGGCGGATATCGTTGCGACGGTAACGTCGCGCGGTGGCGGATCCTTTTCGATCACCATCAGCCACCTCACTGATCGCGCCGAATTGGCGGCCCCAGCGCTGCGCGAACTTCGGGGCCGCGAGATTCCGATCGGTCTCCTTGGTGCACACAACACATCAAACGGCCTCGGCGTTGCTGCGCTTGCAGCGAGTGCGGGTGGTACCGCAGACGGGATCATGCGCTCGCTTACGACGTTTGGCGGTGTCGGTCGGCGTATGGAGGTGCGCTATGACCACGGTTCCATCACCGTGCTCGACGACTACGGTCACCATCCAACCGCTATTGACGCCACGATGGAAACTGTCCGTCAGCGATATCCGGGACGCACGTTGGTCCTCGCGATTGAGCCGCTCACATACCACCGCACCGCGGCGCTTCTTGAAGGGCTCGCGACGTCGTGCAGTGCTGCAGACCGGGTTGTGGTCGCAGAGATTTTCGCCGTGCGCGATCTCGACACGACGAGTGTGTCGGCCGCCGATCTTGCCGAGCGGATCTCGACCATGGGCACGCCAGCGACCGCGCCTGGAACAGTCCTCGAAACCGCGACAGCCCTCCTCCCGACCATCACCCCAGAAACGGTCGTTCTGGTGATGGGAGGCGGGCGATCGACCGAGCTCGCCGTGGTGCTGGCCCGAGGACTCACGGCCGCGTCGTAACGAGCCCGCGTGGGGCAGGGGAGGGGCCTAGGCGCCTTCCGGTGAGCCGGCGGCGGCATCAGGACCGGGTGGCGGCTGCGTTGCAGCCGTAGCGGCGAGCGCTTTCGCTTCGTCGCTCTGGGGCCGTGAGAAGAGCGGGTGTCCGTCGGAGGTCAAGCAGCGCCCAGTCGCCAAATCCCACTGCCATCCATGAATGCTGCAGGTCAGCGTCTCGCCGTCGGTGGTGCCAAAGCGCGTCAGGTCGGCCTTCATGTGCGGGCAACGCCGCTGGATCTGCCAGCCGGTCAGGTCGAACGTCCCCTCGGTCGGGCCATTCTCGGCGTAGAAGCCCTCGGCATACTGAATCCGTGCCACAGAGAGGCACTTGAACCAGGTGTACACGTAGTCGTTGTAGGCCCCTTTGCGCCACGCTGAGAAGCGTAACGAGAGGAAGAGGCTGTTGACCCAGTCATCCGTGCGCGTGCGCACCAGGTGGTCCAGCAGGTAGCGGGGGATCGTGAATCGGAATTCCACCTCTCGGCCATCATCGGCAACGACGGACCGTTCTGGGAAGTCGAGGATGATCGCCTCGTCATCAGTCTGAATCTTTATCGCGGTGCCGATGCCGTCACAGACGCGTGGTCCGAGGGCCATCAGTGGCTCAAGCCAGGCCTTGAGCTCGGATACAAGATTACTCCGCGGGCCTGCCCACGATGCCTTCTCCGCCGCAATGACAGGTGCCATATCGGC
>RFPZ01000083.1 GCA_009925905.1 Candidatus Aquidulcis frankliniae
ACTTCGTCATCGTCGATGAAGCCCACCACTCGGTCTCGGCATCGTACATCGCCATGTTTGCTGCATGGCCGAACGCCAAGTTCCTCGGTGTCACGGCAACGCCAGAGCGCTTGGATGGCAAGGGCCTCGGCACGATCTTCAAAGAGATCGTCATGGGGCCGTCCGTGTCCTGGTTGATCGAGAACGGATTCCTTGCGAAGCCCGTCTACTACGCGCCGGCGAAGCCTGTTGATCTGTCAGCCATCTCCAAGGTGGCCGGCGACTATGATCGCGGTGAGGCGGCCGAAGTAATCGACACCCCAAAAATAACCGGCGACGCGGTATCGCACTACCGGCGCTTTTGCCCAGGTCAACGTGCCGTGGCCTTCTGCATCTCCGTCGCTCACGCGCAGAACGTTGCGGCACAGTTTGAGGCTGCTGGCATTCCGGCAGCGTCGATCGACGGCAAGCTGGATGAGGAGACACGCAAGCAGCGCGTGGAGGATCTGACTTCCGGGCGCATCCTGGTTCTGACCAGCTGTGAGCTTATCTCCGAGGGGTTTGATCTTCCCACGGTCAACGCGGCGATTCTTCTTCGCCCGACGATGTCGTTGTCGATGCATCTGCAACAGCTGGGGCGCGCTCTCAGACCGTACCCCGGCAAGACTCACGCTGTCATCCTAGACCACGTAGGAAACTGCCTGCGTCACGGTCTGGCCGAGCAGGACCGCGAGTGGGATCTGGAAGGCCGCGAGAAGCGCAAGGCCAAGTCCAAGCCGGTCGAGACCAAGCAGTGTACCGAATGCTTCGCCATCTTCACCGGCATGACGTGCCCGCAGTGTGGCGCAGATCGTGAGGTGAACCCGCGCGATATCGAGGAAGTCGATGGTGAACTTACGCGCCTGTCGATCGAGGACATCATGCGGCGCAGGGATGCGCGCCGTGAGGAGGCTCAATGTCGCACCCTGGAAGACTTCAAAGCGCTTGCGCGCCGCAGGGGTTACAAACCAGGCTGGGCATTCTTCCGCTGGCAAAACCGAAAGCGAAAAACAATTCCTGTGATCAAGGTTCAACCGAAGCCAGTGATAGAAAGGACATCGACAAGGATTGTGTTAGAACCCATGAAGCTGCCTTGGCATCTTGAAAAACCGCCAATAATCAAATGACCGAATCCGAACTCCAAGCCCTGATCCTCCGCGCAGCTGGTTCCAAGCCGCACGTCCGTGTGTTCCGCAACCAGGTTGGCGAGGGCTACGTCGGCAAGGCTCTCCGTGATCCAGAAGGGGTCTTCCTGACAGACGCGCGCCACGTGCGCATGGGGCTTTTCCCGGGGAGTGGTGATCTGATCGGCTGGCGCACGGTTACCATTACCGCCGACATGGTTGGCAAGCCCATCGCTCAATTCCTATCCATCGAGGTCAAGACACCCACCGGTCGCGTCCGCGACGAGCAGCGCAACTGGATGGAACAGATCAACGCGGCTGGTGGTATGGCCATCATCGCAAGGGCAGTTTCGGATACCGACCATCTATGATCCTCATCCCTCCAGGTCTCTCAGCCAACGCAACTTACCTCTTCTGGGAGCGCATCGGTTTGCTCTGCGAGGACAAGGAACCAACGCCTGAGCAGCTGCGCATTGCCACTCTGGAGGCCCGGGAGTGGGACCTGAACCACCCGGAGGAGGAGTGAAAGTGTCCCCTCTTTTCCACCAAAGTGTCCCCTCTTTTCGGAGCCGCTTTTCGGAGCCGCTTTTTGACCTGCATCCAAATGCCGGCATTTCCGTGCAGCTGACACCCGCCAATGACCCGCGACCAAATCGCTGACATCAACCCGGACCTCCTGATCATGGACGGTTTCGACGACTGCATCCTTGGCATCGGCACGCGGTTCGGGAGCGAGGCGTTCGTCGTGTACGATTACAACCGCGTCATCGCCAAGCTCCAGGGCATGGGCATGACCTACGAGGAAGCCGTCGAGTACCATGAGTTCAACCAACTCGGGGCCTACGTCGGCGAGCATACGCCAGCTTTTATGACCACCTGACACAACCACAAGCACCCCACTACAAGCCCCATGGAACTCCACGAACTCGCGGACGCACTCGCGGCCCGCGCCGAAGACCTCTGCGCCCAACTCCTCCCTGCCGGCCGCCGCGTCGGCAACCAGTGGATCGTCGGCAACGTCTTCAACGACCCCGGCGACTCCTGCTACGTCGAACTCGACGGCCCGAAACGCGGCCTCTGGTACGACCACGCAGCTGGCGACGGCGGCGACCTGCTCAACCTCATCGCCCAATCCCAGGTCCTCCCCATCGGCAAGGCCGCCGCCTGGGCTCGTAACTACCTCGGAATCCGCGACGACCAACCCCGCCCCGCTCGCGTTTTCGACCCGCTCAAATTCGGCCACCGCACAGCCGCCACCGAGCCCTACCGCTACGGCACGGCCGCGTGGCCCTACCACAACCCGGACGGCACCATCCACGCCTACGTCGTCCGGTTCGAACTCCCCGACGGATCCAAGGACGTCCGGCCCCTCCGCCTCCTGCCTCCTGACAACCAGCTTCCGGACCCGCTCAACCCACGCCACTGGCGCTGGAAGGGCTGGGTCAACCCCGAGCCCGTCCCACTCTTTAACCTCCACCTCCTCGCCCGCCGCCCGGACGACCCCGTCCTGGTGGTCGAGGGCGAGAAATCTGCCGTCGCCGCTTCCAAGCTCTTCCCCGGCCACGTCGTCGTCACCTGGCAGGGCGGATCCAAGCGCGTCCAGCGTGCCGCTCTGGAACCCCTGGAGTCCCGGACCACCCCGATCATCCTCTGGCCCGACCACGACAAACCTGGCCGCGACGCCATGGTCTACCTCAAGGCCCGTCTCCCGGCCGCCCGCGTCGTCAACCTCCCGTCGTCCCTGCCCGACGGCTGGGATCTCGCCGACCCCATCCCCGACGACATTTCCGTCCAGGGCCTCATCGACGCTGCTGGCGATCTACCGCGCCCGGTGCCAGCACAACCACAACCGGCGTCACCGAACCCGCTCGACGACCTCCATTACGATCCCAACTCCGGCCAGTGGTGGACGCGCAATTCCTGGGGCGACTACGCCCAGATCAACGGCGACCGCGTCCGTACCCTCCTCACCGAGAACGGCGTCTCTCACGTCAAGGACCAGACCGGCTCCTCGGACCTCGACCGCGAACTCCTGCGCCGCACACGCGACACCGTCATCGAATACGCCGGCCCACTCGCCGGCCACCGCGCCGGCCTGTACGGCACCGTCCTCGTCACCCGCTCGGTCGTCCCGCTGGCTGGCGTCCCAGGCGACTGCACACGGATCCAGACCTACCTCTACAACCTCCTCGACCGGAACGACGACCAATACTGGCGCCTTATCTTCTGGCTCTCGCTGCGCCGCCAGGCCGTCCTGACAGGCACCTGGCGATCCAGCCAGGCCATGGCTCTCGTCGGCCCCGCCGCGTGCGGCAAGTCCTTCGTCCAGTCTGCCATCATCACCCGGCTCCTCGGCGGTCGCATCGCCAAGCCATACCGCTACATGTCCGGCGCCACCGACTTCAACGGCGACCTGTTCCAATCGGAACACCTCTGCATCGAGGACGAGGCACCTGGACGCGACATCCATTCCCGTCGCTCCCTGGGCTCCCACATCAAATCGATGCTCTTCGCCCAGAACCAGTCCTGCCACCCGAAGAACCGCCAGGCCATCACGCTCCGCCCCATCTGGGCCATGTCCATCTCGCTCAACGACGAGCCAGAGAACCTCCAGGTCTTACCGCCGCTGGATCCGTCCCTCATGGACAAGCTCATCATCCTCCGCTGCGTCCGCCACCAGCTGCCCTGGCCCGGCGAGGAGATCGCCGTCCTCAAGGACATCCTCGACACCGAACTCGCCCAGTTCGCCCACTACCTGGACGGCCTTACCGTTCCTGAAACGCTTCACGAACCACGCTGCGGCCTGAAAGCCTACCAG
>RFPZ01000084.1 GCA_009925905.1 Candidatus Aquidulcis frankliniae
CGCGACAGGTCTGGGCGGGCGTGCCGGCTCGCTACCCCGATGGTGGTGAGGAGTTGACGCGCCGCATTACGGGCGAGCTTGCGGCGATTGAGCGCACGGGGCTCGCCGAGTTCTTTCTGCTGTGTGCCGACATCGTGCGCGGTGCGCATCGCGACGGCATTGCGGCGCAGGGCCGCGGCAGTGCGGGCGATTCGGTGATCGCGTATCTGCTCGGCATTACGCGTGTTGACCCGATTCGGCACAACCTGATCTTTGAGCGCTTCCTTAACGAGGGTCGTGAGTCGTATCCCGACGTTGATGTGGACTTCGCCTCAGACCGACGCGATGAGGTGATTGATGCGGTGCTCGATCGATTCGGGCCACGACATGTGGCGATGGTCTGTACGTTCATTACGTATCGCGCGCGGTCGGCGGCGCGCGACGTGGGGTTGGCGCTCGGCCTGCCGCAGGAGTTGGTCGACGAGGCGGCGCGTCGGTTAGAGACGGGCGACCCGGCGCAGATCGGTGCCGATCTTGCTGCCACGCCGCGGTGGGGGCGACTCCTGACCGCTGGCAGCGGCGAGGGTGCGTGGAGTCGCTGGCTGCGCCTCTGTGCCGAAATCGACGGCCTCCCCCGCCACCGCTCGCTGCACCCCGGGGGCGTGGTCGCCACCGCCGAGCCGCTCGACGAGCTTGCCCCCGTGGAGCGCTCCAGCGATGGGCGACGCGCCGTGTTGCAGTTCGACAAGCACGACATCGAGGCGCTGAAGCTGGTGAAGCTCGACCTGCTCGGCCTCGGCATCCTTACCGCCATCACCGACGCCCTGACCCTCATTGAGCACGATTTCGGGGCCCAGCCGAACCTCGACGCCCTCCCCGAGGAGACCCCCGAGGTCTGGCGCGCCATCGGCGCCGCCGACACGATTGGCGTCTTTCAGATCGAGAGCCGCGCACAGCAGCAGTCACTGCCGCGCACTCGCCCCGTCAAGATGGACGACCTCGTCGCGCAGGTCGCCATCATTCGCCCCGGCCCAATTCAGGGAAACGCGGTGCACCCGTACCTACGTCGTCGCTCGGGTCTAGAAGCCGTCACCTATCCGCATCAATCACTTGCACCAATCCTCGACGAGACGCTCGGCGTGATCCTCTACCAAGAACAGGTGATGCGCATCGCCATTGAGGTGGCGGGCTTCACCCCCGGTGCCTCGGATGTGTTTCGCCGCGCGATGGGCTCGGCGCGATCCGAGCGTGAGATGGCGCTCCTGCGTACACGCTTCGTCGACGGCGCCATCGCCACGGTTGGCATGCGCGAAGCCGATGCGGCCGAGCTCTTTACGCGCGTTGCCGCCTTTGCCTCATTTGGATTTGCCAAGTCGCACGCCGCCGCCTTCGCGCGCACCGCCTTTGAGAGCGCCTGGTTGCGCCTGCACTATCCGGCGCACTACCTGGCCGGGCTCATTCGCGCGCAGCCGATGGGCTTCTACCCCGTTGAGGCGCTCATCCACGACGCGCGCCGTCACGGCGTTGCTGTTGAACCTGTCTGCATTAATCGCTCCGCCGTCGACGCGATCACCGAACCACTCGCTGGTCCACTCCCGCCGATCACCGTTGATCCGTTCATCGTCACGCCGAGCGATGCCGAACGCGCGATCGCCGGATCGCAGCGCGCGCGCAGTGTTGCGGTGCGACTCGGGCTCAATATGGTGCGCGGCGTTGGCAGCGCTACGGCACGACGGTTGGTGGCGGAGCGGGAGCGCGGTGGAGCGTTTGTGAGCCTTGATGATTTCGCGCGACGCAGTGGCCTGCCGCTGAGTGTGTTGGAGCGTCTCATTCGCGCCGGTGCCTGCGACACCTTCGGCGTGCCGCGGCGCGACCTGCTCTGGCAGGCGGCCGAGGCGGGGGCGGCGCTGCCACTCCCTACCGTTGCCGCACCGAGCGAGCTCACCCCCGTCGGTGCGCTAGAGGCGCTGAGCGATGCGCACGGCCTGGTCGGTGCCGACCCGAAGCTGCAGCCGATCGAGCTCTGGCGCGAGCGCCTCACCGCCACGGGCACGTTGACGATCGCGGCGTTGCGCCACCAGCCGCCTGGCCACGCCCGTATCGCCGGCCTCCTACTTAGTCGTCAACGCCCACCCACCGCACACGGCACCGTCTTCTTGGCGATCGAAGATGAGACTGGCATTGCCAACGTCACCATTCGGAACAACGACTGGCAACGTATGCGCGACGCCGTGCGCGGCGCATCACTGCTCCTTATAGAGGGGCGCCTAGAGCGCACAGGTGATGTAGCGAATCTGGTCGCCCAGCGCATTGCCCCGCTCACCGCAGGGCGGCTCGGTCGCAGGGAGCGCGTCGGCTAAGAGGCGAGCTCACAAGTGCGGGGTCGCCTATCCTTGCTCACTATGCTCGCATTAGGATGGATCGGAACCACCGTCGCTGCCGCAGTGATCTTGCTGTTGGCTGCCCATCCGCGGCTCGCACCATTCCGCCGTGAGCTTCCACTCCGCGCCGCTGCCCTCGCCTTCCTCCTCTTTGTGCAGATTGGCGTCAACAACGGAATCGTGGAGGACTACAAGCGTGTTGCGCTTGGTTCCGATGTCCTACGACTTATCCCCGTCGTGCAGTTTGATCTCGACCTACTCACCACGACCTGGCTGCCCGACCAACTCTCAATGGCAGCACTTGATTTACTACTACTCGCCATCATCTTCCCGCTCAATAACCGACAGATCGTTATCTGGGCTGTCCTGATCTTTGGCTTCGGCATCGAGGCAAATCAGGCATGGGCCAACATGTCAGGGATCACGCCGCCCTTCCGCATCGATATTCACGACGTGATGGTGCGCACCGCCGGCATCGCGCTCGCCGCCGTCGCACTACGCTCGCTGCGTACCGCTATCACCAATCGTGAGATGCAGCGACGCCGGGCAAGCGCTGCTCCAGCGCCACACGTCGCCAACCAAGCCCCCGCGGCGGTGGTGATGATTCGGCCCGCCGCATTCCAGCCCAACCCCGAGACCGCCGCCGACAACGCCTTCCAGTCGGTGGGTGTTGCCGATGTGGCCGAGCGCCAAGCGGTAGCCGCCCAGGCCCAGATCGAGGTGGCCGCCGTCGCTGCGGCCCTCCGCGGCGAAGGGGTCGGGGTGGTCATGTTCGACGACCACGAAGGGATCGACACCCCCGACTCGGTCTTCCCCAACAACTGGATCTCGACCCACGACGACGGGCGGGTGGTGCTCTACCCAATGGCCGCCCCCAGCCGCCGGCGCGAACGTCGCGGCGACGTGGTCGATGGTCTGCGCGAGCGCTACACCGTTTCGCAGGTGCTCGACCTAAGCCCAGTTGAGCTTGAGGGGCGCTACCTAGAGGGAACCGGCGCCCTCGTTCTTGACCATGTGCACCGCATCGCCTACATGGCCCGCTCAGGCCGCGCCAACGAGGCCGTCCTTGATCAGTGGTGCGAGGCGATGGGCTACACCGCCGAAGTCTTCGACACTGTTGACCAGGCGGGGCAGCCGATTTATCACACCAATGTCGTTCTCTCGATTGCCACCGACTTTGTGGTGGCGGGCCTCGGCAACATCCCCGACCCCGCTGAACGAGCACGAATTGCCGCGCGGCTCGGCGAGACGGGGCGCGACGTGATTGAGATCGATCGCGGACAGGTCGCCGAGTTTGCGGGGAACGGACTAGAGCTGACGGGGAGCCGTGGACGCATCTTTGCCCTCTCAACACGGGCACTCGCCGCCCTCCGCCCCGACCAGATCGCTGCCATTGAAACCTCGGCCCGTGTTCTGGCGATCGCTATTCCTACGATCG
>RFPZ01000085.1 GCA_009925905.1 Candidatus Aquidulcis frankliniae
TGCTCTCGCATGGCACGCCACCCATTCCACTTCTTGAGCGACTTCTCGGCCTCGCCGAGTAACGCTGCTAGGAGGGGAGCCCCTCCTCGGCGGTGATATCGCGGTTTAGGCGAAACGTGTGCTCAGTGCGCACTGTAACTGTGGCCCCAGGGCGGAGTTCAACTGCGCGCACCAAATGTAGGGAGCTCCCCTGATACACGCGCTCGAAACCACCCTCAGAGTTGGAGATCGTTTCGATGGGTGCCCATGCGGCACTCGCCTCTGGGGCGCTGATGGTTGAGAATGCAATGCCGAGATAGTCGTTCCCTGAGCTGAGCGCCACGCCGGCCGCCGCTTCACCCGGTGCATCATGCGCCGTGCGAACACCCGCAGCGGTCCAGTGTGCGGCGGGATTCCCCCCGCCACCGAGCAGCATCAGGTTCCACTCCTCATCGAGTACGGCACTGAAGGCCGGCCCACTGGCGTGCGCCAGCGTTGTCTCAACGGTGAGCGTTGGATC
Organism: Candidatus Aquidulcis frankliniae; assembly: GCA_009925905.1. GTDB lineage: Bacteria > Chloroflexota > Limnocylindria > Limnocylindrales > Limnocylindraceae > Limnocylindrus > Limnocylindrus frankliniae. Next base: position 500 of record RFPZ01000085.1, read on the forward strand.
CATGCGACTACCAGCCAGCTGAATCGTTCGTGTCGCCGTAATGGTCGTACCCGCAATCTGCTGCATGGTTGTCAGCGTTGCACTTTGATCGTCGTGTTCTGTCAGCGTCCACGGAGTTGAGGCAAAGCTGCCGATGATTTTCGCGGCACCGTCGGCGATCGAACCGCCGCGGGTGCCGGCAGGGTAGAGGCGCAGAAGTGCGGAGCGCCGCTCGTAGTCGTCGTACCGCAGTTTTGCGGCCAAGCCCGGCTCCTTCACCGAGACGATGTCGTGGATCGAGGCGACGCCACCACTTTCGCTCGAGGTACTCGCCGATGCTCCGGCCGCCTCCGTCTTGGCATGCTCCCGCAGCTTCTCGTGATACGCCTCGGGTCGTCGGCGCATCACTGCGAGGAGGGCGTGATGCGGTGCGCGCAGGTCAAACGATGTGATCGCACCCCCCTCGATCGGGTCAATTTGTAGGCGGGCACCAGCGTTGGCGAGTTGTACTTCGGTTGCTCCGTCAAGGTCAAGATCCGCGATCAACGCCGGCTGCGTCGCCCCCGCATTAGCGCGGCGGTACGTGCCGTCGGCAATGTCTTCGGCTGCGATCAAGTGCTCGAACGTCGCCAGGCGCATATGGGTGATGTACACACCACCAAAGAGTCCGTGCCAGTAGCAGTCGTTTGATTGGCCGCGGTGCAGGTGGTCCTCCGCGGCGAGCTTCGCGGCCCCAGTTGGCATTGCGGCCACCTTGGCGCTGGTGCGCAACATCTGCTTATGGAGATCGTTGATCTCGGTGTACTTCACCTGGAAGTTGCGCCAGAACCCGCCACGCAGGTAACGCGCCTCAGGGCTCTTCGCATCCTGCGCCGCGTGCAGCATTGGCCCAAAGATCTGCGACTCGTCTGGCGGCAGGACCCAATCGCCCATCTCGGCGTACGACGAGGTCGGCAGATAGACGCGACCGATCGGTCCGCGCTCATCGAGCCAGCGCGACGGCGTGGTGGTGGCTAACCAATCGGCGTTCTTCTCAAGCGCAGTGAAGAACTTCTCGACCCATTGACCGTCGCCCCAGCAGTGGCGGCGGCGCGGAAGTGTGCGTCGTCAAGGATCGTCCAGCGGTAGCCACCGTCGTGCAGTGCGGCAGGAAGTGATGGCTCCCAAACACGTTCGGCGAGCCACGCACCTTGTGGTGCCACGCCAACGAGCTCCTTGATGCGGTCACGCATGCGCCGCAACTGCGCGACGCGATCTGCGGCGGGGAGTGAGGCGAGGATGGGCTCGTAGAGTCCGCCGCCAACGATCTCAACCTGGCCGCGCTCGACGAGTGCTCGTACTCGCGTGAGAAAATCTGGATGTGCTGCCGCGAACCACTCAAGGAGTGGGCCGGTGTAATGAAGTGAGAGTCGAACCTTCGGGTGGCGCTCAAGCGCCTCAATCATCGGCAGATAGGCCTTCTCGTAGATCTCGTCAAAGACCCAGCCGAAGTTGCCGACCGGCTGATGGTTGTGCAGGGTAAGTGCGAGCGAGATCCGTCGAGGTGCGGTACTGCTACTCATGGGGAGAGGTTAGCGGTGAGACCCCGATTGTGGGGCAGCCGCTGGTAGATAGAGCTTCTCGCAGTACTCGTGGAGCATGCGGGTAGTGCTGAAGCGCCAAAGGGTGCTGCCGATCGATGCTCGAGCAAGGTCAAGCCAGGCGGCAGGAAGCCCATCGGAACCGCGATCGTAGTAGCGCGGTACGACCTCGTTCTCGAGGATTCGATACAGGCTTTCGGCATCTGCCGCGTCCTGCACCTCTTCAACTGGGTTCATCGAGGTATCGCCAATTGCAAAGCCGTTGGCGCCGGTGTACCCCTCGTCCCACCAGCCATCGAGGATCGAGACGTTGACCGCACCATTCGCTGAGGCCTTCATTCCTGAGGTGCCCGATGCTTCGAGCGGTCGTCGCGGCGTGTTGAGCCATACGTCGCACCCGGCTACCAGATAACGCGCGGTTCGCATGTCGTAATCCTCCATAACGAAGATGCGTCCGCGGAAGGCATCGGCACGGCTCTTCGCCCAGATGTCGCGAATCACCTCTTGTCCGGCGCGGTCGGCTGGGTGTGCCTTTCCGGCGAAGACAATCTGGACCGGCCGGTCACTGTTGCTCACGATTCGGGTGAGTCGCTCAAGATCGGTAAAGAGGAGATTTGCGCGCTTGTAGGTCGCAAAGCGACGAGCAAAACCGATCGTCAGAACATTCGGGTCAAAGAAGCGATCTGCCTCCCGTAGGGCATCTGGCGACTCGCCATGTCGACCGAGTTGTCGGCGGATAGAGTCTCGCAGGAACTCACCGAGTGCAACCTTCTGTCGCGTGTGCGCGTCCCACCACGCGCGCGAATCAACACTGCCGAGGCGCTCCCAGAATCCCGCCGCCTCTGGACCGTCGGTATCAAGTCGATCGAGGTCAGCGTTGAGGAACTGCTCGTAGACGGCGCGAGTCTCACGCCCTGCCCAGGTAGGCATATGCACGCCGTTAGTGATGCCAAGGATCTTGTTGGTGATCACTGGTGACCACGTTGCGTTCGCCGTTTCGGCGTGCAGCTTACTGACAGCATTCGCGCCAACACTCAGTCGGAGCGAAAGTGCGGTCATATCAAAGGTGCCACGATCCTCCTCGGCGCCCACTGCAAGTTCCAAAATGTTCTGCAGCGGCACGCCACCGGTATCGGCTTCACCCGTGCCGTCACAGAGCGGTCCAACAACGCGTCGCACCAGGTCAACGCCAAATTTTTCATTCCCAGCGGAGACGGGAGTGTGGATGGTAAACACGGTGTGGCGTTTGACGTGGTCAAGTGCGTTCTCAAGCGTCTCTCCCGCAGCAACATACTCACGGGTGCGCTCTACGAGATTAAGTGCCGAGTGGCCCTCATTGAGGTGATAGACCGACGGGTTAACGCCGAGTGCGCGCAGTGCACGGATGCCTCCAACGCCGAGCACCATCTCTTGGTGCAGGCGCATCTCGCGCCCCCGCACGTACAAGATGTGGGTGATCGGTCTGTCAGCCTCGCTGTTCGCTGGGATGTCGGTGTCGAGAAGGATCACAGGCACACGACCAATTTGAGCAACCCAAACCGCCGCTGAGACGCGTCGGTCACCAAGCGGAATCGAGACAACGAGCTGCTCACCGTTCGTCCCAGCGGCGCGAGCGAGTGGGAGCATCGAAAGATCAATCTCAGGGTACGCGTGCTCCTGATGCCCATCGGCGTCAATGGTTTGGCGGAAGTATCCCCGTCGGTAGAGGAGCCC
>RFPZ01000086.1 GCA_009925905.1 Candidatus Aquidulcis frankliniae
GCAACTGCTGCAAGGGCGCTAAGGCCCTTCTTGTTAAAGACCTTCATGAGGTCCTCCTATCTGCTATTCCCAACCGTTCCGGCTGGGCTCGCCTCTGTTTCGGACTACGTGATCACGGCTCACCTACTGGCGTAGATGTGACGATGCGGCTGCGTCCGATGCAGTCGAGGAAGTCAATCATGAACGAGCCTGCGCCGACGCGCAACTTTTTTCTGTGCCTATTTGTGCTCAGAGGCGCAAAGGTTAAGGAATCCGAATCTTTCGCCTAGCACCCTTCGGCAATGAGCAGAGCTGCCCCTGAAGAAATCTCAAGGTCGACCTCACTCCCGGCGAGGTGCGCGGAGGCCAATGCCCGTAGCCGAAGCCCATCCACGACGGCGGCGCCCGTAGCGGTGGCGGTTGCCCCATGTGGCCCAACGGCTATCGCCCCAGACCATGGCCCCACAACGGCTCGGGCTGAGAAGTGCGGCGAAGTGACGAGCCTCTGCTCGCCCGGTCGCTTCCAATCGATCACAGCGGTGCGGGTCGCCTGATGCGCGGCGTCGGTTGCGCGAAGCGCCTCCGAGCTGTGGAGTGGTCGCGATGGATCATTACGCCCCCAGTCGGCAACCCGATAGGTGCGGTCAGAGCGTTGCTGTACCTCCCAGATAAAAAGGCCGGGCATGAGTGCATGAAGGCAGCCGGTTGGAACGTCAAACACATCGCCCCGACGCGCCGCATGCCGCGCGAGTAGCGGAGTGATGTCAGTGCCAGAGGTCAGAGCACTCGTGATGTCATCGGCGGTGACGGAGGGCGCGCGCCCGAGCAGCAGCTCGGCGCCAGGCGCCGCTTCAAGGACCACCCACGCCTCGTGCTTACCGATCGCATCAGCACCGTGCATGACTTTGGCCAGATCATCATCGGGGTGTACCTGCACCGAGAGTCGATCTTGTACATCGAGGAGCTTCACCAACACGCCGCCTGGCTGCTCGTCGGCATCGCCGAACCAGGCTTCACCGATTGGGCCAATCGGAGCCGCGTCGGCGGCAAGTGCGCGAAGACGATTTCCGCCCCACACGCGCCCAACAAGGCGAGGTGCTAACAACCTGGCTGAAGAGTTCGGCGCGTTCACGCCGCTCAGTCTACGCGCTGGCTATGGTGCGGCGAAGGTGAGGGTATAGGTGACGGTCCAAGAGCCCCAATTTGCGCTTGATGCCGCCGTCCCCTTGATCTTGCACGTCTTTGTGGCATCGCCTGCGACTGGAGCGAAAGTGAGCTTGGTCCCTGAGATCTTGCAGGCATTGGCTGAAGCGGTTCCCCCAGACACTTCGCTCCAAGTGATCTTCGGCATCGCCGATGTCGCCTGATAGCCTGCCGTGTTCGCGTCATCCGCATAGGTACCGAGAGTCACACTTCCAGCACCGATCGTGCGCGTTGCTGCTGGCACGGCAGATGGCGCGGCCAACACTCCCTTACTAAGCACATAGGTGTAGTAGTTCGTGCCCGCAAGGTACGGTGCTGCCGCGGCGGCGGAAATGCCCACTTTGCAGCTGCCGAGCTTCTTCATGCGCAGATAGCTATTGACGACGCCGGAGACCGTCACCGTCTTAATTTCACAGTAGGCGCTTGAAGCGGCCGCGACGCTATAGGACTGCTTCGCTTCGGACTCGGTTGCGACGGTCGGCAGCGCGTGCCAGCGACCCGCCGCGATCGTCGTGGTAGTTGCGGAGGTCGTCGTAGCGTGACCGACCTTGTACGGAACAGTGAGGCTCGAGCCGAAGCTGAACACGGCCATCTGCGCCGTGACATCAAGTGCGCCGCCACCCGAACCGAAGATCGGAGTCGACGCCGTGGTGTCGCTGACGCTGGCAATTCCGAACCCTACCGATTCGGTGAAGACGCTCTCTTCGGCGCCGTCAACAACGAGATCTGGTGCCTCGTCTTCGGATGCCGGGTAGTCAATATCGCCCGGCTTTTCGCCGCCGAAGTAGAAGCCATCAGCAGCGGCCGGATCGTTGACGGTGCTGACGTCGCCTTCAGCCGACGGGTCGTCGGCGACGGCGGCGAGGGACTCGGTCGTCGAGTTGAGTTCTTCGTCGTTCAGATCTGCAAGCGTTCTCGCCGCAGGCATCATCTCTTCGAGGTCCATTTCAACGGAAACCACGTTGCCGCCACTGGCAACAACCATGACATCTACGACGCCTGTCGTGGGGTCTGCCTCTACGGCAATCGTCTCAGCCGAGCTGATCGCGTTCTTCAGCGCAAGCGACGAGGCGAAGCCCATCGGCGCAAAGGTTGTGGCGCCGTCGAGGCTGTAGAGCGCCGCGGCGGTCGAAGCTGTCGTTCCGGTTCCGTCGGCCTTCTTCGTCACGAAGACGAGACCCGAGTCGCAATCCATCTTCATGTCGCGGAAGTTGCCTCCGCGGTAGCCGCTGGTGGTGGTGGCCGGCGAGGAGACCGCGATGCTGTTCCCGTAGATCCCCTTGATCTTGATGATCTTTCCATCGTCATACCCGCCGGTGCTGCTCTCGTCGGCGATCGTAATCAGCGCGAGGTCCTCGACAGCGTCGGCGATTCCGACCCCGAGCGAGTTCCCGGTGCCGCCGTCGGCGGGGCAATAAGCAGCGCTGGCGACCCGCCCCAACGGCGCGGTGTAGTTGTCGGGAACGCACCCAGGGGTGCCGCAAGTTGACCCAGTCAGGTTTCGACCAGGATGCTGCACAAAGCTGGTGCCCTTCAAGTAATAGAGGTCGTCGACGCACGGCTGGTCGCCGGCGAGGCCAGCGTTGCCGTCGGGCTTGAGATTCATCAAGACGACGGTGTAGGCATCGGTTGAGTTGGCCTGGCTCGACGGGCCAGCACCGAGGACGACCAGCACCGCGTCGGTCCCCTGGATCCCCGTGATCGAGACGGTGTCGGCGGATCCAGTGAGCCCAAAGTAAGCGCCGTCGAACATGTCGCCGCTAATGCCCTCATTCTGCGCATCCGAGCACCCCGTGATCTTCGCCCCCGGATCGCCCGGATTCGGCCGCTGTTCGCGGATGGCGCCGGAGACGAGTGCAGAGCCGGCCAGCGTTTCGACGGGGGCATCGAAGTCGACGGTGACGCAGTTGGCGTCGACCCCAACCTCACAGCCCGAGATGCCGTTCTCCAGGTCGCCATCGTCATCACCTCGAACGCCGTTGGCGATGTTCTTCGCCGTCAGCCAGTCACCGTCGGTGAAGTGCGCAAGCGCCAATCCGCCGCCGGTCAGCGAGCCGCTCAGGATCCAGTTGTTCCCCTGCTCGCTCGCCCCCGTTCCGGTGCTTGCCCCCTTCCACCAGGCGATGGAGTTCGAGCCGCCACCAGCGAAGGTGTAGTAGTGCTTTCCTCCGTCGTAGCTGATCACCGAACGGCCGCCACCGGTGAAGGAGAAGGTGGCGACGACCCCGTCGGCGAGTGGGTCGCGCGGCGCATCGACGTGGCCCGCCATTGGCAAGCCACCCACCCTTTTGAGGCCTGAGCCCGCACACCCCATGGCCCATACCCTGACACAACTCAACACCGCTTCGGCGACCGACGCCGCCCACATGCTGAGCGGCTTGTACGAGCACTCGGACTGGATCGCCCAACAGGCCCTGAACCAGCGGCCCTTTGTATCGCTGGCACACCTCAAACACGCCATGACGCAGGTGCTGCAAGACGCCGGTCGCGACGCCCAACTGGCGCTGATTCGCGCCCACCCCGAATTGGCGGGCAAGGCGATGGTGAGCAAAACCCTGACCGCCGAATCGA
>RFPZ01000087.1 GCA_009925905.1 Candidatus Aquidulcis frankliniae
ATTGATGTCGACCACGTGCGACGCGCCTTTGACAAGTTGCTTACCGATGCCGGCGAGTCGAACAAGAAGGCGACTGCAGAGGTCGAAGAGATACTGCGCAAGACCTTCGCGAGCGAGGGTGGTGCGCTTCCCGCAACCTTGGAGAGATTCCTCGGCGATAAGGGCGAGCTCGCCCTCTTTACCAAGGACCTGTTCGACGAGAATCGCCGCGACTCGGCGCTCGGCAAGCTGAACACCATCCTGGGCACCTATTTTGATGGCGATGCCAGCAAGCTTGCCCATCTCCTTGACCCAACGCGAGAAGCGTCGCCCCTGAGCGGCTTCCGCGCCGAAATCGCCAAGCGCTTTGACGATGTGCTGCTGAAGATCGTTGAACTTGACGCGTCGCAGAAGGCAGCGAAGGGCGAGCGCAAGAAGGGAACGGCGAAGGGCGCCGACTTTGAATCGCGCGTTATTGCCGAGTACACCGAACTACTGCGCGCTACGAACGACGAGATCGAAGGGACGGGCGGCGTCACCGGCGCGGTTCCCGACTCGAAGAAGGGCGACGCAGTGATCACCATTAACGGCCGTGACGCCTCTGCAAGCGTTTTGCGCATTGTGGTTGAGGTGAAAGACAAGGCGATGACCGGGCCAGCCATTGAGAAAGAGCTCGCCGAGGCGCGCGAGAATCGCAAGGCGGAGATTGCCCTAATGGTCTTCAGTGAAGCGGCGGCGCCAGCTGGCGCATCACCATTCGTCATCAGTCGACATGGCGTTTACTGCGTCGTTGACCCTGAGGCCCCCGACGTCGCGATCCTGGAGGCGGGCTATCGACTCGCGCGCATCTCGGCGCTCATCCGCGCCAAGTCTGAGGGGAGCGGCGCCGATCTCTCGGCGGTCAAAGATGCCATTGACGCCCTGCGCAGCCGACTCGATTCGGTTAAGGAGATCAAGAAGACCCTCACCGCAATTGACTCGACAACAGAGAAGGCGCGCGATGAACTGGACGCCCTCCGTTCGGCGATCGTCACCGAGATTGATCGCATTGAAGAGCAGGTCCGCGCGAGCAGCAACGCCGCTCACGGGCGGTGAGTAGGGCGATCGCCGACTGGAAGCGCTTCCTCACCGGGCGCTACGCCGCCTTCCGCACCCTCGCCGTCTCCGACGCCATCGCCGTCGCACTCAATGGGGATAGCCTCTCCATCCCCCTGATCACAACGCTTGGCGCATCGCCGGCACTCGCAACACTCGTCGGTCTCTTCCCCTTTGTCGGCGGCATGCTGCAGGGACTAATGCCCTCCGCGCTCCGCAGGAGCGGCGGCGACCTCCGAAAGCTCACCCTGCTCATTGGCGCAGCCGCTCTCCTTCGGCCAATTCTTTACATCACAGTCGTAGTGGCGATCGCCGCTGGCCTCCTCCCACCGCTCGCTGGCATCGGTCTCATCGCCATCGGGTTTGGTGTAGGCGCCACCGCGCAGGCTATCGCCGGAGCCAACGTACAGACCTGGTTCGGTCGCATCCTTCCCGAACGCGAGCGCCGCTTCGTTGCGCCGCGTGCCCTCGCCATCCAATTTGGACTCGGCTCAGTGCTGCTCGTTCCTGTCGCGCTGCTCGTGCGCGTTGGTGAACAGGACTGGGGCGTTCTCATCTACGCGCCGGCGTTTATCGGTGGGCTGGCTGCAAGTCTTCTCTTCTTACGCGCCTTGCGTGGACTGCCACGACCGGGTGCTGTTTCTGCGGGCCGCGCTGCAACCTCTGGACCGCTCTCCACTCCAGTGCGTCGATTTCTCCGCACCAACATTATCTCTGCGGTTGGCGCCGGATTCGCGCCGTATCTCTCTGTCTACGCCATCGTTGTCCTGAAACAAGATGCGGCGTATGCCATCCTCATGGCCGCAATTGGCTCCGCGGCGGCGCTCGTCGGCGCCATCCTTATTGGCAACTGGTTGGAGCGCGGCTCGGCGAGTCGCCTCTACCGCATCTCCCTCATCGTTCGCGGTGTGGGGATGGCCTCGTCAGCACTCGCCGGGCCATGGAATCCATATGCGCCAATCGTATTGCTCGTGGTCATCGTGGTGATTACCGTTGGCTTTGCCGCCGGCATGCTCTCAGCGCAGGAGCGTGTGCTCCGCCTCGCCGCCCCCGGTGAATCAATTCGCGCGCAGTCGGCCTACGGTGCCACTACGGCTGGGGCGCTCGCGACGGGCCAGCTCGCCGGCGTGATCGTGCTCGCCCTCTCGCCAATCTCCTACCCAACCTACGTCGGGATCTTTATCGTTACGGGAGCGTTTCGCCTAGTTGCAGCGGCGACCGCCGACGTAGGTGACGACTGGAACACGGCAACCCGCATGCACCACGGAGACGAGATGCCCGCGGAGGCCGCCTTCGAGTCACAGCGTTAGAAGCAGGGCTACACTGACCCCAACGCCACCCCTCGTGGGGAGGCAAGAGCGTGCGAGCCGCCCGTGGCCCGCCCAAGGAGGGATGCGATGCGCGTACCAGTAGAGATGCCCCGACTCGGCTACGACAGCGAGGTCGGCAAGATCGGCGCCTGGACGTCAAAGGTCGGCGACACCGTGACCGCTGGCCAGCCAATTGGCGAGCTTGAGACCGAGAAGGCCACGGTTGAGTTCGAAGCACCGGTAGCCGGGACGCTCGTTGAGATCGTGCACGCCGCTGGCGCTGAAGTCGCTGTCGGCGCGGTAATCGCCTACGTCGAAGACGGCAAGTAAGCCGAACGTACGCATGCCGAAGCAAGGGCGAACGCCCGTTGAGTTCACGCCAATGCGTACGGCGATCAGCCGGCGCATGGTGGAATCCAAATCAAAGGCGCCGCACTTTTACGTCTCGACCGACATTGAGATGGATGCGGTCGTTGCTGCCAACGAGGCACTAAATGCCGGACGCACAGGCGACGATCGCGTAACGCTGACCGCATGGCTGGTGCGCGCTCTCGCGCAATCGCTCGCTGCGTATCCCGCACTAAATGCGGTGTGGGAGGGGGACGCTCTTGAGCGCTCCACGCCGATCAACATCGGCATCGCGATTGCAATTCCCGACGGTCTCGTTGCCCCAGCACTCCTGGATTGCGCAGCAAAAGATCTCGCCACCGTTTCAGCGGAGCTGCGAGATCTCGTGGCGCGCACCAAGATCGGCAAGTTGCGACCTGCAGAATTTACCGAGCAGACCTTCACACTCTCGAACCTTGGCTCGTTCCCAGTGACGCAGTTCACCGCCATCGTGACGCCGCCACAAGTTGCGATCCTTGCCACCGGCAGAAGTGAGCCACGCGCCGTGGTGCGCGACGGCGCCGTCGTGTCACGCACAATGTTGACCGCCACGCTCTCCGCCGACCATCGCGCCGTTGATGGCGCACTCGTCGCCGCCTTCCTCGGAGACCTAAAGTCGCGACTTGAGGCGCCGGCCGGACTCGCCTGACGCGAATGAGCAGCCAGCCGCTCGGCGATCGCTCCAACTACCAACGCGGACGCCTCGACGCCAGCGATCTGCTCCCCGACCCTGTTGACCAGTTTCGCCGCTGGGTGAACGAGGCTATCGCCGAGCGGGCCCCCGAGCCACTTGCCGCTGCCCTAGCCACCGCCGACGTGGCGGGGAACCCAAGCG
>RFPZ01000088.1 GCA_009925905.1 Candidatus Aquidulcis frankliniae
CCGGCGATCTTCGCGCGCCAGATGCTGCGCAACCTCATCGGGATCGGACAAGACTTGCGCGGCGTCACTCGACCAATCTGGACGCTCGGTGGCGAGCGACATGGTCGCGACCTTGGTTACCCACATAGCCACAAACGACCGGTGAAGCACAAGTGAAGATCGGTCTCGTCACCCCGTACGTCTACCCAATGCCAGGTGGCGTGAACGATCACGTCGGAAGTCTTTACCGCGTACTCCGCGCCCGCGGCCACGATGTGCGCATCATCACTAGCAGTCACGGACTACAAAAGGCATCCGAAGGCGATGTGATCCGCATTGGCAAGGGCTTCAGCGTTCCTTTCAACGGTTCCATGGGTACCGTCACGCTCAGCCCAACCTATCTGCGCCAAGTGCGCGACCTGCTCGAACGAGAGCAGTTTGATGTGCTGCACTTCCATGAGCCGTTCGTGCCGTTCCTTAGCCTTGTAGTACTGACGCTCTCCAAATCGGTGAACATCGGTACGTTCCACGCGTTCGGCGGGCTCTCGCTCAGCTACGAGTTTGGGCGTCGCGTGATGGGCGATTACGCAAATCGACTGCATGGTCGCATCGCCGTCAGCCCAGCAGCACGCCACTTCATCAGCCGCTACTTTCCGAGCGAATACAAGATTGTGCCGAACGGTGTTGAGCCGAGTCGCTATCGCAACGCCGTGCCGATCTCTCGCTATCGCGACGGTGTTCCGAATGTGCTCTTTGTTGGTCGAATGGAGCCACGAAAAGGGCTGATCCACCTGCTGCGTGCAATTCGCAAGATGCAGGTCAACGGCGAACAGATACGGCTGCTTATTGTTGGCACAGGGCCTGGTGAGCGTGAGGCGCGCCGCTACGTCCTTACGCGACAGCTCAACGACATCGAGTTCCTTGGGCGTGTGAGCGATGCGGAGAAGGCGCAGCTCTTCAAGACGGCAGATGTCTTTGTCTCACCGGCAACTGGTCGAGAGTCATTCGGCATCGTTCTTCTTGAAGCAATGTCGGCAGGCGCGCCGGTGATCTGCTCCGACATTCACGGCTATCGCGCCGTGGTGCGACGCGAACGCGATGGCATCTTGGTCCCACCGGCCGACTCCGATGCGCTCGCTGACGCGTTAGGACGTGTGATTCACGATCCAGAACTGAAGGCGCGACTTAGTGCGGCTGGAATCGAGCGATCAGAACTCTTTACGTGGGACCGCGTTGGCGCTTCGGTTGATGAGTACTACGGCTTTGTCATTCGTCGCCTGGCCGAGAAGGGCGCCCTACCGAGCGGTTTCAACGCGCCGATCCCTGCGCCGCCAGGGCCACGTCGCCGTAGCGCCTAGCCGGCAGCGCAGCGCGCTACGCGTGCGCGAGTCGCGAGGCGAGCTCGCATAGAAGCCGCGCGGTGAGACCCCACACCCGCCGCTCGCCCGGAACAGGAATTACGCCGTAGCGGAGGAGCTGACCCTGCTCTTCGGCCTCAACAACGTGTATCTCATGTCGCGGATCGAAGAGGCCGAGTTCAGCGCCGAGCGTTTCGGCAACCTCACGCGGGTCGGGCGTGATCTGCGGCGTTTGTGGCGCGACGGCAACGAGCACCTGCACCAGAAAGTTGCTTGCTGGAACATATGCGGCGTCAAGTGATCCAACGAATTGGATTTCATGCTCAGGGTCTGCGGCATGGAAGCCGAGCTCTTCATGGAGCTCGCGGATCGCCGTCTCTTGCGGCGTTTCGTTCCCCTCGAGTTCGCCACCTGGGAGGGCGATCTGTCCGCCGTGTCGGCCGCGCTCTGCACGCTTGATCAACAGCACCTGGCAGTCAAACGGGTGCGGGTCAACGCTCTCGCCACCGCCGGTAGGACTGCAGCTCCCGAGCGCCACCGGCGGCACGAGGAGGGCTGTCACCACCGCGATGCGGGGGTTGCTGCTCGCAGGCGGATTGAGGTCGACAGGCTCAAGGCCGGGGAGTCGCAGCGGGGTAAGTGCCTCTGGGAGCGGAAGGGGGAGTGCGGGGAGGCGCCCCGCCGCATCGCGACGGAGCGCCTCCTCAATACGGTCTGCGAGCCGGTTGATCAACGCGACAGGTCAGCTCGGCCGGCCCGTTGCCCCGTGCGATCGCACGGGGATCCGTGGCGGTCGCGGCGTGCCTGGGTTCACTGGGAGTGGCTTTGGCTTGCGGCGCAGGGCGTGCTCAAGCACCTGGCCGATCGTCTCCACCGGAATGATCTTGAGCGACTTGCGGATCTCCTCAGGGATCTCTGGCAAGTCTTTCTCGTTCTTCTTCGGAATCAACACCACACGCGCACCTGAAGCGTGTGCTGCGAGCGCCTTGCTCTTGAGGCCACCAATCGGCAGCACGCGGCCGCGTAGGGTGATCTCGCCCGTCATCGCCACCTCTTTACGAACTGGGATGCCGGTGAGCGCCGACACGATCGCCGTCGCCATCGTCACGCCCGCCGAAGGGCCATCCTTCGGAATGGCACCCGCTGGAACGTGGATGTGCAGACCAGACTTCTCGAAGCGTTCTGGCGCAATGCCAAGCTCTGCCCCGCGCGCCTTGATCCAGGTGAGCGCGGCGCGCGCCGACTCCTTCATGACATCGCCGAGCTGGCCGGTGAGGATCAACTCCTCGCGGCCCTCCATGACACCAACCTCAACGGTGACGACATCACCGCCAACTGGCGTGACGACCAGACCGGTCGCTGAGCCGACCTGATCATCGTTATCCATCTCGCCGTATTCGTGCCGCTCCGGCCCGAGCCAGGTGGCGAGACGTTTCGCGTCAACTTCGGGCTTGCGCCCCTTCTTTTCGGCAACGGCGCGAGCCAACTTGCGCATCACCGTGGCGATTTCTCGCTCCGCATTGCGTACGCCCGCCTCGCGCGTGTAGTGCCGAATCAGATGCACCAACGTCTCGTCTGGAACGACCGCCTGTGCTTCGGTTAGCCCGTGGTTCTCACGCTGCTTCGGCAGGATGTAGCGCTTTGCAATCTGCACCTTCTCCGCCTCGGTGTATCCAGGGATCTGGATGATCTCCATGCGGTCGCGGAGCGGCGCAGGAATCGTGTCGAGCTGATTCGCGGTGGCAACGAAGAGCACCTGCGAGAGATCGAACTCCACCTCTAGATAGTTGTCTTGGAAGGTCGCGTTCTGCTCAGGATCAAGCACCTCAAGGAGCGCCGACGAAGGATCGCCGCGGAAGTCCGCGCCGAGCTTGTCGATCTCATCGAGCATGAAGACAGGGTTCTTTGTTCCCGCCTGCTTGATCCCCTGCACAATGCGCCCTGGAAGCGCGCCGATATATGTACGTCGGTGTCCGCGAATCTCTGCCTCGTCGTGCAAGCCGCCAAGGCTCATGCGCACGAACTTGCGACCCATCGCGCGAGCGATCGACTTACCGAGCGAGGTCTTACCAACGCCTGGAGGGCCGGCGAAGCAGAGGATTGGACTCTTCACCTGTGGAGCGAGCTTGCGCACCGCGAGATACTCAATGATGCGCTCCTTCACCTTCTCGAGACCGTAGTGATCGTCGGCGAGCACCTTGGCCGCCTCCTTGATCTCGATGCGATCTTCGGTGGC
>RFPZ01000089.1 GCA_009925905.1 Candidatus Aquidulcis frankliniae
CTCGCCCTCTCATGACCACCCACAGCACGGAACTGACGGTTGGCAGGCCGCGCCGAGGCAGTATTGGAACCATCATTGAGAGCCTCAGTTCCCTTGTGGAACGGCGCCGACTCGTCTGGTACCTGACAGTCTCCGAGGTCCGAAATAAGGGTACAAACTCCCTACTCGGCAACGTTTGGTGGTTTCTTGATCCCGCCCTCCAACTCTTTGTCTACTTCCTCTTAGTAAGCGTCATCTTCAAGCAGGATCAGCCAGCAATTCTCCTCTTCCTTGGCGCTGCGATCTTGCCGTGGAAGTGGTTTACCGCCGCGCTCGCATCTGCCACAACCTCTGTGCGCGGTCGCGAGCAGGTCATGCGACAGATCGCCTTCCCTCACATCGTCTTGCCAACGGCCTCAGTCCTTGCAAGCGTTGTGAACTTCCTCTTTGCCCTGATTCCACTCGCAGCGCTCTATGTGATCTATCCCGATCGACTGACCCCCTGGGCGCTTGCAGTGCTCCCTGTCGCTTTTGTGCAGCTCCTTTGGACGATCCCCGCCGTGATCACGCTCAGTGCAGTTGCCGTCTTCTTCCGCGACATCTCCAATTTCATCCCCCACGGATTGCGGATCTGGTTCTATCTATCGCCTGCACTCTTCCCGATTGAGACGCTTCGTGCGATTGGTGCACGCCACCCGTGGTTTAACTTCTTCGTTGACATCAACCCGTTCACTTGGATCTTCTCAGGCTACCGAGACGCTCTCTACTACGGTCGCTCGCCTGAATGGGGGGCTCTCATCATCCTGGCGCTTGCCTCAATCCCCGTGATCCTGCTGACCATGTACTTTTTCCGACGGGTTTCGCCCCTCTTTGTGAAGGTTCTGTAGATGGCCCAGCGCAAGAGCACGAGAACAAAGTTGGCTCCGCCTCCGATTCTCCTTGCGGGACTCGGCGTACAGTACGACCTGCGACTGAGTAAGAAGCGCAAGCTTCGGGACACCGTGCTGCGCAATGGCCGCCACTCTCAAAGCGGCAAGTTCTGGGCGCTACGCGACATTGATTTCCGTGTTGAAGCCGGAGAGTCCGTGGCGGTGATTGGTCCTAATGGTGCGGGAAAGAGCACCATGCTGCAGGTTTTGGCAGGCATCCTCGAGCCAACGACAGGAAAGGTTGAGGTCCGGGGGAAGGTTGCCACCCTCCTGCAGCTCGGCGCCGGTTTTGATCCAGAGCTGAATGCCCGCGAAAACACGCTCCTAGTTGGCGAATTCCTAGGTATTCCTCATAACGAGATGGTTCGTCGCGTGCCAGCGATCCTCGACTTTGCTGGACTCGGTGAGTTCGCTGATGCAGAGGTCCGAACCTACAGCTCAGGAATGCGCGCACGCCTTGGCTTTAGCGTCGCGACATCGGTTGAGCCTGATGTTTTACTCCTTGATGAAGTTCTCTCTACCGGTGATGCTGCCTTCATTGAAAAGTCGCGTCACCGGATCACCGAGTTGATGAAGCGGGCACGTGCGATCGTCTTCGTCACGCACGATCTTGACTCTGCCGCAACGTTCTGCACGCGAGCAATTGAACTTGAGGGTGGGCGCATCGTGGCCAATGGACCTGCAAAGCGAGTGATTGCCGCCTACAAGAAGAAGATGGCGAAGCGAACTGCTACGGCGTCTCGCTCGGCTCAGGTAGCCCGCCGCGGTAGTTGAGGATCACCAGCAGCGTTCTCACTGAATCTAGATCGAGCGTTGGCTGAACATCGGCGCTCTGGAGCACGGCTGAGGCGATGCTGTTCACGGCAACCACTCGACCTACTGAGAGCCCCCGCGGAAACGCAGAGCGCAGCGTCGGGCTCAGCTCAATCCCAGAGGTGGTGATCTCTGCCCCAACCAAGACTTGGCGTTGGGCATCGACGTCATCAAAGGCGAGAGGGTTTGCCGCGCGCCCTCGAACCTGCCCAATAGCTCCAGTCGAGGCGATCTCAGAAGTCACGGAAAACTCTGGGTCGGTCAGCAGTCGAACTTGGCAGCTCTGATCGGACACCTGCACCACGCGTCCCGCGAGCGATGCGCCAGCGCCGATCACAACGTCGCCAACCTTGATGCCGTCAACACTTCCCGCATCGAGAATGACGTATCGTCGATCAATCGCAAAGTCGCGTGCGACAACCTGGGCCGCCACCGTGGAAAATGCGGTCGTGGCCCGCAAATCAAGTGTTGCCTGAAGCTCGGCGACCTCACGCTCCAGACTCGCGATTCGAGCCGCTTCGGAGGCGAGTTGATCTCGCTCTTCAAGGAGCGCGGCAAGTCGGGCCTGCAGACTACGAATGTCTACGAAGAGATCGCGGACGGAGGCGGCTCCTCTGCCGATGGCAGCGACAGGTTCACTAATCGTTCGGACCACCTGGCCAGCAGCACCCTGCATGGCCACGACCGGCGCACTCCCCGAAATGAGGAAGAGGAGCCCATTAATGGCGAGGACGACGCCGATGGCGACAAGACCGGCCTGCGGATTGCGCCCTCCACGATCGCGGGGGAGCATGGGTTCTTAGCGGAGTGGACGCTGGTACGTCTCAGGGACCAGCATCTTCTCGAGCGCTTCAACCTCTTCAAGGATGATGCCGGTGCCACGTACGACGCAGGTGAGTGGATCATCGGCAATACGGACTGGCATCTTTGTCTCGGCCGATAGACGGACATCCATACCGAGGAGGAGCGCGCCTCCGCCAGCTAGAACGATGCCTTGGTCCATGATGTCTGCAACGAGCTCTGGTGGTGTTTCTTCGATGGTGTCGCGTACTGCATTAATGATTTCAACGACCGAAGGTTCAAGGGCTTCGCGTACTTGTGGTGCCGCTACTTCTACCGCCCGGGGTAGTCCGGTGAGAAGGTCGCGTCCTCGGAAGGTGATGCGCTGGGAGTCCCACTCACCAGAGTGTGCCGACCCGACAGCCATCTTGATGTCTTCTGCAGTGCGCTCGCCCAGTAGGAGATTGTACTGTCGCCGAGCGTAGGCCACGATGTTCTCATCCATCTCGTCGCCTGCAATGCGAATGCTACGGGCTGTCACGATGCCACCAAGGCTGGTGACGGCAACTTCGGTTGTGCCGCCGCCGATGTCTACGATCATGCTGCCATTCGGCTCACCCACAGCGAGGCCGGCGCCGATTGCGGCGGCCATCGGTTCCTCAACGAGTCGAACCCATCGCGCACCCGCGCGAATCGCAGCGTCGCGCACAGCACGCTTCTCGACTTCCGTCACTCCGGAAGGAATGCCAATGATCATTCTTGGTCGAGCGGATAGCCAGCCACCCTGATGCACCTTGCGAACGTAGTAGCTGATCATCTGTTCTGTGACCGCAGCGTCCGAGATCACCCCGTCGCGGAGGGGTCGGATCGCCACGATGTTCGCGGGGGTGCGTCCAAGCATGCGCTTCGCCTCAGCGCCGATGGCAAGGACCTTACGCGACTTGGCCTCAACCGCAACGACCGATGGCTCACTAATGACAACTCCCTTGCCAGACACATGGACGAGCGTATTCGCCGTGCCTAGGTCAATGCCGATGTCACGTGAGAAGAGGTTG
>RFPZ01000090.1 GCA_009925905.1 Candidatus Aquidulcis frankliniae
CGAGTCGCTGCACAGCACCGAAACGATCGCGCAGCGGCGAAGAGAGCATGCCGACACGAGTCGTTGCTCCGATCAGGGTGAACGGTGCGATGTCAAGACGCAGCGATTGAGCTGACCCGCGATTGCCGATGACGATGTCAATGGAACGATCCTCCATCGCGGGGTAGAGCACCTCTTCAACAGCTCGACCGAGGCGGTGGATCTCGTCAATGAAGAGCACCTGGCGTGGCGTCAGGTCTGTGAGGATCGCCGCCATCTGCCCGCCGTGTTCAATGGCGGGACCTGAGGTGAAGCGAATCTCTACTCCGAGCTCCTTAGCAACAATCGCGGCCAGAGTGGTCTTGCCCAGCCCTGGAGGTCCGTGCAGCAGGAGGTGGTCGGCAGCCTCTCCGCGTTCGCGCGCCGCCTGCAGCAACGTCGTGAGCGAGCGCTTCGCCTCAACTTGGCCGATGTACTCCCCGAGCGATGCAGGGCGCAGGGTGGCTTCGGCGTTGAGCTCGGTGGCGTCGGTGCGCGACTCACTACTCATGCGCGCTCCTTGAGGGCGGCACGCAAACGATCTGCGAGCGGCGCGGTGGCGAGTGACGCGTTGGCAGAGACGACAGCGGCCATCTCCTTTGCCTCTCTGGCTGGGAAGCCGAGGCTACGGAGAGCGCCTTGCAGGTCGCGATCAGGATCAGCCTTCATCCCAGCATCGGCCTCGGTTGCTGCCTCTCGGCTCATGCGATCACCAAGTTCGACAATAATTCGCGCCGCGAGACGCTTCCCTACCCCTGGAGCCTTCGCGATGAGCGTCTCATCGCCATCGACCAGGGCGCGGCGCAAGAGATCTGGACCGTGCGTTGCAAGGAGCGCGATGGCTACCTTTGGACCGACACCACTCACATCGAGCAAAGTGGCGAAGAGACGCGCCTGATCACGTGTCGGGAAGCCAACCAGCGCCTCACTATCTTCGCGAACGATGTGGTGTAGATACAGGTCCAACGCAGTCCCCTCGGTTGCGCTACTCAAGACTGACGGAAGCGTTCGGATACGTAGTCCAAGACCATTTACAGCAATCACCACGGCATCGTCTTCCACCCAGAGAACAGGGCCACTGATGTGGGCGTACATGGCTACGACCTCCCCGCGCGCAAGGCAGCGCGTACCGCTCGGTCAAATCCACTCTCTGCTGCAGCCGCCGCGGAGGCGGAACGATCAAGGCGAGAAGAACCGGAACGATGTTCCATCTTGCGCGCACCAGCACCCCAGAGCGCGAGAGCCAGCGCGTCGGCCGCATCATCTGGGGTTGGTGCCGCCTGCAATGCAAGGAGCTTCGTAATCGCCTTCGTTACCGCCGCCTTCGTTGCACGACCCTCTCCAGCGATCACGCGCTTCATCTCGGAAGGCGTTGCTTCGACCACTTCAATCTTGTGGTCTGCCGCAATGAGAAGGGCCACACCGCGCACAGCACCGATCGCTACAGCAGATTGCACGTTGGATTGAGAGAAGATGCGCTCAATGGCAATTCGTTCCGGCTTGTGCTGGCCAATGAGGCTCGCAATCCCATCCCGCAAGATGCTGAGCCTCTCGCCGAGCGTCAGCGTTGCGGCGGTATGGAGTGCGCCATGCGCAACATGTACTGGGCGTGCGCCGCCAGCATCTACAACACCCCATCCGAACGTTGCCGTTCCCGGGTCAAGTCCCAGGACGCGCATGCTCATCCAGCGATCTCGGCAAAGACCTCGGGCGGGACCTCGAAGTTCGCCGTTACGCGCTGCACATCGTCGAGCTCTTCGAGTGCATCAATGAGCTTGAAGTTCTTGCGTGCATCATCGGCTGACACCTCGACGGTAGATTTCGCCACGATCCCTGACTCAGCGCTCTTTATCTTGATGCCGGCGGCTTCAAGGGCACCTTGAACGGCGTGGATCTCTTGTGGATCGGAGTAGACGAAGACGGTGCCTTCATCAGCCTCCACATCGGCGGCGCCCGCCTCGATCGCCGCCTCCCCTACCGCGTCAAGTGTGCCAAGGCACTCAATTACACCTCGCGCTTCAAACTGCCAGGCAACAGCACCGCTGCTGGCCAATGATCCGCCAGACTTCGTAAACAGACTGCGTACTTCAGACGCCGTGCGATTGCGGTTGTCGGTTGCAGCCTCAACGAGCACAGCCACTCCGCCTGGACCGTAGCCTTCATACACAATCTCTTCGTAGGCGTCGCTCTGCCCAAGGCCGGATGCACGCTCGATCGCCCTCTTGATGTTGTCGTTGGGCATGTTGAGGCCACGACCCTTGTCGATGGCAAGGCGGAGACGGGGATTTGAGGCGGGATCGGGGCCGCTAATGCGAGCGGCGATGGTGATCTCGCGTGACACCTTCGTGAACTGGGCGGCACGCTTCGCGTCCGTCGCCCCCTTGGCGCGCTTGATCGTTGACCATTTTGAATGTCCAGACATGCGGGGAGTATAGGCGAGCCGAGCACACTCCCTCTCGGAATACGGCCCTGGGATAAGCCCCTAGGCGCGACGGAGAAGTCGGTAGTCGCGGCGACCCTTGCGGAGAAGGAGCGAGCCGTCCGCCAGCGGCGCAAACGAGGAGGCTGTGGCGGCGCCATCAGGTGCCGGCGACCCATTCACGCTGACGCCCCCCTGCTCAATCAGTCGGCGCGCCTCGCTCTTTGAGGTAGCGAGCCCCCCTGCGATCACAAGGTCGACCAAGGTGGCATCCTCGGAAGTAGTCAGAGCGCTCGTTGGGAGTTCATTTGCCAGCATTGCTAGCGCATCAACCGTCAAATTACGCACGTCAGGGGTACCACCTTCGCCATCACCAAATAGGGCATCAGCCACCCCAGCGGCGCGTGCTTCTACCTCGGCCCCGTGCACCATGCTGGTCACCGCTCGCGCGAGATGACGTTGCGCTCGACGGGCTGCTGGATTTTCAGCGTGCCGCGCCATCAACGCCTCGCTCTCAGCAATGGTATCGAGGGTGAAGCGGTGCAGAAGCGATGCGATCGATTCGTCGTCCTGCTCCATCCAAAACTGGCGGAAGGCAAATGGACTTGTCCGCGCTGGATCTAGCCAGACCGCCCCCTCCGCGGTTTTACCAAACTTCGCGCCGCTCTTGGCGAGTAAGAGCGGGTAGCAGAGCCCGAAGGCATGTGGCACCCCATCAACGTTCTCGCCCTCCGTTCGCCGAATCAGCTCTGTACCGGCGGTGATGTTCCCCCACTGGTCAGAGCCACCCATCTGAAGCTCCACGCCGTGAAGTCTCCTCAACATCATGAAGTCGTAGCTTTGCAGCAGCATGTAGCTGAACTCAGTGAAAGAGAGGCCGCCCTCAAGCCGTGTCTTTACGCTCTCTTTGGCCAGCATGTAGCCAACCGTGAGGTGCTTTCCTGTGTCGCGCAGGAAATCTATGAGCCCTAGATCACCAAGCCAGCTCAAATTATCGAGGAGCAGCGCGCCACTCTTTCCTGAAAAATCAACGAGGTTAGCCAGCTGAGCGCCGATGGCGGCGCGATTGCGATCAAGTGTCGCCCGATCGAGAAGGTTTCGCTCTGCTGACCGCCC
>RFPZ01000010.1 GCA_009925905.1 Candidatus Aquidulcis frankliniae
GGTTGGTGATCAGCACCTGCAGCGGATGGCCAGGCTCATGCATTGGTGCTGGTGCGGTCTCAAGGACGCAGTCGAGCAGCGGGACCAAGTCGGTTCCCGGCTTCTCAATGTCACGCGTGGCAGTGCCAGCACGTGCATTCGTGTACACGATTGGGAAGTCGATCTGCTGCTCATTCGCACCGAGGTCGAGGAAGAGTTCGTACACCTCGTCGATCACCTCCTTGATGCGCGCGTCCGGGCGATCAATCTTATTGATGACAAGGATCACTGGGAGTGATCGCGCAAGCGCCTTGGAGAGGACATACCGTGTCTGCGGGAGTGGGCCCTCTGAGGCATCAACCAAGAGAAGGACGGCGTCCACGGCGAGGAGGCTGCGCTCCACCTCACCGCCGAAGTCGGCGTGTCCTGGGGTGTCGACGATGACTACGCGAACGCCCTTGAAGTCAATGGCGGTCTCCTTGGCGAGAATGGTGATCCCCTTCTCGCGCTCAAGGTCACCACTATCCATGACGCGCTCAACGAGCTCCTCGTTGGCTCGGAACGCCCCGTTCTGGCGGAGGAGGCTATCGACCAGGGTGGTCTTGCCGTGGTCGACGTGCGCGACGATGCCAACCGTGCGGATGCCGGTTTGCGCGACGAGACCTGCTGGTGGATTTGCTGTGGTCATTCGGAGATTCTCGCACGCTTCGCCGACCCGTATACTTCTGGGCATGACCGTTGCCGCGCACATCGTCGTTTCAGGCACCCCAACAACCCCTGGGGTCGCCCGCCCAGACCTGTCGCGGCTCGTTGAAGCCGCCTGGTCTGGTGGTGCACATCCGATCCTCATTTCGGGCCTTTCGGCGGGTGAAAGCGCCCCGACTTTGAGCCGTGCCACTCCCTCGACTGAGTTCGCGGCGGTTGCCGCCGATGCGTTAGGTGAGGTCGCAGGTACAACGGCCGTGATCATCCTCCCCCTGAGCCACGCCGGCGTTGATCCAGAGACCATCACCGCACTCATCGCAGGGCATGGCCGAGAGGGTGCGCAGGTGTTGATCGCAGCGCGAAACGGCGAAGCTGGTCCGATTCGTCTCACACCGATCGCGCATCCACAATCGGCCGAAATTCTGTTGGAGTGTGGCGACGAAGGTGCAGTCAACCCCTCTGATGGCCGTGCATCACTCGCGTTTGAAGCGCCTCCTGCCGATACCAACGCCGTTGATCCGTGGGAGCAGCGCGGCTCCCAGGCTGAGGAGCGCTAGCTCTTTACCGGTCGCACCGATAGGCCGAGTTCAGCCCACTGCTTCGCATCTGGCTCTGAGGGTGCTTCGAGCATCAAGTCGCTCCCCGACTGGGTCTTCGGGAATGCCATCACTTCGCGAATGTTGATCTGGCCGGCGAGGAGCGCCGCCCAACGCTCGACGCCGATAGCGATGCCGCCGTGCGGCGGTGCGCCGTATTCGAATGCGTCGAGCAGCGCACCAAACTTGGCGCGCGCATCGTCGAGTGAATGCCCCATCAACGCAAAAGAACGCTCAAGAAGCGCGCGATCATGGATGCGAATCGATCCGCCGCCAAGCTCCCAGCCGTTCAACACAATGTCGTACTGCTGTGCAAGCGCTCCCGCTGCGGGATCGGCCTCGCTGCGCTTCGCAAGATCACCCGACGCTGTGGCGAGCAAGTTGAGATGCTCGGGTACAGGCGCCGAGAATGGGTTGTGCGTTGCGTCCCATCGACCCGACTCAGCCTCCCACTGATACATCGGGAAGCGGTGCACCCAGCAGAAGGCGAGCACATCGGGATCGGCGAGTCCTAGCTCGAGCGCAACTTCAACGCGCAGACGACCCAGGACCTCAGCGGATAGGATCTTTGGACCAGCAACGATCAGCAGTAGATCGCCATCGGCATGGGTTGCCCTACCGCCGGTTGCCGACCAGAGCGCGGCGGTCGCCTCGGGTGAGAGGAACTTCGCAATCGGCGAGCGAATCTCACCATCTGACTGCAGCGCGATCCAAACCAGGCCGTTTGCGCCGTAGCGCTTGGCGCGTTCCGTCAGGTCATCAACGTCGGAACGGGTGATTCCACCGCGACCGGCAACACGGATCGCTCGGATCCGTCCGCCACTTGCCCGCGTCTCATCAAATACCTTGAACCCAGTGCTCTCTGGGAGAGCCGCACCAAGATCAATTAGCTCCATTGCGAAGCGAATGTCTGGTTTGTCGGAGCCGTAGCGCTCCATCGCCTCTTCGTAGGTGAAGGTAGGGAGCGGCAACTGCTGAATCGGGCGGTCAGGTCGGATGCGCTTCGTGACCTCAATCACCATCGCTTCGACAAAGGCGCGCACGCTCGCCTCGTCGACAAAACTCATCTCAATGTCAAGCTGCGTGAACTCGGGCTGACGATCGCCGCGAAGGTCTTCGTCGCGGAAGCAACGGGCGATCTGGAAGTAGCGGTCAAAGCCCGCGACCATCAGGAGCTGCTTCATTTGTTGCGGCGACTGCGGCAGCGCGTACACGCTCCCCTGCTGCAACCGTGATGGCACGATGAAGTCACGCGCGCCCTCGGGGGTTGACTTGATCAGGATCGGGGTCTCGACCTCTACGAAGCCATGCTCGTGGTGGACTTCGCGAATCGCCTGAACCATCGCACTGCGGAGCAGGATTCGGTCGCGCAGCGGTTCGCGGCGCAAATCGAGGTAGCGGTACTTCAGCCGCAGGCTCTCGTCGACAGGAACTTCAGTGTCGTTGATATAGAAGGGCGGAGTTTTCGCCTGGGACAGCACGGTCACGATCTCTCCCGCAACCTCAATACCTCCGGTGGGGAGCTTCTCGTTCTCCGTACCCGCGCGTCGCGCAGCAACTGAGCCCTCAACAGCGATCACCCATTCGCTGCGCGCGTCCGTGAGTGCTGCGTGGGCTTCGGGGGCGACGGCGGCGTCAACAACTACCTGCACAATGCCGTAGCGGTCACGAAGGTCAATAAAGACGAGGCTGCCGTGATCTCTGCGGCGGTGAATCCAGCCAGCGAGCCGCACGCGCCGACCAACATCGCTTGGCCGAAGTGCGCCGCAGACATCGCTTCGAAGGCCCGTAGTCAGTTTTGCCGCGTCGGTCATGCTACCCCTCGTTCTGCACTAGTCGAAGTGCCGCGGCGATCACGCTGCCACGCTCCGCTGGCTCCGCCTGGCTCGCCTTGACGAGATCTCGCAAGGTGAGGCGCCCATCTGGCTCGACGATGATGACCGCCAACGCGCCATCGCGCACGGCACCCTCAAGCTGCTTCCCAATTTTGCGCGTACTGACGTCGGCGCGTGCGCTCGCCCCAGCGGTGCGCAGTTGACTGGCGATAGCCACACGATCCGCGACAGATTCAGGCTCAATGCCAGCAACAACGATAGCCGGGCCGCTAGCAGTAGCGGGAAGTAACCCGCGCGCCTCCAGGGCAAGCACGACCCGGTCAATACCAATCGCAAAGCCAATCGCGGGAGTTGGCGTGCCGCCGAGCTGTTCGACGAGTCCGTCGTAGCGGCCGCCGCCACCCAGCGCCCCCTGCTGACCCTGCTCTCCGGGAAGGAGGTATTCCCATGCGGTGCGCGTGTAATAGTCGAGCCCTCGAACCAGCAGCGGCGCAGCAACTACCGCTATTCCGACCGTTGCCAGCCCCGCGGTGACCACGGTGTGATGGGCTGCGCATTCAGCGCAGAGGTGATCGGTGATTGCCGGGGCACTCGCGGCCCGATTGACCGCCGCCGGCTCTTTTGAATCGAGCAGGCGTAAAGGATTTGTGGCGAGTCGCGATTGATCGACCTCACTCAGTTCGTGCACAACGGCCGTGAAGTGAGCGCGCAACGATTCAACGTAGGCGGGGCGACAATTGGCACAGCCAACAGAGTTGAGGTGCACCTGCACGTCACTGAGTCCGAGACCACGCAGATAAGTTGCCCCAAGCTCGATCACCTCCACATCAATCCCTGGCCCACCGTCACCGATTGCCTCAAGGTCGAATTGCGTGAACTGGCGATAACGCCCCTTTTGAGGACGGTCGTACCTGAACAACTGCGCCACCGTCGCCAGGCGTACGGGTTGCGGCTGTGAGCGCATACCGTGCTGGATGTAGGCGCGGACCGCTCCGGCCGTTGCTTCGGGCCGCAGCGCCAAAGTGACCGCGTCATCACCGCGCGGCTCAAGTCGGTAGAGCTCCTTCGCGACGATATCGGAGGTACCACCAACGGCGCGTTCGAAGAGCGCACTCTCTTCTGCGATCGGCAGCTCAATGCGTGCGTACCCAGCCGCATCTGCGGCGGCCCAGGCACGATCTGTGACCCACCCGTGCGCCGACGCGAGCGGCTCAAGCAGATCGCGGAGACCGCGAGGAGACTGGAAGCCGCTCACTGGTGCTGCTCCCGGGAGACGCTGCGCACACCGCGGACGCGCTCGAGCCGCGCCATGAGCCTGGCGAGCTCGCTTATTGAACCGACAGCTAGGGTCATCAACATCTCCGCATTTGTTTGGCCTGTTGTCTGAACAGTAGCGGACAAGATGTTGACCTTCTGTTCCGCAACAACCTGGGTGATCTCCGTAAGCAGCCCGGTGCGGTCGATTCCCTCAATTCGAATTGTCACTGGGTAACTCTCAGTGGTCGCAGGCGTCATCTCCCACTCCACATCGATGAGTCGTGAGGCCTCTCGGGCAGAGGTAGAGGCGTCACAACTGGCAAGGTGCACTGTGACCCCCTTGCCACGGGTGATGAAACCAACAATTGGGTCGCCTGGGAGTGGGCGACAACAGCGGCCGAATCGGGTCAAAAGGTCAGGCACTCCCTTCACGCGGATACCGCCGGTGCGCTCGGCGGGAGCGATTGCCGAAGCGCTCGCACTGAGCGGCAACAGTGATTTCGCATCATCTGAAGCAACGCCGAGGCGCGAAACAACTTGCTGCGGACCCACCGCGCCATATCCGATCGCCGCGTACAGGTCCTCAACACTCCCCTGGTTCATCTGCTTGGCAACCTCTTCCAGTTGCTCACGACCGATGGCATCAAGCGTCGTCCGCGCGAGGCGACGAAGCTCTCGCTCCAGGGATTCACGTCCGTGCAGTACATTCTCATCGCGCTCCTGGTGCTTGAACCACTGGCGAATCTTGTTGCGTGCCTGGCGAGTCGTGGCGACGTTCAGCCAATCACGGCTCGGGCCATGCTTACCCCGAGCGGTCACAACTTCGATTATGTCACCCGACTTCAACCGATACTCCAGCGGCACAAGCCGATTATTGACTTTCGCACCAATGCAACGGTGTCCGATATCTGTATGGACGAGATAGGCAAAATCTAGTGGCGTTGCACCAGCGGGAAGTTCCTTAACGTCACCTTTCGGGGTGAAAACGTAGACCTGGTCCTGGAAGACATCTAATCGAACACCCTCCAGGAATTCTGACGCGTCCGTCACATCGCGCTGCCACTCAAGGAGTTGGCGTAGCCAAGCAAGTTTCGCGTCGTAAGCAGCGTCAGGCTGCGTTCCGTCTTTGTATCGCCAGTGCGCAGCAATGCCTACCTCGGCAACTTCATGCATTGACCTGGTGCGGATCTGCACTTCAAGGGGTCGCCCGTCAAGTGCAACTACTGCCGTATGCAAGCTCTGGTAGAGATTGTTCTTCGGTACGGCAATGTAATCATCAAATTGATTTGGGATTGGCCGCCAGACGCTGTGGACTGCGCCAAGGGCGGCATAGCAGTCACGGAGGTTTTCAACGATCACACGAATCGCGTAGACGTCGTAGATCTCCGAAAAGTCGCTCCCCCGTCGTGCCATTTTCTTGTGGATTGAGTAGAGGTGCTTCGCGCGACCTGAGAACTCTGCTTCAATCCCTGCGCGCTCGAGCTCAGGCTTGAGCACTGCGATGGCGCGTTCGACATAGTCCGCACGCAAATCGCGTCGCAGCTCAACCATGCTTGCCAGCTCGTGATAGCGCTCAGGCTCTAGCGCCTTGAAAGCCAGGTCCTCAAGCTCCCACTTTATTTGCCAGATTCCGAGTCGCTCCGCGAGCGGGGCATAAATCTCCAGCGTCTGCCTGGCGATGCGGCGCTGCTTCTCTGCCGGAAGTGCTGCCAAGGTACGCATGTTATGGAGGCGATCACCGAGCTTAATGAGCACCACTCGAATGTCTTGAGACATCGCGAGGAACATCTTACGAATGTTTTCCGCGTGCTGCTCTTCGGCGCTCATTGCCGAGAATTTGCTCAGCTTCGTGACGCCGTCAACGAGTACTCCGACCTCATCGCCAAAACGTTCTGCGATCTCTGCTGCGGTTACCGATGTGTCTTCGGGGACGTCATGGAGCAGCGCCGCTACTAGTGTTGCTGCATCAAGTCCGAGGTCGGCAAGGATCAGCGCCGCCTCAGCAGGATGGGTCACATAGGGCTCACCAGAGGCACGCACCTGCGAGCCGTGCGCCTCAACGGCGAAGAGGAAGGCGTCATCTACGAGGCGGGCCGCCTCTGCAGTGCCAATCCCTGTTGCAACCTTGTCGCGCAGAGCCTCGCGGAGCGATTCAACTGGTCGCGCAAGCGCGCGCACCTTTGCGATCGGGTCTGCCGCAGGTCGCGCCAGTCGCTGCGACTTCTCGACCGGCTGTGGCTCAATGCTCATAATTTTGGAGAATAGCCGAGCGACGCGAGCACGCGTCGTGCTGCGGTGGCTTCGTCCCAGGCTTCATTCACGCCTTGCCGCTCTATCGTTTGCTCGTGGCCCTTCCCTGCCAACAGCACGACGTCGCCTGGCTTAGCGGCACCTATGGCCGCGTGAATAGCGGCGGCACGGTCATGAAGGATTACGAGGCTGCTGCCAGCACGTGGTGAGGCGGCGAGGTATGCCGCTTGGATCGCCCCAGCAATGTGATTCGGATCCTCTCCTCGCGGATCCTCGTCGGCGATCCAGACCAGATCGGCACGTGCAGCCGCTTCTCCGACGGCTGACCGCCTACCTGGGTCTCGTTCTCCGGCGGCACCTGTCACAAGCAGCAAACGTCCAGTCGGGCCGCACAACTCGCGTGCCACCGCCAGCGACGCCGTCAGCGATGGACCCGTATGCGCAAAATCGACGATGACGCGGAACGGCTGCGTTCCCTCGATGAGTTGACTTCGGCCTGGAGGCCCAGCCTCAGCCTCCACAGCGGCGATCGCTGGGGCGAGTGGCAAGCCCCACGCAGCGACGAGGGTGAGGGCTGCCGCAGCATTTGCGGCATTGATCCGCCCAGGCATGCTGAGGTGCAGTTCCGACTTCACGCCGTTGATCAGCACCTCGCGCTCGGAGTAGGCATCAAAACGGGCCACATGAAGCCCGGCGGCCTCTGCTGCGTCGGCGAATGGCTGCACGGCAGGGTCAGTCGCATGCACCACCACCACGCGCGGTAGCTGCCGTGCGCGACTGGCTGCACTTCCCACGGTTCGTGCGACGAGCTTCGCCTTGGCAGCGCGATACTCAACAAGGTCTTTATGGAAATCGAGATGATCTGGTGAGAAGGTCGTATAGATTGCAGACGCAAAGTTGATTGCGCCGACGCGTTCAAGTTGTAGACCGTGACTGGTGCTCTCCACAACTGCCGCCTCATCGCCAGCCTCCACCATTTCGCGCAGCGCGTGCTGTAGTGCGGGAGCTTCTGGCGTCGTCTGATGCGCCGCAGCCGCTCGCTGGACGCCGCCAACACGGCTGATCGCCGTGGAGATTAGCCCTGTGCGCAGCCCTGCTGCGGTCAGCGCAGTAGAGAGGAACGTCGAGGTCGTGGTCTTGCCATCGGTTCCCGTCACGCCGATCGCGAGGAGCTCTTCGGCTGGATCACCCTCCCACCATGCTGCCGCAGCAGCAAGGGCGGCACGAGCATCTCGAACCACAATCAGCGGCACGCTGGAGGCAACCTGCTGCTCGCACAGCACTGCGACGGCACCTCGTTCAACAGCATGAGTGAGGAACGTTGCGCCGTCGGCGATGCGCCCAGGGATGGCAGCAAAGATTCCGCCCGCTTTGACCAACCGCGAATCGTGTGTGGGAGCGCTCGTGATGGTGATCTCCGGTGAGACAGAGGAGTCGAGCAGATGCAGTTCTTGCAGCCGCGCAGTGAGATCACGAAGCGACCGGCTCTTCATCAGCGAACCCCTCGCACCCGGCCGAGCAGAGAGCGAAGACGGAGTGCACCCGGGCGAAGCACAACGCGGTGCGCTCCCGCCATAGGCGTCCAGACTGCACCGAATGACGCCTTATGCGCATAGAGGCCGTGCATCGGGTCGCCCTCAACCGGAACATCACGATGCCCGGCAACGTCCACGCCACCGAGGTCGGTGATTCGGCTCTCACTGGCAGCGATCTTGATTGCGGTCCATCGCAAGAGCGCTAGGGCGCCAGGGGTCTCCTTTCGCGCGATTGGATCGTCTCCCGATGCGTCGGTCGTAATGCGTTCACCGTGACGCAAGATCACAATGAACGCGACTAGTGCTCCATTAGCGCCGCGAACGACGAGGAGCTCAGAGCGTTCCGTCACAGCGAGTTGGTCCCACCAGCGAATCATGGCCGCGGATGAACCGAGTTCGAACCCCTTTCGCTGTGCCGTTGCCCCGAGCAGCTGTTGCACCTGGGCCCACATCGCCGTTCGTTCAGGGGCGGGAGTAAGGTGCGTGATCCGCTCGACAGCGAAACCGGCTCGCTCTGCGAGCGCAATCCGCTGGCGCGTGCTTTTACTGATTCCCTCAAAGAGGTCAGCCTCCGATGTCCCATTCGCACTTGCGCGCAGCAGCATCGTGTGTTGGCTCGGAAAAATCTCATTAGACTTGTGTAGTCCCGAGTTGCGGAACGCGGCTTCGGTGGCATCTCCCGCCGGGAGCCAGGGGTCCGCATCCAGCGCAATAAGGCCGTACTCCGCACCTAACCATGCGGCGGCGCTCTGAATGCGCCCCGCCGCAGCTACCGCTTGAGCAAACGTGGCGCCCCACGGTGTGATCGGCCCGCGCGGTGCATGTCCTTTCGGAAGACCGAAGAGCGGGGCACGATTCAGAAGAATGCCGAGTGGTTCTCCGTCAATTTCGAGCGCGATCGCCTCGCGCCCAAGACCTGCTCGATATGCAAGCCAAGCGCTCCCCTGGTGCACGTCACCACCCGGTGCATCAACAGTGCGTGCATCCCAAGCGCGTTGCGCCTCCAAGGAGCTCAGATCGATGCGGCGAATTGTCACGAGGTCGCCTCGGCTCGCAGCAGAAGCGGGCGAATCTTTTTTGGCGCGAATGGTGCGATGCGGCGGAGCAACGGTAGCGCCTCGCGTCGGCGTGCCAGGATCGTAAAGAGGACATATGCGGCGAGCCCGACGGCAGTACCCAGCGCAGCAACCACCGCGCCTGGAATGACTCCAGCAAGTCGTGCACCCTCTAGGAGCGGTGACGTGATCCAGGCGGCGAGTCCGAGGGAGATGAGGGCCGCAAGGAGCGCGAAGAGGGTGGTGCCCGCGACTGTCGCGAAACTCAGCACCTTCTTGTGTGCAACGAGCAGTGCAGCCAACGCGGCAGCCTCAATCCAGGTGCCGAGCGGGAGAGCCGCCGCAATCCCGCTTACCCCCACAAGCGGCACCCATAGGGTTGCCAAGACGAAGATCACGAGGTTCGCACCTAGTTCGGCAACGGTCGGACGCACCGTGTCCCGAAGTCCATAGAAGAGACGCACGGCAACCGAGATCACTCCGTGTGCAACGAGACCAATGAGCAGAAGCCGAAGTACGTCAGCTGTTGCAGCCGCAGAAACGTCGTCAATGTTTCCGCCAACCACGAGCCGCACCGCGTCGTATGAGAAGAGTGCGCCAAGCGTGGCGATTGGCGCCATCATCCAAATGACCGCTCCGATGCTGGAGGTCGCCAACGTACGTACCGCGCCGAGATTCCCGCGTGCCGCCTGAGCGGCGACCTTTGGAAGGATGGCGATACCGATTGACGAGGTGACCAACGCAAGTGGCACCTGTAACAGGGTGAATGCGTAGGACCAGATCGTGATCGCCCCTGGTCCGGTCCCGCCAGCGAGTGCTACGAGATACGCGAGCAGAATCTGAACGAGAACTACCGATCCTACGCGTGGCAGGAGTGAGCGCAGCGCTTCGCCGAGAAGTGGGTCACGGAAGTTCGGACGTGCCGGGCGAAGGTTGCTTCGCATAAGTACGGTCGCCGCAATGATCAGCACCGCGATGGCTCCAGCGGCAGTGCCAAGTGCTGGACCGTAGCCTCCCGCGGCTCGGCCACCAATAAGAGCTCCAGCGATCGTGCCAGCGCTGTACACCAGACCAGTAATTGCTGTAACCCCAAAGCGAGATCGCGCAGCGTTGGCGCTGGTGCAAACTGCGGAGAGAGCCAGCGCAATCGTCGCCACAAGCAAGATGACGCTTAGATCCGCCGCCTCGCGCTGTTGGGCGCTCGGGAGCCCCCCGACTAAGAGGCCGCTGAGGGCGCTTGCACCAAAGACCACCAGAAGCGAGAAAAAGCTGAGGAGAAGTAGTAGCGCAACGAACACCGAGCCGAGTAGGCGCTGCGCACGGCGTTGCTCATTGCGCTCGAGGAGAGAGCTCAACTGCGGAACGAGTACGGTCGCGATGGAACCTGCAGCAACCAGTGCAAACACGATGTCGGGAATACGAAACGCTGCGAGAAACGGATCCAGGGTTCCCGTCGTGCCAAAGATGCCAATGAGTACGGTGACGCGCGCCCACCCCGCAATGCGCGACGCAAGAGCTCCAGCAGCAAGAACGGAGCTGCTCCGCGCCGTACTTGCGCGAATTTCTGGTCCAAGGGTGGACTGCTTCACGGCTTGGCTCCTGCACGCCGCGCACGTGGATGCGACGTTTTGTAGAGGCCGCGCAGGCGCGTAGTTGATACGTGCGTGTACACCTGGGTTGTTCCGAGGCTCTCATGACCGAGGAGCTCCTGCACCACGCGAAGGTCGGCTCCACCGTCGAGCAGGTGTGTGGCAAATGAGTGCCGGAGTGTGTGCGGGTGAAATGCCTCCGGAAGGCCCGCGGCACGCGCAATGTCGTCGAGTCGTGCGCGGGCGCCACGCTCTCCGAGCACTCCGCCGTTACGATTTAAAAAGAGGGCGGCGGACGGAGTCTCTGCGAAGCTAGCAAGTGCCGGTCGCCCCTCTGACAAATACGACTCGAGCGCGCGTCGACATGGCGCACCAAAGAGCGCCACACGCTGCTTGTCGCCCTTCCCTGTGACCTTCACCTCGCCGCGACTGAGCTGTAGATCAGCGATACCGATTGCCACAACTTCGGCGATGCGCAGGCCAGCGCCGTAGAGGAGTTCGATCAGCGCGGTGTCGCGCAGCGCCAATGCGGCCGAGGTGCCGATCGACGCCTGCGCAATTAGCTGCTCAA
Organism: Candidatus Aquidulcis frankliniae; assembly: GCA_009925905.1. Lineage (GTDB taxonomy): Bacteria > Chloroflexota > Limnocylindria > Limnocylindrales > Limnocylindraceae > Limnocylindrus > Limnocylindrus frankliniae. The sequence goes on from RFPZ01000010.1 coordinate 11,373, forward strand.
CTTGCGCTTGCGTTAGAACATCGGGGAGTCGCTTCTCTCGCTTCGGTCGCGCAAGCGCATGCAACGGATCCTTCGCCACGCTCCCCTGTCGCACCCAGAATCGGTAGAAGGTGCCAAGTGCGGCGAGCCGCTGCTGCACTGTGGAGCGCTCACCGTCTTCACTAAGGAGCGCAATGTAGCGACGCAGATCTGCTCGAGATGGTGAACGCCAATTGATTCCCTCAGCGTCATACCAGGCAATGAGACGTTCCACCGCAGTGCGGTAGGAACGCTCGGTAGCTGCCGAGAGCGCACGTGCCCGAAGGTGCATGATGAATGGTGCAATTCGCGGGTCAGTCACAGCAGGAGAGAGCGACGCCGCGGGAGCCGATTCGCGGCCCCGTGTCATTAGGCCGTCTCCACCTGTGCAGCCGGCGCCTCCGCGACCGACTCAATGCCAGCGGACGTAGCCGCAGGATCCTTAACTTTCGCCTTGGGCTTTGCCTTTGCTTTGCTCTTCGCCTTCGGCTTGGCCTTTGGCTTCGCCTTGCCCTTGGCGGTAGATTTTGTGTCGCCAACAGCAGCAGCGGCAGCGCCGCGTCGTGGGCGCTTTGGCACCCAAGCCAAGGGATCTGGTTCGCCGCCCGCGATCACTGAGCCGACCTCAACGATCTCAGGAAGTGTCACGCGCGCCCCACACTTGGTGCAGACACCGCCTTCATCATCTTTGCCAATTACGGCACCGCAATCCGCATGCGTGGCACCAGTCGGACGCGGCCGAATGGTCTTGCAGTCGGGATAGCGATTGCATGAATAGAAGTAGGTGCCGCGCTTGTTGTTCTTCTTCGGGCCAAGTTTTCCGCCGTGCTCCGCGCCGCACACTGGGCAGAGCGCATCAAACTCCAACTTAAACTCTGCGGGTACTTCAGCTTTCGGGATGTATCGGCACTCTGGATAACGGTCGCAACCAAGGAACCAGCCGAATCGGCTGCGACGCTGGGCCATTTTGCCGCCGTGTTCCGCGCCGCACATTGGGCATGGAAGCCCCGCACCCTCAAGCGTTGGCGCGTCGCCCGAGGGCGAATCGTCGCCAATCACCTTCGAAAGTGACTTACGTTCTGCATGTTCTGGGTACAGCGTGCAAGCGAGGTACCAGCCGAACCGACCGAGCCGCTCCTCCATCGGATGCCCCTCGGAGCATTTCTCTTCGCTCGCGCGATTACGGAATTCGCCTGCGCCAATTGATTGCGCCTTCTCAAGAACGAGTGGATCAAAGGTACTCCAAAATTTCTGGAGTACATCGCGCCAATTCTCGCGACCCTCTGCAACGGCGTCAAGTTCCTCCTCCATACCAGCGGTGAAGCCGAGGTCAACAAACGTGGTGAAATGTGTGGTGAGCAGGTCGCATACCGTTTCACCAAGTCGCGTTGCGCGGAGACGATTATCTTTATCGCGGTCAACATATTCGCGCTCTTGAATACGTTCAATGATCGCTGCGTAGGTTGATGGCCGGCCAATGCCGTGCTTTTCCAACTCCTTGACGAGCGTTGGCTCGGTAAAGCGCGGCTCAGGCTTGGTTGCATGTGCCACTCCCTCTACCGTTGCGATGCTCCCCTTCGAGCCCTCTGGTAGGTCGGGCACCTTCGCTTCTGTGTCTTCATCTTCGTCATCCCGACCCTCAAGATAAACAGCAGTGAAGCCCGGTTCGAGCGTGCGTGTCGCGACCGTCTTGAGACGATCGCTCCCTGCCTGCCAAATCAACGTCGTGGAAGCGGAAACCTTGTCTGGCATCTGTGACGCGATCGTGCGGCGCCAGATCAACGTGTAGACCTTGAGCTCACGCTCGTCAATGTATGGCGCAGCGAGCTCGGGAGTAAGGGCGAGGTTGGTTGGGCGAATCGCCTCGTGGGCCTCTTGCGCGTTCTTCGACTTGGAGGCGTACTGGCGGCCACCCTCTACAACCATCTCTGGGCCGAAACGCTCGCGGATCACCGCCGAAGCGTCGCTAATGGCCTGCTGGCTCAGAGTTGGTGAGTCAGTACGCATATAGGTAATGAGGCCGGTGCGCTCGCCCCCGATCTCCACTCCCTCATAGAGCTTTTGTGCGAGCTGCATCGTCACGCGCGAGCGGAATCCATGCTTGCGTCCCGCCTCCTGTTGGAGCGTTGAGGTGGTGAATGGCGGAACGGGGCGCTGTTTACGCGTCCCCTCGCTGCGCTCGGCGACCACCGCGTCAGCGCCATCCAGCCGTGCAACCGCTGCTGCTGCAACCTCAGGGTCGAGCTCAAGAATCTCCCCCTTTTCGCCGATGAGGGTGGCGGGGACGATAAGGTCGCTTGCGGTGGCGGGGCGGATCCCAATCTCAACGGTTGTGTAGTGACGTGGGATGAAGGCGCGAATGGCGCGTTCGCGCTCCACCACCAGTCGGAGGGCCACGGACTGCACCCTTCCCGCGGAGAGCTTTGGCTTGACAAGTCGCGAAAGGAGTGGCGAGAGTCGGTACCCAACCAGGCGATCCAGGATCCGACGCGCCTGCTGGGCGTTCACAAGGTCGAGGTTAATCCCGCGGGGATGGGCGAATGCCTCAAGGATGGCCCCCTTTGTGATCTCACTAAACGTGACACGGTGTCGATCAGCCTCTGGAATGGCGAGGGCCTCCGCAACGTGCCAGGCGATCGCCTCCCCTTCGCGGTCGAGGTCGGTTGCCAGCCAGACGGAGGTTGCCTTCTTCGCGGCACGAGTGATGTCATCCAGGCGTTTCTGCTTGTCCTCAATGATCTCGTACACGGGGGTGAAGCCGTTTTCGACGTCAACGGCCATGCTCCCCTTCTTCGTCTTCTGAGGGAGATCCCGAATGTGCCCATAGGAGGCGAGCACGGTGTAATCAGGGCCGAGATACCGCTCAATCGTCTGAGCCTTCGCCGGCGACTCGACGATTACGAGGTTGGTGGCTGCCTTTGTCATGGGCGAGAGCGTAGCACCGCCCCTAGAACGCGCCGCCAGCGCCCGCCGCGCTGCTCAATCATCCCGTGCATGCTCAGGAGGGTTAGGGCGGCCACCAGGGCCCCCGGGAGGTCCGCCGTGAGGTCGCCTAAATCACCCTCAACGAGCCCATCTGCCCCAGCGGCATCCAGTTTTTGAAGGATTTGGTGCTGCAAACCTGATACCGAAACGTCAGCTGCGCCCTCAACGGCATGCGGCGTCCCCGCGGAGTCGCCAAAGTGGCCGTGCACGGACAGTGCACAGACAGCAAGCCACGCACGCAGGTCGGCCTCCCCTGAAATGAGCACGGGTGATCGTTCTTCGATGTGGCGCAAAGACAACTCCTGCGCTCGCTGGAGCCAGCGGAGCCCCCCTTCGGCACGCTCCGCACCATATGGGGCACTCACAACCGCTACTGGGAGTCCAAGCCCCGATGCGGATTCGGCGGTGATGAGCGCTCCTGAGCCCTCGGGAGCTTCAACGACAATCAGCCCATCGCAGAGCGCTGCAAGGAGATGGTTCCGCGCGGCGAAGCTCCAGGCGGCAGGCGGGGTTCCGACTGGCCGATCCGATAGCAGGAGACCAACCTTCTTGATCTGCTCAGCCAGGCGCCGCGCCCCGTGGCGCAGACCGAGAGGGGCAGGACTAGGAAGTACCGCAATGGTCTCCCCTCCCGCCTCTACGGCGGCCAGATGTGCCACCTCGTCGATGCCTAGGGCGAGCCCCGATACGACACACCACCCCGAACGCGCCACCTCAACGGCGATGCGTCGAGCGGCCGCAGCGCCGTGGGGAGAGGGGCGACGCGTACCAACGATCCCAATCGATGGTCTCCCTAGCACCTCAACCCGCCCTTGCGCCCAAAGGGGGCGACGCCGATCTGCATCCGGAGCCAGCCCAAGCGGCTCACTGCGTCGCTCAGGGATTCGCAGGTCGCCTGGGAGAAGCGTGATCGCGCTCACCAGTGATCGCCGTGCAGATGAATCGCTTCCGCTACATCAGCGTCGCCCACAATGTCGCGACCTTCGAGGTGCGCTACCACCGCCGCAACCCGTTCGATCTGACTCCACGCACGCACCCCCAGGCCTTCGATAGTTCGCCGCGTCACAACGGTCACCCCATCAACGTGCGTAGGCTGCTGCGCCAGGGCTTCGCGCACCGACGTCGCACGCTCGCGAGCACCAAGTGTCGTGAGCTCACCCCGCGGAAGTGCAGTCAGTGGTGTGTTCGGGCGACCGAGTCGCACGCGCAACGGGAATCGATCACGTATCGGCGCTGAGAGCGAGAGACTCCCGCGCCGTCGTGCACCAGGGAGGCAACGACAGGCCCCACTCGGGTGCTCCAGCTCCCCACAGCCACAGGGATTCCCGGTGGCCGCCACTACCGCATCGGCGGGAAAACGCACCGAACGACCCGCTCGAACCAGATCCACACACCCGCGCTCCAACGGCTCGCGCAACGACTCAAGCGCATCACGCCGAAATTCACCGATCTCATCAAGGAGTAAGAGCCCGCGATGTGCCCACGTTAATTCACCAGGCGTCATCCGCGGTCCACCGCCAATTAGCCCAGCAACCGTGATGTCGTGATGCGGAGCTCGCAACGGTGGTCGCAACGAATACCTAGGAGCGTGCCCGCCTGCCGAGGCGATCGCAGCAACCTCGCTCTGCTCTCCTGGGGACAAGTCCGGCAAGATTTCATGCAACGCGCGCGCGAGCATTGACTTTCCCACACCAGGCGGACCTTCAAGCAGAATTGGAAACCGCCCGCATGCAGCGATCAAGATGGCGCGCACCGCAATCGGCTGCCCACGGATGGCGGCAAGTTCACAAATGACAGCGTCATCGGCAGTGGGCAACGCGACACGTGCCAACGTCTCTGGCAGATCTCTCACCCGACCTTCCACCGCTGCTGCGGCATCCGCAAGCGTTTCAATTCGTACAGCCTCCCCTCCAAGCGGTTCAGGAAGAAGCCCCATGCCTGCTGGGAGTAAAACTCGGTGCCCAGACGAGAGCAGCGGCAACGCAAGAGGTAGCGCACCTGGAACGGTACGCACCCTGCCATCGAGCGCAAGTTCACCGATCGCTGCGAGCGCTCCACCACTTCGATGCCGAATCTGCCCACTCGAGAGCAGAATGCCCAATGCAATAGCCAGATCAAAGGATCCACCACTTTTGCGAAGATCGGCTGGTGCTAAATTGATCGTGATACGCCGAGCCGGCCAGGTATACCCGGCTGCTCGAATCGCGGAACGAATGCGCTCGCGAGCCTCGCCTACAGCGGCATCAGGGAGGCCTACGATCCGTGTGGCGGGAATTCCAGGCGCTACGTCTACCTCGACTTCAACTGGTACCCCTTCAATGCCTACGAGCGCGGTAGAGGCAACAGAGGTCGGCATAGGGGGAGGTTTGCAGCAACAACGTATCGAACGCGTAGCGAAGATTAGATGTTGGCTGCAACCTTTGCGATTGTGTCAATAATACGCGCTGACCAGCCCTCTAGCTCCCCTTTTCGACGAAGCGCTTCGCTGATCGGAACAAGTGAACCTGCAAGCTTGTGCGTTTCGCGAATGTGAATTGATGGGGACATCAGTGCGGCGACGAAGACGACGCCGAGGTGCACCCGCCCTACATCGTCACCGTCATCGTTGAGGAGCCCGATCGGCGTGAAAGCTGGTAGCGCTGGGGTGGCAACCTCTTCGACCCACTCTCGAGCTAGTGCTGCGCGAATGCCACCATCATTTGGCGAGATATGCCCACCTACCCCGAACGAGGCGCGGCCATGCAGCCGCTTGTCGCTGCCACCCGCGAGGCGGTCCATCCAAAAGAGGTGCGTATCGTCGGCAGGGGCCCCCACAGGGCGGTAGAGGGCCACTGCGTAAGGGATGGGCTGCTTCCACGAGGGATCTAATTCAAGCTCGCGGCGGGGTCGTGCCTGCGATAGCCCATCAAGGCGTGCGATTTCGTGCTCCCCCTCTTCGGGGTTATCAAAGGCACGGAACCCCGTCCACGCGCCCATCGGCAAGGCAAGCTCGCGCGGGATACCAAGGATCTCTTCGTCAGCGCCCTTTGCCAGTGGATCAGCGCTCATTCGTTCTCCGTGAGTACCGCGCGCGCAGCTGCCAGGCGCTTCTCTAGATCAACCCGACCAATGACGGGGTCGTTCTCTGCGGCGGCCAACCGCGCATCCCACTGCTCCAAGATGAGGCGCAACGTTTTCAGCCGGCGACGAACCTCGCGAGCGTTTGTTGCAAGGATATCAGCACCCATCGACTCAGAGCCACGCGCGAGCCGCGTGGCGGAGAGCCAGCCCGTGCTCGCGAGCAGATGCGAGATCTTCCAGCCATCAGGCGCCTCCGCCGCATCACCCAGAGCCACTGTCTCCACCAGCGCTGCTGCAAGTAGGAGTGGGAGATGGCTGACCGCGGCCGTGGCGGCATCGTGGAGTTCGGCTTCAAGGATTACAGGACGCGCACCACAACTCGTGGCAAGTCGCTCTACGAGCGCAGCGGCGCCACCACCATTCGCACCCGGCACAATCACCCACGGACGGCCAAGGAAGAGGTTGGCATCTGAAGCAGCAAAGCCCACTTCGTGGCTTCCCGCCATCGGATGCCCGCCGCAGAAGCGAATGTTGCGCGCAGCCGCCTCCTTAGCGATCCAAACCTTCGTTGACGCAACGTCGGTCACCACAGCGCCATCAGCAAGGCGGCCCGAGCGCCGGCAGATGACGAGCTCATCTAGGATTTCAGTCATCGCAATCGGAGGCGCGCAGAGGACAACGAGCGCTGCGCCGTCCACCGCCTCAGCGATTGAACGACCAACCCCATCAATGACGCCAGCGGCCAGCGCCTCCCGCGGCCCTGACTGGGATGGGGTCCATGCGACGATCTCCAGGCCGCTCTCATCGAGTGATCCGACAGAGGCTGGATCTTCGCGCAGTGCCCGCGCGATGGAGCCGCCGATCAGGCCAAAGCCGAGCAGCGCAACCTTCACGAGCAATCAGCCAACGGTGGCGATGGCGTCGAGTGCGCGGATAACGGCGCGAATGCCGCCTTCAAAATTGCCGAGGTCCATCGACTCGTTCGGCGCATGGGCATTGTCATCAGGTGGCGTGAAACCAAGCAGCACAACGGGCAGGCCAAGCTCCTTCTGGAAGAGCGCAGCGATCGGAATGGAGCCGCCTTCACGGATATAGAGAGGCGGCACGCCGAAGGTCGCCTCCAAGGCTCCCGCTGCGGCGTTGAGGTATGGATCACCAAGCGGCGTGAGGAATGCATCGCCATTGCCGAGGTTCTGCACCTCGACCTGCAGTCCGGCAGGAGCGGCAGCACGAAGCGCCGCTTCAAGCTGTCGACTGATCTTCTCAGGGTCTTGTGCTGTTACAAGGCGACAGGAAATCTTTGCATGTGCATGAGCTGGGATGATTGTCTTTGAGCCGTCGCCCATGAATCCGCCCCAGATACCATTGACATCAAGTGTTGGCCGGCCGCCACGTCTCTCAACGGTTGAGTAACCACTCTCTCCCGCCGTCGCGGTCGCACCGATCCCAGCGAGATAGCCAGCCTCGTCAAACGGCAGCGCTGCGAATGCGGCGCGGTCGGCGGGCGTGAGTTCAACGACATCGTCATAGAAGCCAGGCACGGTGATGTGGCCGTTCTCGTCATGCAACGAAGCAATCATCGCGGCGAGTGCGTTGGCGGGGTTCACCACGGAGCCGCCGAAACTCCCGGAATGCAGATCAACATCGGAGGCCCGCACGTCAACCTGGATGTACGTAATGCCTCGGAGCCCGACCGTCAGCGCTGGCCGATTGCCGTCAAAGAATCCCGAGTCGCTAATGATCACGGCATCACCGCTACAGCGCTCAGGATTCGCCGCCATCCACGACTCAAGGTTGACGGAGCTGGATTCCTCCTCACCTTCAAACACATATTTTACGTTGACTGGAGGGGTGCCGCGCGTGGTCACGAGAGCTTCGAGTGCGCTGAGGTGGATGACGATCTGGCCCTTATCGTCGGCAGAGCCGCGACCGAGCATGCGTCCGTCTCGAACTATTGGCTCAAACGGACTGGTCTTCCAAAGGTCCAGCGGATCTCCCGGCTGCACATCGTAGTGTCCGTAGATCACCACTGTCGGTAGTGAACTATTGACAATCTTCTCGGCAACTACGATGGGGTGGCCACCAGTCTCGCTCACCTCAACACGATCGGCCCCAATGCGGCGCAGCTCAGCGGCGAGCCACTCAGCCGCAGTTCGGCAATCGGGCGCGTGCTCAGGCAACGCGGAAACGCTTGGGATCTTCAGGAACTCGGCGTACTTCGCCATTCGCGTGGGGACCGTTGCAACGAGATGCGCCTCTTCCGGCCCCTCTAGCCCCTTCCAGGCAAGTGTTGGGGCATAGGCCATCAGGCTGGCTGCCCCGCCGCCGCGCCACCAGGGCCTGCCTTTGGAGCCGATTCAACATTTGGATCGGACTTCGCCAATGGAATAGACACTCCCGCAGCCCGTAAACGATCAAGAAGCCCTGAGTATGCTGCTGGCTTCGCAGGGAGATCGGCGAAGAGCGCCTCAAATGCATCGCCCTCAACCGTCTCTTCAGCGATGAGCTTCGCTGCGAGAGCGTCCAAGCGATCGCGATGCTTCACCAGCACTTCGCGCGCACGCTCTGCGCCGCGGTCGATGATCGCGCGGACCTCTTCGTCAATCTGCTTCGCAACAGCTTCGGAATAATTCTTCTGCTCCGACATCTCGCGACCCAAGAAGATCATTTCGTCCTGTCGCCCAAGGGTGACGGTGCCCAATTTTTCGGACATTCCGAATCGCGTCACCATTTTGCGAGCAAGTTCGGTCGCCTTCTCAATGTCATTCGATGCACCCGTCGTTGTGTCCCCGAACACCATCTGCTCGGCAACGTTGCCACCGAGCATTGCGGCGATCTTGTCTTCAAATTCGCTCTTGCTCTGCAGGTAGCGATCTTCAGTCGGGAGGTTCATCGTATAGCCAAGCGCCATGCCGCGGCTGATCACCGTCACCTTGCTGACCGGATCACATTTTTCAAGGATACGGCCAACCACCGCATGTCCACCCTCGTGGTAGGCAATGATTTGCTTTTCGGCATCAGTGATCAGTCGGCTCTTGCGCTGTGGGCCAGCCATGACGCGATCAAGCGCTTCCGCAAACTCATCCATGCCGATCGTTCGCTTACTACGTCGTGCTGCCAGAATCGCCGCCTCATTCATGAGATTCGCCAAATCAGCTCCAGAGAATCCTGGCGAACGACGCCCGATCTCTTCGAGGTTGACCGTCTTGTCGAGTGGCTTGCCCTTCACGTGCACCTTCAAGATCGCAATGCGACCCTTCAGGTCTGGGCGATCCAGAATCACCTGGCGATCAAAACGACCAGGGCGCAGGAGCGCTGGATCGAGCACATCAGGTCGGTTGGTTGCGGCAATGATAATCACGTTGGTTCCCGTCTCAAAGCCGTCCATCTCGACGAGGATCTGGTTCAGCGTCTGTTCGCGCTCGTCGTGAGAACCACCGAGCCCGGCACCACGTTGACGTCCAACAGCGTCAATCTCGTCAATGAACACGATGCACGGCGAGTTGCGCTTCGCCTGATCGAAGAGGTCGCGCACTCGTGATGCGCCCACACCAACGAACATCTCAACGAACTCAGAACCAGAGATGCTGAAGAATGGGACGCCGGCCTCTCCCGCAACGGCGCGGGCGAGTAGGGTCTTTCCGGTGCCGGGGGAGCCGATGAGCAATACGCCCTTCGGGATCTTTGCGCCAAGTGCTTCAAAGCGCTCAGGGAACTTCAAGAACTCGACAACTTCCTCAAGTTCAACCTTGGCCTCTTCAACGCCTGCGACGTCGGCAAAGGTGACGGGGGTCTTATTCGCAATGAACATCTTCGCCTTGCTCTTGCCAAAACTCATCGCCTGATTGTTCTGCCCCTGCGCGCTACGCATCATGAAGACGAAGAGGCCACCGATGAGAAGGACAGGCAGAAGCGCGCTAACGAGCAAACTGAGGAGTTGACCAGAGTCGTCCGGCTTCTTTGCGCCAAACGTCACGCTGTCTGGGTTGCGGCCACCGGCGACGGCGGCGGCACGAACGTCGTTGTAGACGTCGGTGAGTTGTGTTGGGACCTGTACCTCGTAGGTCTCGGGTGGGGTGCCGGTCTTGGTGACGGTCAGGATCTGCTCCTGCTGGACGACAGAGGCGACGCTCCCCCCGCGAACCTCGGCCAAGAATGCCGAGTAGTCCTTCGTCGCGGCTGGCACAGGGGTGAGGAGGACGCTGCCAAGGAGCACGACCGTGCCCAGAAGCAGAATCAGCATTACCGCACCATTTCGCAGAGCCTTCGGAATCATTTGGTTCCCTCCGTTCTCCGTCTTCCCCAAAGGTGCATGGTAGCGAGGGCAGGAATCGAACCTGCTACCAAGGGCTTATGAATCCCCTGCTCTACCGGTGAGCTACCCCGCCGTGCCTCTCCATAGGATACCGAACGGGGCTCCCCCACGCACTCCGAGGCCAGCGCCCGCCGAGGGGGCATTCCGCTAGGCTCCGTGGATGTTGCGAATCCTTACTCTCTGCCACGGCAACATCTGCCGCTCCCCTCTCGCTGAGGTCCTGATTGAGGCGGCGATCAGCGCCGACCCGCTCCTCGCTGGGCGCGTGGTGGTTTCAAGCGCTGGAACCTCCGACGAGCATGCCGGCGAGGGGATGCACGCGAACAGCGCCGCCATCTTGCGTGCGCAGGGCTTACGAAGTACCCACCGGGCACGCCTCTTTACACCTGCTCTTGCCGCAACACTTGACCTGGTGGTCGCCGCAGATCAGGCGAACCTACGCGATGCGCGTGCCATCCTTCGCATGGGAGAGAAGCGGCCAGAAATCCGCCTCCTGCGCGACTTTGATCCAACTGCCGTTGGTCGTGATCTCGATGACCCATGGGGCTACCCGTTGGCGGAATATGAACGGGTCGCAGAAGAGATTGCGGCGGCGATTCCTGGCCTACTCGCGGAACTCCGCGACCGGATCTAGCGCTACTTAAACGAGAGGATCGCGTCGACGAGCACGCGATCAAAAGCGTCAGCGTCAACGCCAACAGCAACATCTACATCCGGTGTGCGGCCGCGCTGCTTCAGGCGATCGCCATACCAGTCGGTAATGGTTCGACCCCGTGCAAGGTCACCGAGCTCAACATCAACCGCAGCGTGCACTAGAGCGAGCAGGTTCGGCACCGCAAGGTGCGCCACCGCTACGGCATCATGCACGGCAGATGCTGGCCAGTCGTAGCGATCCTTGTGAAAAATCGCATAAAACCGCAGCAAGTCGGCAAAGATCTTCGCAGGAAGCGTTCCCGCCGCATCAAGCCGCTTCATCGCCGCCTCCCCGGTGAGGGCGCGGTGTGTGGCGTCGAGGCACACCATCGTGATTGGAATTCCTGCAGCGAAAACTATTGCCGCTGCATCAGGATCAACGTACGAATTGAACTCAGCCGATGCGGTCACATTTCCCTCAGCGATCGCGCCACCCATCCAGCAAATGTGAGCAATCTTGGGTTTGAGTTCAGGATGGTCGCGAAGCAAGATCGCAATATTCGTGAGCGGGCCAAGCGGCACAAGTGTCACGGGCTCAGTTGACTCGCGCAGAAGTGTCGCGATCAGGTCGACGGCTCCTGCAGCGTGTTCTATGCCCGTCGGCGCTGGGAGCTCGGCGCCGTCCAGCCCTGAGTCTCCGTGCACGTAGGGTGCGACCCAGAGGGGTCGAACGAGCGGCACCTCGGCACCTGCGGCGACGCGCACGTCGTTAGCGCCAAGCAGGGCCAAGGTTCTGCGAAGGTTCTCATAGGTCTTTGGCAGCGAAGCGTTTCCAGCAACAGCGGTCACCCCGAGCACCTTCAGCTCGGGGCGGGCGAAGGCAACAGCGAGTGCCATCGCATCATCGTGACCAGGGTCGCAGTCGATGATGATCGGCAGTGGCTTCGCCACGGTGCCAAGCGGCGCGCGGCGCGGAGATGGTGGGAACGGCGTGGAGAGCGGGAGCGGATTCGGCTTCAGTTCGCTCA
>RFPZ01000091.1 GCA_009925905.1 Candidatus Aquidulcis frankliniae
ACGAGCGTCTCGTCGCAGGCAACCACCTGATCCTCGCCGCGGGCATTGCCGAACCGAGCCGCGCCACCCTCATTGACAATCGCAACGGCCTCGGGGCCATCACTGCTGGCTCACTCTACTCCGGCCCGGAGCACTACAGCGGCTTTTGGATCATCAACGCCGAATCACCAGAGCAGGCGCAGGCCTTTGCCGTGGATGGTTCTCGAGCCTGCAATCGACGGGTGGAGCTTCGACCGTTTCTGGGTTAGACCGCGGCAACCTCGACTGACCAGTTAGGGCGCCAAGCCCAGAGCGCTGCACCCAACCCAAGCAATATCCACGTACACGCCCAGGCCCAACCGTCATTCGCCGGGAGACCGATCCAAGCCCATCCAGCCGCAGTAGTCTCTTCAGTAAAACCAAAAACTCCAACCGCCAGGAGATAGAGTGCCGGCGCAATAGAAGCGGTGCGCCATCCAACAAAGAATCGGGCAACAAGTAGCCAGCCTAGGTAGGTCATGAGGGCTCGTGTAGCAATCAAGTACGTATCGCCCACATCTGCAGTATTGAATCCCGCAGAGACCTGCGCGCCGACTGCTCCAAGAGCCAAGAATGCACAAGTGCTTGAGGCAACGAGTACCGCGTCATAGCGACGTATGCGGCGCGCTGCTACGGACTCTTGCGCGGGAAGTCCGCTAGACAGCCCAAATCCTAAGGCGCTTGGCAACCCCAAAGCGATGAAGAGGGCGATCATCAGCGGTGCGCCAATGGGGCTCACGCGAATAGAAATAGCGCTAGCCGGGACTTGCAAAACAAGTGCCGACCCGACGACGGAAAGAGCAATCAAATCTACTCGGCGAACTTTTCGATACAGGGCCACGCTATTGAACACTGTAGTTTTCAGGCGATTGGCATTCCGCAGCCGAGGATGTAAGCCGCTCCAGCCAAGCCACGCGTGATGTGACTGAAGCGGAGCTAACGGCAATGTATAGCTCCTTGATGGGGGGCACGCCAAATGCGGACGCTTCTGCGATCAGCCATCCGAGGTTCTCTTGCAGCATCGCTTCGGACCCACCCATCGCTGTGAACCACCAGCCCTGCAGCACATGAATAGAAGTTCCGCTGAACGACGATTCTGGAGTTTCCGAACACGCGGGCCACGGTGCTAGTCCCTGTGCGATTGACCAGCGAACTGCATCTGGATCTGACTTCCACATGTCGAGCGAGAGGGTGTCCCCTGATGATGAGCTCGCGAGCTCTTCACTCCAGCGACCTGGGATTGGCAAGCCATCACGGGCCAGCGCCACTATCACTGTGTTCAGCGTCGGTCGAAACACTTGTGAGGGTCCGTCGTGCTCTGGCCATAGGCACAGCTCTGTTGCGCCCACCGTGCCGCACTTTAAGGCGGACCGATCGCGCGCCACCTCCGGGATCGGACCAACATTCCAGGCGAAAGCGCTGCTGACAATGACACCTGTAACGAGCACTGCGGTTGAGGCGGTGCGTGACCATCGCATATGGAGAGCACCGATCGCATGGAGCGCTACGACGATGATTGTTACATTCATAATCAACCCTGCGAGCAGCGCGGCCGGTGCAATATCAGCACCGATCCGGCAGCAATCTCGGTACATGCCGCTGAGTTGTCGCAACCATTCCACAGGGAGTGCCGGTACAAAGGCGAACCAGAGGAATGGGGCCAAGAGCATGCTCGGCAGCGACACCGACATGGGGAGTCGTAACCCTGCGAGGAACCCCACCAGGCTCCACGCGCAGATTGCAACGAATCCAACGGCAACGATGCGAAGCTCAGGCATCCCGGCCTGACCGTAGACAGAGGCAGCAACGACGGTTCCGAGTAAGAATATGCCTCCCAATAGAATTGAAGGCGTGACCGCAATGATGGTGATGCCCAATCTAGAACGCGCATGTGGCGCATCCCAAATGCCGCCGCGACGAAGCCGAGCAGCTTCCCATGCGGCAGTCGCGGCGACGAATCCCACCAAGAAGGCCATAGAAGAGGTTGCGCCCGCCGTCGCTGCGACACCGTAGTTGCTCGGGTAGATCGCCCTAGTCACATAGAGGATCGACAGAATTAACGTGGGTAGAGTCAGCCAAAATGCAGGCGATATTCTGAACAATGTGCGAAGACGCACCTACTTTCCGCCAGCGATCAGAGATAGAAATGCTGATTCAATTGGGCGCTCACTGCCAGCAGGAGCACGCGCTGAGAAGTCCTGCAGCGCACCATCAAACGCGATGGTTCCTGCGTGAAGTACCGCGACATGCTGATAGGCCGTCGTGATTTCACCTGTGTCGTGTGTCGAAACCACAACCGTTCGGTCAGCGCCAATTTTTACCAATAGTTCACGGAACAGAGCCCGCTGCTCTGGGTCCAACCCAGAGGTTGGCTCATCGAGCAGCAACACTTCTGCATCGTGAACCAGGGCACTAGCAAGGCCAACACGCCGTTGCTGGCCTCCTGAGAGTTCACTTGCAGGCCGGTCAGCTAGATCTTGCAGCGCGACGAGTGTCAGCGCTTCGGTCGCCCCGCGCCATGAATCGTCGCGACTCATCCCCTTCAGCCAACCGGAGTACGCCACTTGCTCTCGCACGGTGAGCCCCGGTACTGCGCGATATTGCTGGGGCATCCATGCCACGCGCTTTCGAAATTGGGTTTGCTGATCGCGCGAATCGAGTTCGTTCAGCGAAACCTTGCCGCTCTTCGGCATCAAAGCCGTCGCGCCTAGGGCCAAGAGCGTGCTCTTGCCCGCACCATTGATTCCGAGGAGGGCGGTAACGCCTGTAGGCACGTGCCAGGTGAGTCGCTCTAAGACGGCGAGTTCGCCTTGGCCCTTGCGGCGGTAGCTGAAGCTGATGTCTTGGTAGAGGCAACTGTGCATGACCTTCCTCCACATATACGAATCTAGTTCGGATACGTGGATCGTAGCAGGAGCGTCCTAGCTCAACCGCTCTCGCTCTAGTGGCAGTCGTCGCAACCTCAGGGCATTCAGCACCACCGTCACGCTCGACCCACCCATGGCGGCGGCGGCGAGGGCTGGGTCGAGGCCAATGCCAAAGGCTGGGAGTGCCAGGCCGGCAGCGAGTGGCACGAGGAGGATGTTGTAGCCAAAGGCCCAAGCAAGGTTCTGCTTGATGATGCGCGTCGTGGCGCGCGAGAGGTCAACAAGAAGCGGCACACCGCGCGGGTCTGCGCCGCTCAGCGTTGCAGCTGATGCATCGATCGCGATTTCGGTACCACCACCCATCGAGATCCCCACGTCGGCGGCGGCGAGTGCTGGTGCATCGTTCACGCCATCCCCCACCATTGCCACGGGTCCGCTGCTGCTGCGTCGAATCTCGGTGATCGCCTCGCCTTTACCGCCAGGCAGAATGCCGCCGCGGGCGCGCGCTGGTGGAACGTTGAGGTCACGGGCAATTGCGTTCACCACCTCCTGGCGATCGCCGCTGA
>RFPZ01000092.1 GCA_009925905.1 Candidatus Aquidulcis frankliniae
TTACAGGTCACGGTGATCATCATCCTTACATCATCGGGGCTTGCTCAGCCACAGGAGCAGGGGGTTGAGCCGCGAGCAATCCCGTGCTCTCGAAGAACTTCTGGATCTCCTTCCGCAGCTTCCGCGCCTCGTTCGTGGCCACCTGCTCGTAGCCCTGGAGGAGGCTGTCGATCCGCTGCATGAAGGCGTTCTTCCCTGCGGGGCTCAACTGCTGGCCCTGCTGCATAGCCCCATTCAGGTACTGCACCAGCACCCCGATCCGCCCAGCGAAGTTCTGGCCCGGTTTCGCAGGCACCGGGATTCCCACCAGCAGCGTCGGGATCGTCTTGGTCTCGTCCTCCAGCTCGTCCGCCGCCTTCTGGCCCGGATCACGCAGCAATCGCTTCACCAGACTCGGGTCGTCCAACTCCATGATGCTCTTGTCCAGTTCCACCTGATCCACCCAGGGACTCTGCATGAACAACTGCTTACGGTTGATGGCCTGCTGGATCATCATCTGCCGACTCACCATGTCCATGCCACCCTTCGGCTCCAGCTCATACTGGTCATGCAGAGCCACCGGGTCCGCCTGCAACGAGTCCTCGGCGAACCGATAGCGCAAGCTCTTGCTATCATACTGCACATACAAGCCCCACGCCTGACGGTACAGCTTGCCCAGCGACATGCGGAAGAGCCGCGCCCGTAGATCACCGCTCTGCATCGCCTGCGCGTTGATGCTCTGGATCTCGGTAGCCGTCCTACGGTCGCTCCCGCCGCTCATCACACTGGCCATCCCGTAGTCCGGGCTACCGATCCGGTTCTCGGCCACGGCTCGGGTCTGGTTCAGCTCCTGATCGAAGCTCACCGGAGGCTGCGGCATCTGCACCGGCGCAACCCCGTATGGCAGAATCTGACCCGGCTGGAACCGCAGATTGATGCTATTCGGAAGCTCGCGTTCCGCCCGGAACAGCGGCCGGTTGTAGAGCGTCATCGCGTCGTGCTTGTGGTTCCACATCGAGGTCATGCTCAGCTCGAACGGAGCCAGGATCTCGCACACGCCTCTCGGGCTGAACCAGCCCTTGTCCTTGATCTCGTACGGGAAATCAACGAACGGCAACTGCCCATGATCGTAGGCCAGTTCCATTGGATCGCGCAGATCCATATCCACCGCCGCAGGACTATAGAGATACACCTCCCACACCCCGTCATCCCGCTTCCGATACACCTCCCAGATGATCACCCCATCGGTGTTGCTCGTGTAAGTGATACCCTCGCGCAACTGCTTCGCATCATCCTCAGTCGCCGCCCCCGGTATATTGTCATCCTCCTGCGGGTTGCCCCGGATCTTCGAGATCGTCTTGCTATCGGCCTTCCAGCCCATCTGCGCCGCCATGCGCTTGTATGCGCCCACGCTCATCGGCATCACATGCACCGCCCAGTCCGCGTCCTGAAGATCCACCGTATACGGCGGCACCACGAAATACATCGGGTCCACCGCCTCGAAATCCACCCGCTTGCTGCCAGGGTTCCAAATACACTTCATCACCCCGCGCCCGCTCATCAGCGTGTAATCCACCCAGCTCAGCACCTCGTCCACGAAGTTGGTCTTCTCCCGGATCTTATAGTTGAACCAGTCCTCCGCGACCTTCGTGTACGCGTTCAACTGCTGGCGCATCGGGATGAAGCTGGCCACAACATCCATGCCCAACGCCTGCTGGAGGAAGAGTGGCTTCAGCTTCTCAATCGCCGTATCAATCAGCGGCCAGTGCAGGTCCGCCGCCTTCGGCCAGGGCTTGTTCGTCCGCCGCAACCCGTGGTGCCGCAGCTCATACCAACGCGTCTGCCGCAGCTCCCACGGACTCCGCTGCTCAATCGAAGTCAGGATCTGCCCGTGCAAATCGTTCCGCCCCTTCTCGGTCATCATTTCCTTGAACCCTTATCCCCCCACCTCGCAACCAGCAAGCGCAACCCCGTTCTCATCCGCTTCCAGTGGGCCAATCTCATCCTCCATCCTCTCGAGCAGGCTCCGCCCATCCTCGCCCAATGCCTTGAAATACTCGTCCATCCGCTTCCCGCCCCCGCCACAGAAGGCCAGCACAACCGCGTCCGCCCTATCCGGGCTGTTGATCCCGCGTGCGCGAAGCTCGTCCTTCCCTTCCAGGGTCAGCTTCCCCTTCCCGTTCGTCCGCACCTTCCGGGTCACGAACTGCTGGAGCAATACCTCGTCACTCCCTACGGGTCCCAGGTTCACCTTCCCCTCCTCCACCATCCGCCCGAACTCGATCCACATCTCCGCCGCACGGTTCACGAACTGATCATCCCGAATGGCCCGCTCCCCGAAGTTCACCCGGCGCACATCCCAGCCTTCCGCGCGGAGCGCGTCGCACATCACCACGCCCATGCCTCCTACGTCGGCATAGATGTCCTCCGCCTTCAGCTTCCATTTCCGAAACTCCGCGATGAAGCGGCCCACGCTGGCCATCGTGTCCTTGTCCCGCCAGCGCACGAGGCCCTTGATCACGTTCCCCTGCCGGATCGCCATCACGCTCTCGTCGCCGCCCGCGCTGAAATCGCACCCGGCGGTCAGGCGATGGCCGTCGGTCTCCTCCTTGGCGGGCGAGCTGACGAGCCTCTGCCAGTCCGCCGTACGTACAGCGGTCAGACTCCCGTCGTCCTCCATGAACTCCGCGTAGATCATCGAGCGCACCAGCGGGTGACCCTCGCCCCAGCGGGCCATCTGCTCATCGATCCACTCCTTCCGTATGTGCGGGCAATCGAACGCGGTCACCGTAAACGTCTGCCACTTCCCATCGTTCCGCCTGAAGACGTCATAGAAATACCCGGAGGAGCCTCCGGGGCTGCTCATCAACAACACCCGCGTCGGCTGGCACCGCTCCATCGACTGAAATATCCCGTCCGGAACCGCCTTCGCCTCGTCCACCACATACAGCAAGTCCTGACTCGGACCCTGCACATGCCAGCCCTCCGCCTTCTCCGGGTTGCTCGCGCTGAACCCGATGCACCGGCTCACCTGCTCCTGGCCATCCACCAGCTTCGGATACACATAGCGCACCTCGCCATCCTTGATCGAGAACCCGTTCTCCTCGCCTCCCAACCCATTGATCATCTTCCGCAGATGCGGCCACAGAGCGTCAGCCACCTGTCGGTACACGCCCGCCGTGCAGACCACCAAGCTCCCCGGATACCGGAGCATGTGCCAGATCACCGCACTCGCGGCGACCATGCTCGTCTTGCCAGAGCCATTCGCAGCCTTGAGAGCCACCTTCGCATGCTTCTCGTTCAACGCTCCGAGCACCGCCTCCTGCCATGGGTACACCTCCCGTAGGCCAAGCATCATGCTCGGGAAGTTCTTCAGATGCTGCGCCTCCTGAAGGAGCTTCCGCTGCTTCCAGGCTGGCAT
>RFPZ01000093.1 GCA_009925905.1 Candidatus Aquidulcis frankliniae
GAGCGCTATCGCACCATTCGCTACATCTTCGCCACACCCTCGTCGCTACTTCCTGTGTCGATTGGTCGATCGCTTGTCAAGGCGAGCATCGCCGGCTTCAGCGCCCTCATCGTTATTGGCGCAGGGATGCTACTCGGCGTGCCGATGCGCGCCGGTGGGCCAGACCTGCTGCTCTTTGCCTTGGTGTTGCCGCTCGGACTCCTCTCCGTGGTCGGTCTCGGCATTGTGCTCGGAGGCATCTGTGTACAGCTTCGAAATGATGCCTGGGCCTATCCGCAGGCTGTTTCATCCACGGTCTTCTTGCTCTGCGGTGCGATCTTCCCGCTCGAAGTGCTTCCGGGACCAGTCCAGAACATCGCAGCCGCACTACCAGTTACCTGGTGGATTGAAGGGTTGCGCCGTGCACTGCTTGGCACGACATCGCCAGGTATGCTCGGCACCATGCCCACCAACGAGCTCCTGTTCATCCTTGCCGTTGGTACTGCCGTCATCTGGCTCATCTCACCACGCCTCTTTGTGGCGGGCATCAACCGTGCTCGAGAGAAGGGCTACCTCGACCGGAACACCGCTTCGTGAGCCGCGCTCCATTGAGCGTTCGCGCCGTTGCTGAACTAGGCGTGCTTGGCGCGATGGCAACGTGGGCCGTCAACTTCACCGTCGTCAAATCAGCGGTGCTTGCCTGGCCGGTCTTGCCGTTCTCTTCGATCCGTATCACTGCCGCCGGGATGCTCGTCCTCGTTTGGGCCGCCATGCGCCGCGCTAACTTCCGTATGACACGACGCGATCTACTTGCCGCGGCCCTCTTCGGTGTGATCGGGCAGGGTATCTACCAACTCCTTTGGGCGGGCGCATTCGGCACCATTAATGCGGGGACAAGTGCGCTGCTGATTGCGGTCACGCCATTTCTCACCGCGATCCTCGCCTCACTCCTGCGCATTGATCCACTGAAGCCCGCGGTTGCCGTCGGTGGCATCATTGCGTTTGCAGGCGTTGTCGCCGTTGCCCTCGGCGAAGGGGCGGGTGCCTTCGGCGGTGAGACGACGGGCGTGTTGATGACTCTTGGTGCGGCTGTGTGTTGGGCCGTCTATCTCCTTGCCGGAGCGCGGGTGATTCCGCGCATTGGCGCAATTGCCTGGACCGCGTGGAGCATGATCTTCGGCGGTGTCGCACTGTTCGTCACCAGTGTTGCGACCGGGCAGTTCGATGGATTAGCATCGCCACCGCCCGTCGCAATCTTCGGCCTCGTCTTCTCCACGCTCGGATCAAGCAGCTTGGCCAACGTCTTGTATTTCACGGCGGTGCCGATCGTGGGCGTCTCGCGAGTCGCCAGCTTCCAGTTGCTGGTCCCATTCCTTGCCGTTGTCGTCTCCGCCGTGGTGCTCAGCGAGGCTCTTGAGCCGATCCAGGCCTTCGGCGGAGCATTGATCCTTTTGGGCATCTGGGCGGGCCGCCAAACTAGTTCCCCGTTCCGCCGCCGCCTGCGATAGACTCCGTCAGGCTCGTTCGGGAAGTCCCGAACGCCCCACCTTGAGTGCTGGAGGGAGAGCGACCAATGGCGACGAAGTTCGTATTCGTCACTGGTGGCGTCACCTCCTCGCTCGGTAAGGGAATCACCGCCGCATCGGTCGGCCTCCTCCTCAAAGCCCGCGGTCTACGCATCTCTGTGATCAAGCTCGACCCCTACCTGAACGTGGACCCGGGCACGATGTCGCCCTATCAGCATGGCGAGGTCTTCATCACCGACGACGGCGCCGAAACGGACCTCGATCTCGGGCATTACGAGCGCTTCATTGATGTCAACCTCTCTCAGGCATCGAACGTCACTACGGGGCGCATCTACTCCACCGTGATTGCGCGCGAGCGCCGTGGCGACTATCTCGGCGGCACGGTGCAAGTTATTCCCCATGTCACGAACGAGATCAAAGAGCGTGTCATGCGCCTCAGTGGCGACGATGTCGACGTGGTGATCGTTGAGGTCGGCGGAACTGTCGGCGACATCGAGTCACTCCCCTTCATTGAGGCAATCCGACAGCTCAAGAAGGATGTTGGCCGGGGCAACTCGCTCTACATTCACGTCACGCTGCTCCCCGAGCTCGCCGCAACTGGTGAGTTGAAGACGAAGCCAACCCAGCACTCGGTGAAGGAGCTGCGTGGCAGCGGCATCCAGCCCGACATCATCATCTTGCGCGCCGACCACCCTGTTCCCGACGACGTGCGCGAGAAGATCGCCCTCTTTACCGACGTCTCGGTTGAGGCAGTCGTTCCTGCCACGACTGCGCGCACTATCTATGAGGTGCCACTGCAGTTTGAGAAGTTCGGCCTCGGCGACCTCGTCATTCGTGATCTTGGCCTCCCGGCAACCACCCCTGACCTTTCACGTTGGGAGAAGCTCGCCGCCGAGATCGTTGCTGAGAAGCCGGCGGTTGAGATCGCCATCGTCGGCAAGTACACCGAACTTCCTGATGCATATCTCTCAGTCACCGAAGCGCTACGCCACGCGGGCTGGGCACACGGCGTTGACGTGCGCATTCGATGGGTGAATGCCGAACGGCTCGATGACGCCGAGCCCGCAATCCTCTCCGCAGAACTCGCTGGCGTGCACGGCATCTTGGTGCCGGGCGGCTACGGTTACCGTGGAATTGAAGGGAAGATCCGTGCTGCCCACATGGCACGCACAGAGCGCATCCCGTACCTCGGCCTTTGCCTCGGCTTGCAGATTGCCGTGATTGACTTTGCACGAGAGGCGCTGGGCTCAAGCGATGCAAACTCCACGGAGTTCGACATGTTCACCAAGAACCCCGTGATTGACTTCACCCCTGACCAGCGCGGCGTTGAAGAGAAGGGGGGCACACAGCGTCTCGGCCTCTATCCGGCCAAGCTCACCCCTGGGAGCCGTGCTGCAACGGTGTATGGCGCCGAAGTGGTCTATGAGCGACACCGCCACCGGTTTGAGGTTGCCAACCGATTCAAGCCGCAGCTTGAGGCGGCCGGCATGCGCTTTTCGGGCGTATCGCCCGACAGCCGCCTGGTCGAGATCATCGAACTCGCCGACCACCCGTGGTTTGTTGCTAGCCAGTTCCACCCTGAGTTCACCAGCCGACCGCTGCGACCGAACCCGCTCTTTGACGGGTTCGTTGGCGCCGCCGTTGCGCTCCGCGACGGGCGCCTCGCCTCGTACACCCCACGTGTGGTTGGGGTGCGCGATGATGAGGCGGCAAAGGCTGAGCGAAGTCGAGCCGTCGAGGCCGCCGCGACCAAGGCAGCACAGCGCAGCAATGGTACGAACGCGTAATCGCGCATACTCTGACCAATCCATTGAGCATTGAGGGGGCGTTATGAAGTTCTTCTTGGACACCGCTGACAT
>RFPZ01000094.1 GCA_009925905.1 Candidatus Aquidulcis frankliniae
TTCGAACTCGGCAACGCGTGGGCCCTGGGCAAGGGCGCCCGACATGATCGCGTCGGCGGCGGCGTCGGCCTCCTCGCGACCGACGGCGGGACGGGTGATCGGAATGCGAATGGGCGGAGTGCTCATAGCGAGGAGCGTATCAGCGGGCGAAGCGACGCGCGATGAGAGCGGCTCGGATCGCCTCAGCGGCACCCCCGGTCGGGAGTGGGCGGGATACCCGCGCGGCAACTGCGGCGGCACCCGTTACCGCGCCAACCGTTGCGAGGGCGGCAGCGACGCGACCCCCATCAACACCAATAAGGAGCGACGGCCCTGATGGGTGCAGCAGCTCTGGCCACTCCGTGGTGTCGCGCAAGATCAGCGTTGGGGTGTTGAGCCAAACCGCTTCACGCTGCAAGCCGCCAGAGTCGGTGAGGACGGGCGATCGCAGCGCTGGTCCCAGGATGCGCGGCGAACAGCGCCGGAACACCGAGACGCTCTGCAGAAACCCGCAACACGTCAAGTGCCGCACGCAGCCGTGTTGACTCGCGCACATCCGCCCGATGCAACGTGGCATATGAAAACCCTCCCACCATCAGCGAGCGGCCGATGTGCACTGCCGCAGCGTCGAGCGCTGCAGCGCTGCGCGCTGTCGGTGCGAGTCGCACAACTAGGTCAGCCATGAGGTCGCCGACAACGACGTTGCCCTCGGTGAGCCCCTCACCGCGCAACACTTCGATCGCAGCATCACTTGTACAGAGCCGCAGTGAAGCAATTTTGTCGACGGCAATTCGATTTCGCTCTTCGGGCATCGTCTCGTCACCAGAGCGAACCCCCGCCTCCACATGCACGAGTGGCACGCCGCGAGCTTGCGCAGCGAACGCTCCTGCAAGGGTGGAGTCCGTGTCGCCAAACACCAGTACAGCGTCGGGGTTCATTTGGCCAAGTGCGGTATCAAGGGCACGCACCATCGCATCGAGTCGTTGCGCGCCATGCAGGTCTCCCGGCTCAGGTAGGAGTAGGTCCGGAGGTGCCATCCCAAGGTCGCGGTAGATCTGACCCGCAAGCAACTCGTCGTGGTGCTGGGCGGTATCAATAACGAACGCGTCAATCGGCGCCGTGAGGTGTGGTCGAAGCGCCGCGAGTTTGATGAGTTGCGGGCGCGTTCCGACGATTGCCGTGATGCGCATAGCCCCTCCTCACCCATGGCGTTCGTGCGTGCTGCGATAGACTCGCCGCATGCCGAACTCCGCTCCGCACACCGTACCAAAGGGTGCCCCCCAGCCGATGCGACAGGTGGCGATGTTCGTTGCCAACAATATGGTCAGCGATCGCCGCGTGATCCGTGAGGCGGCAACAGTTGCCGCAGCCGGGTTCGCCGTGACTGTGCACGCCATCACCCAGCGTCGCGAGAAACTCCCTCTAAGCGAGCAGCACCCCGACGGATTCACCATCATTCGACATCGACTGGGACTGATTCCGCCCGTCCTCCCGATCCGGCCGCGTCTACTCGCCCTGCTGCTCCACCCCCTCTGGTGCGCACTTGCGGTTACCGTCGCTGTGGCGCGAAAAGTGCGCCTACCACTTGCGGGCGCCGCGTTACTCGCGATTCGCTGGACTTCGTGGGCGACACTTGCGGCTCGAGGCGCAAGATCCGCACAAATCCTGCATGCCCACGATCTCTCGGGCGCACTCCCGGCGCTCGCGACGCTGCGCACCAATCCAGATGCCGTGCTCCTCTATGACAGCCACGAGGTCTTCCTTGAGAGCGGCCGGTGGGCGAAAAGCCCAGCGTTCATTCGACGCATCCTCGCGAACCGCTTTGAGCAGCCCGCACTCCGACGCGCTGCGGCACTTATTGCGGTGAACCCGCAGGTCATCGAAGAGCTTGCGAAGCGCTACGAGATTCCTGAGCGACAGGTGGTGACGTACAACTGCCCACCGGCCTGGAACCCTGAACCGCGCGGCACAGAGTTGCGTGCTGCAATTGGCGTCGGCGCTGACGCGCAGGTGATCCTTTATCACGGTGGATTCTCTGCACATCGTGGACTCGAAGAGCTCCTCCTCGCGATCCGCGATCCGCGTCTTGCCACAGCGCACCTCGTCTTTCTTGGCTACGGTCCACTCGAAGCGACGTTGCGCGCCGCCGCAGCGGAACCGGCGCTGGCTGGCCGCGTACATGTGTTGAAGGCGGTGGCTCCAGAGGTGCTCGACCGCTGGGTCTCCGGTGCCGACGTTGGCATGTGCACTGTGCTGCCGAGCACGCTCAACCACCGCATCTCAACACCAAACAAACTGTTTGAATCCATTGGCGCAGGGGTGCCCGTTATCGGCAGCGACTTCGCCACCATGCGCGACATACTGCTCGGCGATCCCGACGGGCCACTCGGTGCGGTCTGTGACCCAACAAGCCCAGAAAAGGTCGCGACAGCGATTCACTCCATCCTGAGCATGAGCGCAAGCGATCGCGCCGCGCTGCGTGCCCGATGCCTTCGCGCCGCCGCCGCGCGCTGGAACTGGGAGATTCAGGCCGGCCACCTCACCGAGCTCTATCAATCGCTCACACGGGCACAGACAGCATGAGCGGCTCTCCACGTCGACTCGTTATTGGCATGCTCAATACGGCTGGGCAAGGCACAGCGTGGGCACACGCACTCAAACGCTTCTCAAGCGCTGACGCAGAGTCGTGGGCAATCGCTCGCCCACAAGAGCAGTCCATTCAATTCACCGCAGATCGGATTTATCCACTGAACAGCGGCGCGGCGGATCAGGCGTGGATAGACGTGCTCAGCGCACCCCTAAAGCCAACGCACTTGATTATTGAAAGCGGCAAACCGATCAGCATTAAAGGAACTGTCCGACGGATGCTTTTTCAGGCATTTACGGCGCGCCGCCACGGTATTCGCCCAGCACTACTCTTCCATGGCAGTGACATTCGTGTTCCGAGCATGCATGCCGCTACACATTCCGATTCACCGTTCCATGAAAGCCTCGATGGTCTCACCGAGAAACTTGAGGTGAAAACGCAAAAGATGCGCCGCTGGATACGCGTGTGGCCGTTTCCGATCTTTATCTCAACGCTCGGACTTCAGCATTATGTGCCGCGTGGACGCTGGCTCCCCATTGTTCCGGATTCATCGTGGTTCGCGCCGATGTCGCCGATCTCCGCAGATCGTCCTCGCCCACACGTGCTGCATGTCCCATCACGACGCGCACTCTTCCATAGCGATCGAGTGGATCATATCTGTCAGCAACTTCACGACGAGGGGCTCATTGAATATCGCAGCCTCACAGGCGTTATCCCATCAGAGGTGCGCACACACGTTGAATGGTCTGACATCGTGATCGATAAGATCGGCCTCGGCGGCACGG
>RFPZ01000095.1 GCA_009925905.1 Candidatus Aquidulcis frankliniae
CGACCCCACGGGTCACACACGTGATCTCGCGCGTCGGAGCCCATTCGTGCAGTCCCCATCTGATGCGCAGAGAAGACGGTGCCGCGATTTGGGGCGAAGTCAAAGCGGAGCAGTCTGCGATGGTAGACCTCAAGTGCCTCACTCCCCTCGCTGCGGCGCCAGCTCATAGGCGGTGAGCCTGCGGCGATGATCTCGCTTGCCCCAGCCGCTTCAGCGATGCGCGACATTGATCGCAGAGCGTGGCGCAGGCCGCGTTCATCGCGTGGTGTGGTGCGGTAATTGATCTCGGCAAAGCCTGCGCGACTCGCCGTTACGGTGCCGCCAGCATCGTCCTTCACGATGGCCAGGAATGGGGCAATGTTGCGGCCTAACTTCATGAGGCGCTCATGCTCTGCACGAGAGGTCCAGGGAATGCCGAGGGCGAGCAGCCCAGGATGGCCGGGAGCACTTTCGATAATGTAGCCATTGCGCTCTTCATCTGGATCAATGAAGCGTGAACTCTTCGCCGCCTGCATGGTGCCGCGCCACATTTCTACCGGTTCATCGAAGACGCCAGCAACAAGGCTGACCGGATGGAGCCGAAGGTTCTTGCCAATGGCGGGATGGGTGAGTCCGCTGCGCTGCAGTAGGACCGGCGTGCGAAGTGCACCGCCAGAGACCACTACTGTCTTGGCGACAATCTCCAGAGTTCGAGGTGACCCGGCGCGGGTGCCGAGGGTGGTGATAGCGCCGGTCGCAGCACCGTTCTCAAACACAAGTCGCTCCGCCTTGCAGTCGGGCAAGATGCGGGCCCCGTTCGCGGCCGCCTGCGCTAAATGCAGGCGTAGTGACGATTGCTTCGATCCAACCTTGCAGCCGAACGGACAGGTTCCACAGTCACTGCACTCAGCCCGGTTCATTTGAATACGCTCACTGCTCCAGCCCAACTTCTCGGCGCCGCGAATGATCGCCTGGTCTTTGAACGGCACATCTTGCGAGTCTTTTGCGCCGATCTCTTTCAGCACTGTGTCGAGGTCACCTGCGAACTCACGGCCGCTCGCACCGGTAACGCCGTGTTCCCCCTCCCACTCCTCGCGCACTGGCTCGGGAATTGGAATAGCGGTCATCCAGTTCACGGTAGTACCACCACCAACCGTGCCGCCGGCAAGGATTGCGATATGGGCATCGGCGGTTGCGGTAAAGCCGGAGTCGAGATACAGGCGCTCGTAGGCGTCGCGCTCCTTTGTTGGGAAGGAAGCTTCGGTGTAGAGGCCACCCGCCTCAATGACCAGCACCTCGCGACCGGCAGCGGAGAGGTCACGTGCAATGCTGCCGCCGCCAGCCCCCGAACCAATCACTAGAACATCAACGGCGATTCGCTCTGCAGCACCGGGGTCGAAGGCGGTGATCTGTGTGACGTTGGCCGTGGTGGCGTTTGGCGCTGGGTTGTAGCCGATTCCGCTGAGGCGTGACCGCACAAGTGCATCGGCAGGCTCGTCGGCATCCGAGTAGGCAATGAACGAGAGAAGCTTGCGGAAGACGGCAGCGCCACTGCGGAGCATCGGTACGGGATGTTGCACCCAGCGGCGCAAGAACCCATCTCGGTGGGCGGCCTTCAACGTGCCAAATCGTGCGAGCTGCCCGCCAATCAACAGACTACCGATGCGGGTGTCGAGAAGATTGAGCACCAGTCGCAGCTGTCCGTGGAGGGCGGGGTCAACAACCTTGGCGATGGCTGTCTCGGCCGCGGCGGCACGTGCAGCCCCTCCACCAGCGACGAATCCCTCCGCGAGGGCGGCGAGGGTGCGGCGCTGAGACTCGCTAAAGATGCCCGCTGGCGACGACGCTGACGGCGTGGGTGCGGATCGCTTAGCGGTAGCCATGCGGCATATCTTGCCTCTTTATGGGTGCGTTGGCTGACGGTGGCGCGCTGCTGGGGTACGATCGGAACCGTTGGCGCGTGGCCAAGCGGTAAGGCACCTGCCTCTGGAGCAGGGGATCCTAGGTTCGAATCCTAGCGCGCCAGCCAACTCTTTCGTTCAAGACACACTCTTTAGCGCAACGTGTCGAGCCAGGCTCCGACGGCGCTAATGAAGGTCGGCACCTCCTCTTCAAACGGCACATGGCCGACCCCTGTCAGCACGACCCACTCCGCCGCGGGCAAGTCAGCGCGGAGTACCTCGCCGCTTTTCAGTGGCACCCAACTGTCATCTTCTCCCCAGAGGATCAGCGTTGGTGGCGCGCCTGCCGCTGCGGACAGGCTTGCAAGGGAGTCGGGCAGTGCGTTTCTCGCCCCGTCGCGAATGATGCCGAGCAGCGCCAGATCCCAATCACGCAGTTGTGCCGAGGCGGCATATCCGGCGATGAGGGTCGGGGTAACAGCGCTCTTAACGGCGAAGGCCGAGGAGAGCAGTTCACCGAACGTCGCTGGGGTGAAGGTGCTTCGAATCACAATGCGTGCAAGGCGTCGGATTGGCGGCACTTCGAGCAACGCACCCGCGGCGGAGGGCGAACTACTTCCGCCACTCTTTGGCTGCGCAACGGCTGCGTCAATGTAGGCGAGCGCTGCGACGCGCTCTGGAGCGAGGGCGAGCATCCAGCTTATGACGTTGCCGCCCATGCTGTGGCCGAGTAGGACGGCGCGATCGACGTTGAGCTGGTCAAGAACCGCCAGTGCGAAGGTGGCCTGTGCTTTATGGCTGTAGTCGCGCCCCCACGACTTTTCGGACAGACCGAACCCTGGAAGATCAATCGCGATCACGTGCCACCCGCGCGCGGCGAGCGGTTCCATCACATCTCGATAGCCGTAGGTGCTTCCGCCAAAACCGTGAATTAGCAGAAGGGCTGGGTCGTTCGGATCACCCGCCTCGGCGATGACGCTCTGCACCCCATCTGCGGTGATTAGGCGTGCACCTGGAGCGGCCCCCGTCGCCAAGAGCGTGGCAGGGTCTGCATCAGCACCCTTAGGAACATCAACGAGATACGGGAGCGTGGCAATGCTCACCAGTAAGACGAGGAGCGCGATTCCGAACGTGCGCAGTCGCTTCATGGCGCTGAGGATAGCGCGCCGCTAACCGAGT
>RFPZ01000096.1 GCA_009925905.1 Candidatus Aquidulcis frankliniae
CATGCCGCCTCAGTACCAGGTGCAACGATGGTCAGGCCATCTGGTTTCTCTGCACCCGATGCAATCTTTGCCACGAGCTTGCTTGTCGCACCGCCGACGCTGATCGTCAGGCCTGTCGCTGACTTGACGGCGGCGCGAATGCCGCGACCGGCATCCTCAAGTGAACCGTGCAACTGTTCGGTGCCATTGAGATCAAGGTACGCCTCGTCGACAGAGACCTGCTCAACGACGGGGCTCCAACTGGCGAGGATCTCCATGACCTCACCCGATACATCACTGTATCGATCGTGGCGAGGCGGAATGAGAATTAGCTCCGGGCAGCGTGCGCGCGCAACATGCACAGAGGTCGCGGCGCGAACGCCGAACGCACGCGCCTCATATGAGGCGGCGCAGATCACGCCACGAGAACCCTCACCATAACCAACAGCAACAGGTTTACCGGCGAGCGACGGATTGTCACGGATCTCGACGGACGCGAAGAACGCGTCGAGGTCGACGTGCAGAACGCGACGGGTCGTAATCAGCCCTTCGGCTCGACGACGACCGTCACCTCGGCGACGAGGTGTGCCGCAACCTTGATCTGCACCTTGTACGAGCCGAGCTGCTTGAGTGGCTCGTCGAGCATGACCTGGTGCTTCTCAACGCTGATGCCGCGACGATCAAGCGCCTCAGCGATCTCCTTTGTGGTGATCGAGCCGAAGAGCTTGCCGCCCTCGCCCACCTTGACACCCATGGTCAGCGTGGTGGAGCTGATGCGCTGGGCGAACCCCTCAGCCTCACCGCGCAGGCGATCCTGCTTTGCGGCGCGCGAGGCAATGCCTGCGGCAACTTGCGATGCGGCCCCGCCAACGGCTGGGATCGCTAGACCATTGGCGAAGAGGAAGTTCTTGGCGTAGCCCCCGGCGACCTCTTTCTGGTCCCCGGCCTTGCCGAGCTTAGGCACATTGGCGGTCAAGATCACCTTCATCAGTTGGGCTCCTTCTCCTGTGGCTGGAGGGCTGGGCGCCCCCCGTTGGAGCACGATTCTCCCACAGGTCCCCCCCTTGACACAGAACGGATGTTCTATGACACTACGAACAGATGTTCTAACAGAGGCCCCCACGAGGGGAGGAGGTTCAGGATGGCAATGCAACCGATCAGCCCGGTCCCCGTCGCCGTGACGGCGCACTGGCGCACGGGAGCCCCGATCGCGGTCGCCTTCGAAGGGATCAGCCGTAAGGTGACCCAGGTGTTGGCCCTGCGCCGGGAATACGGCGTGTTCCGTGCCGACGAGGGCCCTCGCACCCTCTGGGAGATTGAGACCGAAGATGCCGCACTCGTCTTGAGCTTCTCGCGACGTACTGGTGCCTGGACGATCCAGGCGTTTGATGACGCATGGGCAACCTTGCCGTTTGCGGCCGGCATTCCAGAATTGGAGCCAGTGCTGGTTCACGCCTAGGCATCTGCCATGATGCGCGACATGAAGCAGCAGTCGCGCACCAAGCCATCGTCACCAGGTGACCACGTGCTTGGCCCAGTTCTGGCTGGCGTCGTTAGTCGCGCCCGTGGCGTACTGCACGGTCTTGAGATCACCCTCGACATCGCCCTCGCTGGTGTCTTGGTCATCGCAATCGCCCTCATTGGTGCCGATACTGTCGGTCTCGTTGCGCAGGGTATTCACGAAGGGGGCATCGACTCTGCCCTCTTGATCCTTGATCGCGTCCTGCTTGTCTTCATCATTGCTGAGCTGCTGTATACGTTGCGGCTTTCACTTGCCCGAACGCAGCTCATTCTTGAGCCATTCCTCATCATCGGACTCGTCGCCGTCGTTCGCCGCGTGTTGGTCGTGACCGCACAGGCCGAACGCATCCTGAGCGAAGGCGGCAACCTTGAGCCAATCCTCTGGGAACTTGGCGTCCTCGCCGGGCTCGTAATCTCCCTCGCAGTCGCACTCTCACTTGCTCGCCGGCATGGCGACGGCCCGCGCGATCTACAGGCCGACTAACTCGAATCTGACGCGCACTCGCGCGCGGTGCTCGCGATAGGATGCGCAGATGACGTCATTCGCCCAGCACACTGTTGATGAGTTCCTGGCAGCACTTGCTGCACCAACTCCCGCGCCCGGTGGTGGTGCGGCCGCAGCGATTAGCGGCGCAACTGCGGCCGCACTCGTGGAGATGGTTGCTGGGCTTTCGCTAAAGAAGAGTCCTGATGGTGCTGACGCCGCACTGCAGCAGCGCACTGCTGAGCAGATGGCGACCATTCGGCGTGAGCTCCTCACTCTCGCGGATGACGATGCGCAGGCATACGACGCATTTATTCACGCGATGCGACTTCCAAAAGGCGAAGAGCAGGAACGTGAAACGCGTAGTCGTGCCATGTCTGCCGCCGCTGAACGCGCGGCAGCGGTGCCACTGCAGACGCTGCGCGCAATTACCACTATTGCTGAGTCGGCCCGGTTACTCACCAATCGCAGCCTCGTAAGTGCCGCAAGTGACTTAGATGTCGCGCTGCGTTTTGCACGCGCTGCTGGTTTGAGCGCCGCAGAGAATGTTGAGGCAAACCTTCCGTACATTGACGACCCAGATACTCGCACGACGCTCACAAGTCAGACCGCTGCAGCCGTTGCAACGCTTGAGCGAAGCACACAGTCGTAGCGCGCGATGACGCAACGACTTTCAGCCCAGCCATTCGCAAAAGAGATCACCGCGCGCGCCGCGGAAATTGCAGCACGTGCGATCGCCGATGCAGGCGGCGTGGCGCCAGAGATTGCTGTGGTGATTGCAACGAGTGAACCAGATTCGCTCCTGTACGTTGATCGACTACTAAAGCAGGTAAGCGCAACCGGGCTGGCTGGTCGCCGAGTTGAGCTTGGCTCTGCGGCAACGGAGGCCGAGATCTTTGCCGCCTTGACGGCTCTCTCTGCAGATCAGCGTGTGGCAGGAATCATTCTTCAATCACCGCTGCCGAGCGGTGTCTCACGAGAGATCGTTGCGGCAGCAATTGCTTCCGAAAAAGACATTGACGGCATTACCCA
>RFPZ01000097.1 GCA_009925905.1 Candidatus Aquidulcis frankliniae
GCGTGAGGCGGGCACTGCGCGTCGCAGCACCTCCTCGATGATCGCGCTGAAGTCAAAGTTCACGTTGTGGCAGGAGACATTGAACTCCACGGCGGCGAGTTCACCGGGCTTAGCGCGGCGATTCACCGTCTCCACGAGTGACGAGAACTCATCTGCGCTAAAGCCGCCGAGCGAGAGAATGCGATTCTGCTCGCTCGTGCGCGGGAAGTATTCATCGAAGTAGCGATCGATGCCAATGTTTGACCAGCCGAACGCGTTCAGCCAACCCCCGTCGGCTTCCTGTAGTGCGCCGCGATACAGGCGGAGGAACTCTGGAAGTTCAGTGAGCCCCCACGACTCTCGCAGCGTGAAGTGCCCTTCGCGCGGCTGCTCAGTGACGGTGCGCACGGTGACGGCGCCGAAACGGCGCAGATCAACGAAGTTTGCAAGGGGTGAGAGGCCGGTGATGGCGAAGCGGCCTTTTGGCGCGCCGTACCCGAGCAGGCTTGAACTGGTCACTAAACGATTCCGCAGGTGGATTCCGTTCAGGTCAATCATGCGCCAAGGGTAGCGCGCAGTGTGAGCACGACCAGCACCGACACCACCATGCCCAACAGCAGGTTGCCGCGCCATCGACCAACGGCGGCACCAGCGGAAACGGCAATCGCCTCAGGCCCTACCGCGAACACACCGTCTTGTACGAACACGGATGCCGCAGCGATCGCGCCCAACACCGCCGGACCGATCAGCCGCAGGTACTCAAGCACGGCGGGTGGAAGGCGATCAATGCCGGGGACCAGCATCGGGAGTGCGCGCGCGGCATACGTGCCAAGCCCACCGAGGATCGCTAGAGGAACGAGATCAGTGCTGAAGAGATCGGTGATCACGTGCTCCTCCGAAAGAGCGTCAGTCCGGCGAGTGGCCCAAGAAGACCACCGGCCATAATCGCCACGCTCGAGTCAAGTACGAGCGCGGCGGCAACCGCACCCCCGCACCCAACGACCAGTGCAACGAGTGCAGCGCGATCCTTGACAAGTCCGATCGCAAGCCCAGCCATAGCGGCTGCGAAGACCACATCGAGCCCGATAGAACTTGGGTCGGGGAGTGCCGCTCCTGCAAGCCAGCCTGCAATCGTCGAAAGGTTCCACGGAATGAAGATCGTAAATCCGGCGTACCACGCTGCAGGAACATCAATTCGTCCCAAGCGTGCGATATGTGCGGTTGTCAGCGCGAATGCCTCGTCGGTTAGTAGGAAGCCGAGTCCGGCGCGCACCTTCAGTGGGAGCTTGGCCGTGTACGGCGCAATGGAGGCGGAGTAGAGAAGGTGCCGTGCATTCAGTAGCCACACCAGTAGCGCAATGGAGGGCCACGGTGTGTTGATGACAAGGAGCCCGACAGCTGCATATTGCGAAGCACCGGCAAAGAGGATGGAGCTAAAGGCAATCGCCTCAACGAGTGAAAGCCCACCCTGGCGTGCGGTGAATCCGAAGATTCCACCTACGATGATTGCAATTACCCAGATGCCCAGAGAGTCAACGACGAGTCGTCGTCGAGCAGCGTTCAGTGCGGCAGCGGCTCCACTCATTTTGTTGCTGGTTCAAGAACAACGACCGGAATATCACGCGACGTCTTTCGTGCGTACGCCGCATAGACGCCGTACGTCGCATCATCTGTTGCGCGGAGATATCGCAGACGCTCTTCGCCTACCGCAATGCGCGCGCGATAGGGTCGCTGAAAGCGCTTGTAGATAATGGTGACGTTCGGCTCGGCTTCAATGTTGCGATACCAGGCAGGGTGCCCCTCACGGCCGTAGTTGCTGGCGATTACGACGATACGCTCACCATCGGGGAGGTAGGTGAGCACGACGCGGCGCGGCACGCCGCTTTTTCGCCCAGTCGTTTCAAGGATGATTCCCGGCCGTCCGCCAAGGTTGGGTGAAACCCAACCGTTCGTTGCGAGTGCTAGGCGCGCATGGAACGGTGCAACAAGTCCAATCAGTCGACCGAACCAACGCTGCGCCGTCTTCAGCCACGAAGGGCGCTGCGCTGCCCAATCGTCGCCCGGCATTTAGCGCTCGGCGAAGAGATATCGAACTGAGAGGGCAGCGACGACCGAGCCGATCAGTGGTCCAGCGATATAGACGACTGCCCCCGAGAGGTCGCCGAATGCAAGTGCTGGGCCGAACCAGCGCGCAGGATTCATCGCTGCACCGGTGAGTGGACCGCCCACCATGATGTCGGCGACGATCACGCCACCGATGAAGAGGGCACCGAGCTGCGGTGCCCGCTTGTCGACCGCCGTAAGGAGTACGGCGTAAACGAGGAGTGCGGTGAGCACCGCCTCGACGGCGATGGCCGTGATCTGGGTGAGTCCAGCTGCAACGCTTGGTGCGCCACCGCCAGCAATAGACCACGCATTGTCACCGGCGTCGAAGCCACCGAACGCAAACTTGAGGGCAAACCCAGCGGCGACTGCCCCAAGGAGTTGAGCAACAATGAAGCGGATCCCCTCGATCGTTCGCACCTTGCCAACAAGCCAGAGGGCTACCGTTACGACCGGGTTGAACTGTCCTCCGCTAATCGGGGCGAAGGCAGTGCCGAGTGCCGCAAGGGCGAGACCGTGGGCGAGGGCAATGCCAATGAGACCAACATCACCACCAGTTTGGGCATTCATGATCACCGCCCCCGCGCCAAGGACGAAGAAGAGGAAGGTGCCGATCGCCTCAGCGGCGAGGGCGGCGACGAGCGTTCGGCTGGGCATTGGTAGGAACCTCCACGAGACTGGGAGGGGCCAGCGGCCCCCTGGTTCGCCTGATCATAGGGCAGCCCCTATGAGAGATGAGCGTGATGTCGTATGCTACGGAGGTCCCCCGGGCTTCGGTGGACATAAGCACGCACGCACGCGACCGAGATCAGTCAACCGTTCCCATCCAGGGCTCGCGAGACCAGC
>RFPZ01000098.1 GCA_009925905.1 Candidatus Aquidulcis frankliniae
CCGATGTTTATTCAGCAGAACGCCGTCATTGCCGAGCGTGCCGGTGGGGCGGCGCGAAGCGGCGCGTTCGCACTGATTGGTGGTGGTGTTGTCTTCGGCATCTCAGCTGGCTCGGCGGTTGGCGGTGTCGCCATCGATGCGGCTGGCGCATCCGAGGCTCGCTTGATTCTCATCCCCCTGGCCCTTGCCATGGTCATCCCGATCCTGCTTGGGGCTCAACGCGCTGAGAAACGCCCGACCCGCTCCGCAAAGCGCTGAAGGAACGCCTCACCGTCGCCGGCAATGGCGACACGGCTGTTCGCTGGGGTGTTGGTTCGGCCCCGTACATCAACGAGAAGATCGCCTTGGGTGATCCCCGCACGCGTTTCAACGGCACTCGGTGCGCTGACGATCGTGGCAAGGGTTGAGTCAAGTGCAACTGCCACGGTGAAGGCGTCGTGGATGTGTGATCCCTCGATCTTGTCGTACTGCAGATGGAACTCGTCGTAGAAGCGGAGTGCATCATCAATCAAGTGCAGAACCGGGTTGAGGGTGCTGTCGCCGCGCGGTGCGCCTGCACGGCCAGCAGCGGCAACGAGTGCCGACCAGTGGGGTGGACGAATAAGCGCTGACTCCGTGGCATCAAGCGGCAGGATCAGCGCAGGTCGACCAACCGCAGCACACGCACGAATGACCTCGTCGAGCGCCTCGGGATCACACCAGGCGTTCCACTCGCTTCGGGCCCCGGTGTTCCCAGGTGTCGTCACCGCTCCAGTCATCAACACCACGTCGTGCAGGAGTGCCGGAAGTTCAGCGTCTAAACGAAACGCAGCCGCGATGTTCGTGGCTGGCGCACAGCCGATGATTGTCACAGCCCCTGGATGACGACGCACCTCTGCAACGATGCGCGCTGCAGCAGCATTTGATCCATCGATGGTCGGCGTGCTGAGCGGAGCTGATGGTTCCGGAAGGACTGCGTATCCAAGGCCGGTTGGGCCGTGTGTCTCGGGTGTGGTGACGAGTGGCTTCACTAGGGGGGTACGAGCACCAGCAATCACATCAATATGTGGCGCGCCGGCAACGTCCAGCACACCACGAGTATTGCGCACGACCGCCTCAAGGCTCGCATTTCCTGGCGCACAGGTGGCAACGAGCAACTCGGCATCGGGCGATGCCAGTGCGTAGAGGATCGCCATGGCATCGTCAATCCCCGTGTCAACATCGAGGATGAGTTTTCGCTGCGACATGTGCGAAAAACTACTTGATGCGGCCGGCGGCTCGATCGGCAGCAATGAGTTTGCGCAGGCCCGCGATTGACGTGTCAATTACGCGATCAATCGAAGAGTTGGCAACCTCCTCTTCGGTCATCGGACGCTGATCAGGATTGCCAAGAATGAGCATCGCGCCCCCTGCGCGCACTCGCAGCGTTGCGGCAACGATAAACAGCGTTGCGGCCTCCATCTCGGAGCAAATTGCGCCGCCCGCCATCCACGCCTTCCAGCGGCGCTGCAGATCTTCGGCAATCGGCATGCGCTCTGGGTTGTGCTGGCCGTAGAAGGAATCCTTTGACTGCGCGATGCCAACATACCAAGGGAAGCCGCTCTCTTTTGCCGCTTCACGCAGTGCGAGCGTGACGTCAAGGTCGGCGACGGATGGGAACTCCAACGGCAGGTAGTGGCGGCTCGTTCCCTCGTCGCGAATTGCGCCACTGATCACGCCGACCGAGCCTGGCTTGATGTGGTGTTGCATTGAGCCCGAGGTCCCCACGCGAATGAGGGTGTCAACGCCAACGTCAACGAGCTCCTCAACGGCAATTGCGGTAGATGGGCAACCAATTCCCGTAGAGGTGCAAGCCACAGGGACGCCATCAAGCTCACCAGTCCACGTGGTGTACTCACGACGGCGCATCAGGAACTTCGGGTTGTCGAAGCGGCTGGCGATCACCTCAACGCGATCGGGGTCGCCTGGGAGCAGCACGTAGCGGCCGACCTCGCCCTGCTTGATGCCGATATGGTGCTTGCGGCCGTCGTCCTCTCTTGCTGCCATCAGTGTGCTCCTCCCGCTAGATACGGCGCGGCGAGTTCCGCCGCCTCTTCCCGTGACAGGTAGCTGCTCTGTGTTCCTGGCTTCTGCACGCTCTGCGAGGCGCAGGCTACGGCAAGTTCCGCCGCCCGCACAGGGGTGAGGCCGCTGGCGAGACCGAATGAGAACGCCCCCAGGAACGAGTCTCCGGCGCCGGTCGTGTCAACAACGGTCACCTTCGGCGCGCTGACGCGCTCAATCGGCTGTCCACGCTGGGCGATGGCTGCCCCGTGCCCGCCAAGGGTTACGAGTAGATTCACGCCGCTCTTGGCCGCGGCGGCAAGGATTCGCTCGTCGGCACCATCGCCAATCGCTGAGCCGCCAAAGAGTGTCGTGAATTCCATCTCATTGGGGGCGAGCCAATCGGATACGGCAAGGAGCTCGGGGTCGATGGGTGCAGCTGGGGCCGGATTCAGCAGCGTTGTGACACCCGCGGCGCGTGCTGCGCGGAAAGCGGCAAGGGTGGTCGCCTGTGGAATCTCAAACTGGCCCACGACGATCGTTGGTTTGAAGTCGCGCACCGCAGCCTCGGCAACAGCTGGGTCTGTTTCGTTATTCGCGCCAGGGACGATGATGATGCGATTGATCCCGTTCGCGTCGACCCAGATTGGCGCAACGCCACTAGAGCCTGGAACTGTTCGCATCCAGCGGGTATCAATCCCCTCTTTCACGAAGTTCGCGAGGTGTGATGCACCATATGCATCATCACCGACGGCGTTGACCATGGCGACTGGCGCGCCAAAGCGCGCCGCCTGCACCGCCTGGTTTGCGCCCTTGCCACCGAAGCCCATCTGGAAGCGATCGCC
>RFPZ01000099.1 GCA_009925905.1 Candidatus Aquidulcis frankliniae
AGGAGATCAATTACGGGAACTAATCCGGCCGCGTAGGGGAACCTGCGCCGCCTGATCGAGGCAACCGTGAGGGCCCCCATCACCCGCAGGGGTGGTGGGGGCTCCTCTTTTCCCTCCCAAGGGCGCCCCCTTGCCGAATCACCCGCTGGGCGGCACTATCTACTGAATCAATCAGCAGCCCGCTCGGGCTGTCAGTAGGGGGGTATATGGCCACTGCCAACGTGACGAGCGCCTCTGCTGTGCGCCTCCTCGGCAATCTGCGCCTTCCGATTGGTATCGTGCTCTTCCTCGGAATCTCACTCCCCATTCTGGGAATCGATCAATTCGTGAACGCCCTCACCCTTGGCGCGATCTACGCCCTGGTCGCCCTCGGCTACACCATGGTCTACGGCATCATTGAGCTCATCAACTTCGCACACGGCGACGTCTTCATGGTGGGCTCATTTGTTGCAATGTTCATTAGCAGCAGCCTCTTGGGCGCTGAGGGGAGCATCACCAACGTACCGATGCTTGCCGCGAGCGTTCTGATTCTCTTTGCGCTGACCATTGCGGTAATGGCGCTGGTTGGTGCGCTCATCGAGCGCTTAGCGTATCGACCGTTGCGCCGCGCTCCCAAACTTGCCCCACTGATCACCGCGATTGGTGTGAGTTTCATTTTGCAGAACATCATTCAATTCTTCTTCGGGCCAACCATCGTTACGGTGCCCCAGCTCGTGCCAATCGAGTGGTCCATTCAGGTTTCTGGTTCCCGAGTTCCACTCCTGAACATCTTTGTAATTAGTGCATCGGTCGCGCTTATGTTCGCTCTGCAGGTCTTCATCTCGCGCACCCGCACTGGCCGTGCGATGCGCACTACCTCAATGGATCGTGATGCGTCATCTCTTATGGGCGTCGACATCAACCGCACGATCATGATCACCTTCCTCATTGGTTCTGGCCTGGCTGGCGCCGCAGGTGTCGTTCACGGCCTCTACTACGGCAATACCAGTTTCGCCCTAGGTTTCCAGTCCGGACTCAAGGCCTTCACCGCCGCCGTGCTCGGCGGAATCGGCAACACGGCTGGCGCTGCACTCGGTGGCTTCTTAATCGCCTTCATTGAGGTTGGGGCTTCAGCCTTCGGATACGGACGTTGGGGTGGCGCTGTGGTCTTCTCGCTTCTGGTGATCTTCCTTGTCTTCCGCCCAACCGGACTTCTCGGCTCACATTCGGGTGACCGCGCATGAATCGCATCGCCGACGCTGTGACTGGTCCGTTCGCTCCAGTCCGAGCATTCTTCCGTCGCCACCGCAGCCTCGGTATCTTCGTTGGCGTGGCGCTGTTGAGCATCGCGTTGCCGCTACTGACGCGCGTGCCGCCATTCGATGGCATCCAGTCGACGAACGCTTGGGTGAATGCGTTCACGACCGCGGCGATCTACGCCATGTTGGCCATGGGGCTGAACGTAGTCATCGGTTTCGCGGGCTTACTTGACCTCGGTTATGCCGCCTTCTTCGCCCTCGGCGGGTACACCTATGCCCTTGCAGCTTCGCCCTTCTCGGGCATTCACCTTCCGTTCTGGCCGATGCTGCTCGCTGGCGGAATTGTCGGTGCGATCTTCGGCGTGCTCCTCGGCGCGCCAACACTCCGCCTTCGGGGTGACTACCTCGCGATCGTGACCCTTGGCTTCGGTGAGATAGTGCCGATCACGCTGATGAACGCGGACAAGTTCACTGACGGTGTCAACGGTATCGGTGGCATCGATAAGCCCAGCATCCCGGGAATTCTGCAGTTCACGTTGATCAATCCGTGGCCCATGTATGGCCTGGTCCTCGTCCTATTCACCCTGGTCATGATCATGATCTACCGACTCGAGAATTCGCGACTTGGCCGCACCTGGGACGCCATTCGCGAAGACGAGCTCGCCGCGGAGTCTTCGGGCGTCAACACAGTGATCGCGAAGCTCCAGGCGTTTGCCGTCGGCGCTTCAATTGCGGGAATCGTCGGGGTGGTGAACGCGGCCAAGATCACGATCGTCACCCCCGATCAGTTCCGTTTCGCAGTCTCCATTAGTGCCCTTGCGGCCGTGGTGCTTGGTGGAATGGGCAATACCATCGGCGTTGCCACCGGTGCGTTCATCATCTACCTCTTCCAGAGCATCTTGTTGAAGCAGCTGAATACCCTCGTTGAGAACTTCAACATCCCAGTCCTCAATCAGATCGACTTCCTCGAATTCCAGTACGTGCTTTACGGCATTGTGTTGGTACTCATGATGCTCAAGCGACCACAAGGTATCTTCCCTGCGCGCCGACGCATGCGTGAGTTTGCCCCCCTGAAGGTAGGGAAGGGCGGCCTCAAGTGAGCACAGCAAAGAAGGGCCCAATGCTGAAGGCCCGTGGAGTCACGCGAAAGTTCGGCGGCCTTGTGGCCGTGAACAACGTTGACTTTGAGATCCCACGCGGCTCAATCAGCGCCATCATTGGGCCAAACGGTGCAGGGAAGACCACATTCTTTAACGTGATCGCTGGAATCTACGCCCCAACCGCTGGCACCATTGAACTCGACGGTAAGCCGTTGATTTCGCCGCCGACCGGCGCTGGTCGCGAGCCGATCCTCCTGGTTCTTCCAACGATTCCGTTTATTGCCCTCGCGATTTACTTCCTCATGGTGGTAGGCGGAGATACTGGCCTCGTTGAGGGAGTGGCCTCGGTGGCGGTCGCACTCCTTGGATTTGTCAGTGCACTTCTGTTGAACATCGTTCGCCCCACTTGGTACAACCGCCTTATCAAGCGCATCGGCGTCACGCGGCCTGCTCGCCCGAACGACATGGTTGTTGCCGGTCTTGCGCGCACCTTCCAGAACATT
>RFPZ01000100.1 GCA_009925905.1 Candidatus Aquidulcis frankliniae
TTCAGCGAGCCGACCGAGAAAGCGCACGGCAACCCCCTGTTCAATTAGTTCGGGGGTTTCGTCATCAATAACCTTCGCCAAGAGATTGAATAACTGCGAAACCTCCTTGTCGCTCCGAGCCCAGTTCTCGCGGCTGAATGCATACACAGTCAAATGCGGAATACCAATCTGAACCGCATGCTTGAGAACGGCACGGAGCGCTTCGGTACCCGCGACGTGTCCAGCGAGTTCATCCAAATTCTGGTTTCGTGCCCAGCGGCGATTCCCGTCCATGATGATCGCGACATGGTTTGGCGCGCCATCTGGCGGTGGGGTGCTGTGTACCAGCGGCTGCGCGTCAGCTGGTCGCCGAATATCGGCGTCGGTCACCCTTCGAGAACCTCGCGCTCCTTCGCAGCGGTCAACTTGTCAATCTCAGCGATCTTTGCATCGGTCAGCTTCTGGATTGTTTCGAGCTGGCGGCGGGAATCATCTTCCCCAATCTCCTTAGCCTTCTCAGCCTTCTTCACCGCCTCCTGCTCGTCACGTCGCACATTTCGAATCTCAACGCGAGCCTCTTCAGCGCGCTTCCCCATCTGCTTCACAAGGTCCTTGCGGCGCTCTTCGGTCATCGCAGGGACGCGGAGCCGAATGACGCCGCCATCGACCGCTGGAGTCATGCCGAGCTGGGCATTGTTGAGCGCCTTCTCAATGGCTGGGATCGCAGTTTTGTCCCACGGCTGAATTACCAAAAGGGTGTTCTCAGGAACGCTGATGCCGGCCATCTGGTTGAGTGGCGTGATCGCGCCGTAGTGCTCAACCGTGACGCGCTCAACAAGCGATGCACTCGCCCGTCCGGTGCGGAAGCCGCCGAGATCCTTGCTGAAGGCCTCGACCGCCTTGGTCATGCGCTCCGTTGCCGTGCCACTCATCGCGTACCCCCCTTGCTGATTAGGGTGCCGACCGTTTCGCCACGCACCGCCTTCAGAATATTCTCATGGGCGTCGAGGTCAAAGACCACGATCGGCAGGTCATTCTCCATGCAGAGTGAAACGGCGGCGGCATCGAGCACCCGAAGTCCATCAACCAGCACCTGCCCATAAGTGATCGCCGGGTACCGTTTCGCATCTGAATGCTTCACCGGATCCTTGTCATAGACGCCATCGACCTTAGTGGCCTTTAGGACAACCTCAGCGCCAATCTCCACGGCGCGCAGCGCAGCAGCTGTGTCGGTAGTGAAGTACGGGTTCCCTGTACCGGCCACGAAGACCACGACGCGGCCCTTCTCAAGGTGTCGCACCGCACGTCGGCGAATGTACGGCTCGGCGACCTCATTCATGTCAATTGCGGTCATGACGCGTGTTGGCACGCCTGCTCGCTCAAGAGCATCCTGGAGGGCGAGACCATTCATGGCGGTTGCGAGCATGCCGATGTAGTCGGCGGTTGCGCGATCCATTCCGGTCGCGGTAGCGGCGGCCATGCCACGGAAAATGTTCCCGCCGCCGACCACGATGCCAACCTGTACGCCGAGCGCCGTGACGGCCTTCACCTGTTCGGCAACGAATGCGACCACTGCAGGATCAACGCCGTACTCAAGCTTCCCGAGGAGTGCCTCCCCGGAGAGCTTCAGCAGAATCCGCTGATAGCGTGTGGTTTCGGTCATGCCGCCTCCACCGCCCCAATCATGTGGGGCCTACAGCTCCTCGCCGAGTGCGTAGCGCACGAAGCGCCGTACTCGGATGTTTTCGCCGATTGTGGCAATCGCGTTCGTGATCAGCTGGCCCACGGTCTCGTCGCCGTCGCGGAACGGCTGATCGAGAAGGCAAACCTCTTCGAACCACTTGCGGAGCTGACCCTCGACGATCTGCGCGCGAATTGCCTCTGGCTTCTTGGCGAGCGCCTCGTCCTCGAGGAGTGCGGCGCGCTTCGCTTCAAGCGCAGCGGCAGGGATTTGGTCCTGGCTCACATAGAGCGGGTGAAGTCCCGCAATCTGCATTGCGATGTCTTTCACCAGCTTCTGAAACTGCTCATTGCGCGCGACGAAGTCGGTTTCGCAATTCACTTCAAGCAGGACGCCAACTCGGCCGCCCGTATGGATGTACGAAGAGACGAGTCCCTCACGTGCATCGCGTCCGGCCTTCTTTGCGGCGGCGGCAAGGCCAGCCTCGCGAAGCGCCAGCACGGCCTTCTCCACATCGCCACCGCACTCTTCAAGTGCGCGCTTGCAATCCATCATCCCAGCGCCGGTGCGCTCGCGTAGGTCTCGTACAGCCTCTGCGCTAATCGCCATGGTGGCCTCCTTACACTGCTGGGGTGGTGTCGACGGCGGACGAGGGCTCTTCATCAGGCGAGAAGCTCAACGTGCCGGTAGCACTCAGCGCAGCAACAAGGTCGTCCTGCACGGCGGAAGCTTCAGGTGCATCTGCAGCGCTCTCCGCGGCTGCTGCTGCAGCCTCTTGTGCCTCGAGCTCAGGCAGTCGCGCAGCGCGAATCGCCGCACCCTCGATTACTGCATCAGCAACTGCGGCGCAAATCAGGCGAATGCACTTGATTGCGTCGTCGTTCACAGGGATGGGGTAGTTGAGCAGATCGGGATCGACGTTGGTGTCGGCCGTACCAACGACTGGGATGCCAAGCTTGTTCGCTTCAATCGCCGCGAGAGTTTCACGGCTTGGATCGATGATGAACACCATGCCTGGCGCTTTGCGCAATCGGCGCATGCCGCCAAGCGCTCCGCGAAGCTTCTCAAGCTTGTCGCCAAGCTTGGAGGCCTCCTTCTTCGACATGATGTCGAACTCGCCAGCCTGCTCACGAGCCTCAAGCTGC